>JBDTVC010000272.1:0-6555 GCA_040007475.1 Burkholderiales bacterium
GTACCTGATCTGGCGCGACCCGTGGATGACCGTCGCGCGCGACACCTACATCGCCTCGATGCTCGCCCGCGTGGGCTGGCACACGCTGCCCGATGCGCACGGTGGTGAAACCGGGGCCGCGCGCTACCCCGTCGTGCGCGGTGACGAAGCGTGGCTCACCGACGTGCAGCACGTGCTGCTCAGCTCCGAGCCGTACGCGTTCAGCGCGCCACACCTGGCCGAAGCCCGCGCACTGTGCCCGAACGCGCACGTGCGCCTGGTGGATGGCGAGCTGCTGAGCTGGTACGGCGCCCGTGCCGTGCCGGGGCTGCGCTACCTGCGGGAACTCGCGGCGGCGGGCCGCGGGTGAAGGGCGACAATCCGGCATGGATTTGTACAAGCCCCTGATCGCGTTGTTGGCCATCGTGAACCCGATCGGGGTGATTCCGTTCTTCATCCACTTCACCGGCGGCTTCACGCGCCAGCAGCGCCAGCGCACCGCGCGCGTCGCGGCGATCTCGGCCTGCGTCGTGATCGCGGTCAGCGCGCTCGCCGGGCTGAAGATCATCGAGTTCTTCGGCATCACGCTCGCGTCGTTCCAGGTCGGGGGCGGCCTCTTGCTGCTGATGTCGTCGCTGCAGATGCTCAACGCGCAACCCGCCGAGGCGCGCAAGGACGATCTCGCCGAAGGCGGCGACAAGGCCGATGCCGGGGCCAGCATCGCGATCGTGCCGCTGACGATCCCGCTGCTGACCGGCCCGGCGACGATCTCGACCATGATCATCTACGCCGACAAGACGCGCCACTGGTGGCAGCTCGCGATCCTGATGGGCTACGGCCTGGTGATCGGCCTGGCGGTGTGGGTCGCCCTGAGCCTGTCCGGCCGAATCGCCAAGGGGCTGGGCAAGACCGGCATCAACGTGATGACGCGGCTGATGGGCCTGCTGCTCGCGGCGCTCGCGGTCGAGGTCATGTCCGACGGGCTGATCAAACTGTTTCCGATACTGGCCGGCGGAGCCCGCTGAAGCATGTCCGACTCTGTCTATGACTACATCGTTTGCGGCGGCGGCACCGCCGGCTGCCTGCTCGCCAACCGCCTGAGCGCCGACCCGACCAAGCACGTGCTGCTGATCGAAGCCGGCGGCAACGACGACTACCTGTGGATTCACATCCCGGTCGGCTACCTCTACTGCATCGGCAACCCGCGCACCGACTGGCTCTTCAAGACCGACGCCGAGCCCGGCCTGAACGGCCGCCAGCTGATCTACCCGCGCGGCAAGGTGCTGGGCGGCTGCAGCAGCATCAACGGCATGATCTACATGCGCGGCCAGGCGCGCGACTACGACGGCTGGGGCGCGGGCGACGGCTTCGGTGCCAACCCCGGCTGGAGCTGGAACGAGTGCCTGCCGCACTTCACGAAGCACGAAGACTTCTACAAGGGCGCCGATGCGTTCCACGCCGCGCCCGGCTTCGATCCGAGCGGCGCGCGCGCCGGCGGCGAGTGGCGTGTCGAGAAGCAGCGGCTGCGCTGGGACGTGCTCGACGCCTTCGCGCAGGCCGCGCAGCAGGCCGGCATCCCGCGCAGCGACGACTTCAACCGCGGTGACAACGAAGGCGTCGGCTACTTCGACGTGAATCAGAAGGCCGGCGTGCGCTGGAACGCGACCAAGGCGTTTCTGCGCCCGGCCCAGCAAAAGCGCCAGAACCTGCAGGTCTGGACCGGCGCGCAGATCCAGCGCGTGCTGTTCGAGCGCGGCGACGCGGGCCTGCGAACGGTCGGCGTCGAGGTGCTGCCGGTCGACGGTGGCGCGCCGGTGCAGGCGCGCCTCGATACCGGCGGCGAGGTGATCCTGTGCACCGGTGCGATCGGCACGCCGCAGATCCTGCAGCTCTCGGGCGTCGGCGATCCGGTGGCCTTGCGGGCACTCGGCATCGAGGTGCAGCACGCACTGCCCGGCGTCGGCGCGAACCTGCAGGACCACCTGCAGATCCGCGCCGTCTACGGCGTGCAGGGCGTGAAGACGCTGAACACGATGGTGCACTCGCTGTGGGGCAAGGGGATGATCGGGCTCGAGTACGTGCTCAAGCGCAGTGGCCCGATGAGCATGGCGCCGTCGCAGCTCGGCGCGTTCACGCGCAGCGACCCGAGCCGGCCGCACGCGAACCTGCAGTACCACGTGCAGCCGCTGTCGCTCGAGGCCTTCGGCCAGCCGCTGCACACCTTCCCTGCGTTCACCGCCAGCGTGTGCAACCTGAACCCGACCAGCCGCGGCACCGTGCGCCTGCGCAGCAGCTCGCCGAAGGACGCGCCGTCGATCGCGCCGCAGTACCTCAGCACCGATGAAGACCGGCTGATCGCCGCGAACAGCCTGCGGCTCACGCGCCGCATCGTCGCGCAGCCGGCGATGGCGAAGTACCAGCCGACCGAGCTCAAGCCCGGCGTGCAGTTCGAGACCGACGCCGAACTCGCGCAGCTCGCCGGCGACATCGGCACGACGATCTTCCACCCCGTCGGCACCGCGAAGATGGGCCCGGCCGCCGACCCGATGGCCGTCGTCGACGCGCGGCTGCGCGTGCACGGCATCCAGGGCCTGCGCGTCGTCGACGCCAGCGTGATGCCCACCATCACGAGCGGCAACACCAACTCCCCCACGCTGATGATCGCGGAGCGTGCTGCGGCCTGGATGCGCGCGGGCGAGTGAAAAGCTCAGCAGGATTTCATGGTTCACGGCAGCCGGCCCGCTGCCTAGAGTGCAAGCCTTACCCATTGGCTGTGCCTCACCATGACCCTCACCGCTCTCTCCCGCCGCGCGCTGACCCTCTCCGCCGCTGCCGCACTCGCCCTCACCGCGCTGCCGACCCTGGCCGACACCACGCTGCTCAATGTCAGCTATGACCCCACGCGCGAGCTCTACCAGGAGTTCAACGCCGCGTTCATCAAGCAGTGGAAGGCCAAGACCGGCGAGACGCTGACGATCCGCCAGTCGCACGGCGGCTCGGGCAAGCAGGCGCGCTCGGTGATCGACGGGCTCGAGGCCGATGTGGTCACGCTCGCGCTCGCCTACGACATCGACGCGATCCGCGACCACGGCAAGCAGCTGCCGGCCGACTGGCAGAAGCGCCTGCCGAACAACGCCGCGCCCTACACCTCGACCATCGTGTTCCTGGTGCGCAAGGGCAACCCGAAGAAGATCACCGACTGGCCCGACCTCGCCAAAAGCGGCGTCGAGGTGATCACGCCGAACCCGAAGACCTCGGGCGGCGCGCGCTGGAACTACCTCGCCGCGTGGGCCTATGCACAGAAGCAACCCGGCGGCAACGCCGACAGCGCGAAGGCCTTCGTCAAGCGCATCTACGCCAACACCAAGGTGCTCGACTCCGGTGCGCGCGGCTCGACGACGACCTTCGTCGAGCGCGGCATCGGCGACGTGCTGATCGCCTGGGAGAACGAGGCGCATCTGTCGGTGAAGGAGCTGGGCGCCGACAAGTTCGAGATCGTCACGCCCAGCCTCTCGATCCTCGCCGAACCGCCGGTCAGCGTCGTCGACAAGGTCGTCGACAAGCGCGGCACGCGCAAGGTCGCCACGGCCTACCTCGACTATCTCTACACACCCGAAGGCCAGGAGATCGCCGCGAAGAACTTCTACCGCCCGCGCGACGCGAAGGTCGCGGCCAAGTACGCGAAGCAGTTCGCGCCGGTCAAGCTGGTCACGGTCGACAGCGACTTCGGCGGCTGGCGCGCGGCGCAGAAGACGCACTTCGACGACGGCGGCGTGTTCGACCAGATCTACGCGCCGAACGCCCGCTGACCCGGCCGGCGCCATCCGCACCCGCGCCTAAACTCGGGGTCGACTTCGATCCCTGCGATGCGCATCCAAGACCTCCGCGAACGCCTGCGTGCTGCCGGCGCCCTGCCGCTGCACGAGCACCGCGTGCTGCGCTTGTGGTCGAACGCATTGCCGCAGGCCAGCGGCAAGCGCAAGCCCGAGGACTTCCTGCCGCTGACCGTGCGCGATGCGCTGCCCGCGATCGAGGCCGACCTGCGCGGCCTCGCGCAAGTGCACTCCGAGCACCCGGCCGACGATGGTTCGGCGCGATTGCTGATCACGCTCGCCGATGGCCAGGCGGTCGAGAGCGTGCTGCTGCCGCGCGACGGCGTGTGCGTCTCGACCCAGGTCGGTTGCGCGGTCGGCTGCGTGTTCTGCATGACCGGGCAGAGCGGCCTGCTGCGCCAGCTCGGCAGCGCCGAGATCGTCGCGCAGGTCGTGCTCGCGCGTGCAAGGCGCCCGGTGCGCAAGGTCGTGTTCATGGGCATGGGCGAGCCGGCGCACAACCTCGACAACGTGATCGAGGCGATCGAGCTGCTCGGCACCGAGGCCGGCATCGGGCACAAGAACCTGGTGTTCTCGACCGTCGGCGATCGGCGCGTGTTCGAGCGCCTGCCGCAGGGCCGCGTGAAGCCGGCGCTCGCGCTGTCGCTGCACTCGACCCAGGCGGCGCTGCGGGCTGAGCTGATGCCGCGCGCGCCGGTGATCGCGCCGGATGAACTCGTCGAGCTCGGCGAACGCTACGCGCGCGACACCGGCTACCCGATCCAGTACCAGTGGACGCTGCTCGAAGGCATCAACGACGGCGACGACGAGCTCGACGGCCTCGTGCGCCTGCTGCGCGGCAAGTACGCGCTGCTGAACATGATCCCGTACAACACCGTCGACGGGCTGGATTTCAAGCGGCCCTCGGCCGCGCGCGCCGAGACGATCGCCCGCAGCCTGCACGAGCGCGGCGTGCTCACCAAGCTGCGGCAATCGGCCGGGCAGGACGTCGAAGGTGGCTGCGGTCAGCTGCGCGCCCGCGCGGCCGAGGCGCCGGTGCGCTTCATCCGTTCCTGATCCGGCTCACCAGCGCGGCCGTGAACGCCTTCGTTCCGGCGCTGCCGCCGAGGTCGCCGGTGCGCACCAGGTCGACGTTCAGCGTCGCGTTGATCGCGGCGCGCAGGCGCGTCGCCATCTCGGTCAGCTTGACGTGGTCGAGCATCATCGCCGCGGCGAGCAGCAGCGCGGTCGGGTTCGCCTTGTCTTGCCCCGCGATGTCGGGCGCCGAGCCGTGCACCGCCTCGAAGATCGCCGCATCGGCACCGATGTTGGCGCCCGGCGCCATGCCCAGGCCGCCGACGAGGCCGGCGACGAGGTCGGAGAGGATGTCGCCGAACAGGTTGGTCGTGACCAGCATGTCGAACTGCCAGGGGTTGAGCACCAGCTTCATCGCGCAGGCGTCGATGATCACGGTGTCGAGCTCGAACCGGCCCTTGTACTTGTGCTCGTAGAGGTCCAGGCCGGTCTCCAGGAAGATGCCGGTCAGCGCCTTCATGATGTTGGCCTTGTGCACGATCGTCACTCGTCTGCGGCCGGTCGCGACCGCGTGCTCGAACGCGAACTCGAGCAGCCGGCGGCTGCCGGCGCGGGTGTTGATGCCGGTGGCCATCGCGACGGCGTGCGGGTCGTCGTCGATCTGCACGTAGTGCTCGTGGCCGATGTACAGGCCTTCGAGGTTCTCGCGCACGACGACGAGGTCGATCTTGTCGAAGCGCCCGCCGGGCGTGATCGTCAGCGCCGGGCGCAGGTTGGCGTAGAGCTGGAACTCCTCGCGCAGCCGCACGTTCGACGAGCGGTAGCCGCCGCCCGAGGGCGTCTCCAGCGGGCCCTTCAGCGCCAGCCGCGTGCGGCGGATGCTCGCGAGCGTGGCGGCGGGCAGCGGGTCGCCGGCAGTGGTCACGCCTTCGAGGCCGGCGATCTGGCGGTCCCACGCGAACGGGGCGCCGAGCGCGTCGAGCGCGGCGAGCGTCGCGTCCATGATCTCGGGGCCGATGCCGTCGCCGGGGATCAGCGTGGCGGGGATGGGGGTGCTCATGAGGGCCTCTCGGTCAATGCACTGCGGCGGGTGGGTTGGGCAATGTTACGTCGGGGCCTGCGACGATCGGGCCCCGCGTTGCACCGACCATGAAGCAAGCTATCGGCCCGCTCACGCCCCGAGACGGGTCGCGTTCAGGCGCCGAACCAGTGCATCCACCTCCGGATCGGGCGCCACGCGCGGCAGCTCGCCGGCGAGCGCGCCGGTCAGCAGCCGCGCGATGGTTTGCGGCTGCGGCGTGAGGGGGCCGAAGAACAGCACGCGGTCGCCGCGCGCGATCGGCAGGGTCGGGAAGTTCTCGACATCGGCGCCGTCGAGCAGCGCGGCCTCGTCCTCGATGTCGATCCAGCGCCATCGGATGGCGGCGCCGAACGCCGGTGCTGCGGCCTCGAAGGTCGCTACGTAGTCGCGGCAGGTCCCGCACCACTGCGCGCACAGGCAGGCCACGAGCAGGGGCGAGGTGTCGTTCACGGCGGGGAGTGTGCCGCCCTTCGAGGTGCGGCTCAGCTGTTTTTCTGCTTTCGATTGCATGGATAAGCAAATTCGGATTCGGTTCTTCCGTGGATGCGAGGCAGCCCCTAACCTGCCGATCCACCATGACCACTGCCCTCGCCGCCCTGCCCCTGCCCGCCGACGCCCGCGCCACGCGCAAGCCGCGGCGCGTGCTGC
>JBDTVC010000273.1:0-6552 GCA_040007475.1 Burkholderiales bacterium
GGCGCGGCGCTGCCCCGCCGTCGATCCCGACGATCACCACCTGTTCGTGTCGCTCGGCTGCGCGACCGAGAACATGGTTCACGCGGCGCGCGCGCACGGCTTGATGGCCGACGTGCGCTTCGATGCCTCTGGCGAGGGGGCTGTCGTGGTGTCGTTCGACCCGACCCGGCCGATGGCGTCGCCGCTGTTCGACGCGATCCCGCAGCGGCAGTGCACGCGCACCGAGTTCGACGGACAACCCGTTTCCACCGCGGAACTGAAACTGCTGGAGGCAGCGGGCACAGGCGCTGGCGTGCGGGTGCTGCTGCTCACCGATCGCGCAGCGATGGAGCGGGTACTCGCGTACGTGGTGCAAGGCAATTCGGCGCAGATGAACGATCCGGCTTTCGTCCAAGAGCTGAAGTCGTGGATACGCTTCAGCGACGACGAGGCGGTGAACAGCGGCGACGGCCTGTTCACCCGAACCTCCGGCAATCCGTCGATTCCGCGCGGGATCGGCAGCCCGCTGTTCAGGCTGTTCTATCGCGAAGGCAGCGAGAACGACAAGTACGCGCGCCAGGTGCGGAGTTCGGCCGGCATCGCCGTCTTCGTGCCCGAATCCGAAGGGCCCGGTGACAAGGCGCACTGGGCCGAGGCCGGCCGTTGCTATGAACGCTTCGCGTTGCAGGCCACCGCCCTGGGGCTGCGCCATGCGCACCTCAACCAGCCGGTGGAGGTCGCCAGCCTGCGACCGCAGTTCGCGGCATCGCTCGGCCTCGGCACGCACCGGCCCGACCTGGTGGTTCGCTTCGGGCGGGGGGGCGCTGGCGCCGCGCTCGCTCCGACGCCCGGTCGGCGCCGTCCTGGTGTGAGCGCTCGCCCGGATCGGCCGGCAAATCAATCATGAATCGCAGCACCTGGGCCGCCACGGCCATCGGCTCGGTCGTTCTCGCCGGTGCCGGTCTGTCGGCCATCGGCAAGCGCCGGTGGAGCCTGTCGACGCATGCGCTCCACGCCCGACTCGCCGCCGCGCAATCGCCGCCGATCGCGGCTCGCCACGACCGTCGTGAACTCGAGGGTCTGCCGGCGCCGGTGCAGCGCTACTTCAACGCCGTGCTGGAAGAGGGGCAGCCGATCGTGCGCTCGGTGGCCCTCGAACAGACGGGGTCGATGAACCTGAGCCAGACCGGCGAACAGTGGCGCCCTTTCACGGCGCAGCAATCGGTGACGACGCGCACGCCCGGCTTCGTGTGGAATGCGCGCATCAAGTTCATGCCGGGCATCGCGGTCCTCGTCCACGACAGCTACATCGCCCGTGTTGGCATCCTCGAAGCGTCGGTGATGGGTGTGCTCTCCCTGGCCGATCAACAGGGAAGCGGCGATCTCGCGCGGGGCGAGTTGATCCGCTACTTCGCCGAAGCCGCCTGGTACCCGACCGCGCTGTTGCCGAGCCAGGGCGTGCAGTGGTCCGCGGTCGACGAGCACACCGCAGACGCGACGCTGGTCGACGGGCCGTTCAGCGTGACGATGCGAGTGGGCTTCGACGCCACCGGGCTGATCCGATCGTCCCGCTTCGAGGCGCGCGGCATGGCGGTCGGCGACAGGAGCGTGTCCATGCCCTGGGAAGGATGCTGGTCCGACTACGCGAAGCGCGGCGGCATGCGCGTGCCCATGTCGGGCGAAGCCGCCTGGCTCCTGCCGCGCGGGCGCAAGCCCTACTGGCGCGGGGCAGTGACTTCGATTCAGTTCAGCCCATGACCGCCGCGGCGACTTTCCGCTGGCTCATACCGGCCCCGTGAAGTGTCGGGAGTGGGTTGCCGCACAGACGGCCGCCGGACGCGGAACTACCCTGTGGCATCTCGACATCGCATTCAACAATATCTTTGGGCACTCAATGCGCCATCACCAGGGGTTCTTCATGCCACTCACCCACGCCGTCGCCTGGATCGACCACCACACCGCCCAGGTGCTGCAGATCGATGCCGAACAAGTCCTCGAACAGAAGGTCAAGGAGCACGTCCACTACACGCGCCAGCATGGCAGCCAGGTGCGAAGCGAACACGAATTTTTCGCCGAGGTCTGCGAGGCACTGGCAGGCATCACCTCGATTCTGGTGGCCGGCTCGCACACCGCCCAGGCCGACTTTCGCCACTATGTCGAGAAGCATCGCCCCGCCGTGGCAACGCAGATCGTCGGATGGGAAACCGTCGGCCATCCGACCGAGGGCGAGATCGTGAAGATGGCGCGCGAGTTCTTCGTCAAGCGCGGTGAACTCGTGGCCGCGCCGCGGATGAGCTGACGCTACCGAACGCTTGCGCGGTCTGGGTTCGGTGTCGGTGCGTTGGCGAACGCACGCGGCTGGGTTCGCTGTCGCACCGACGGCACGCGCCCGATGCCGCATCGTTCGGCCGATGAAGTACCCATCGCTTGGCCTGTCCCTCGTCGGCGCGGTGCTCGCCGCCGCGTCGAGCCTGTCGGCGCACGGCGCGGCGACCGCGGACGATCTGGCCCAGGCACCGCGCGAGTCGCCACTCACGGCGGCGTTTCAGCGCGAGGTCGCGCCGAGCCTCCAGCTGCCACCGGAAGAGCGCGCCGCCTACGCCGCGCGCCTGCAGGCCGCGCTCGATGCCGCCCGGCTGCCGGCAGCGCCTGCGCAGTACATCCTGCTTGTCGACCGCAGCGCGAGCGTCCAGGCGGTCCTGATCTATTGGGGGTCGGCAGCGCAGGGGTGGGACCTCGTCGGTGCCACGCCGGTGTCGACCGGGCTGCCCGGCCGCTACGAGCACTTCACCACGCCGCTCGGGGTGTTCGAGCATTCGATGCGCAACCCGGATTTCCGCGCCGAGGGCACGAAGAACAAGCTCGGCTTTCGCGGCTATGGCGTCAAGGGCATGCGGGTCTACGACTTCGGCTGGGTCGAGGCGCCGCGCGGCTGGGGCAAGCACGCGATGGGCGTGCTGCGCCTGCAGATGCACGCGACCGACCCCGTGCTCGCCGAGCCGCACCTGGGCACCGCGCAGTCGGAGGGCTGCGTGCGCATCCCCGCCACGCTGAACGCCTTCCTCGATCGGCACGGGCTGCTCGACGCGGCCTACGAGCAGGCGGTCGACGACGGTGCACACCTGTGGGTGCTGCGGGTCGACCGCACGACGACACCGGATGCCGGCCGCTACCTGGTCGTGATCGACTCCGGACGCACCGAACGCCCCGCCTGGTCGCCGCTGCCTGCAAAGCGCTGACACGCGGCGCTGCCGCCGATCACCTGAAGGACGGCAACCGTGGACACCGTGTCGATCATCCTGTTCCTGCTGCTCGCGGTGGTCGCGAGCGATGTGCTTTCGCGACTGCTCGCGCGCGCCCTGCCGTTCGTCATTCCGCGCCCGCTGGTGCAGATCGGGCTCGGCGCGGTGGTCGGTTTGTCGACCCGGCGTGCCGTGACGCTCGACCCGCAGGTCTTCTTTCTGCTGCTGTTGCCGCCGCTGCTGTTCCTGGATGGCTGGCGCATCCCGTCGGAAGAACTCTTGAAGGATCGGCGCACCGTGAGCCAGCTCGCGCTCGGTCTGGTCGTGTTCACCGTGGTCGGCATGGGCGTGTTCATCCATTGGCTGGTGCCCGCGCTGCCATGGCCGGTCGCGTTCGCGCTCGCCGCGGTGCTGTCGCCCACCGACCCGATCGCGGTGACGGCGATTGCGCAGCGGGTGCCGATCACGCGCCGGATGATGCGCATCCTCGAAGGCGAGTCACTGCTCAACGACGCATCCGGCCTCGTGTGCTTCAGCTTCGCGGTGGCGGCGATGACGACCGGCACGTTCTCGCTCTCGCGTGCCCTGTTCGATTTCGTCTGGGTCGCCACCGGCGGGGTCGCTGTCGGCGTGGGCCTGACGCTCGCGCTGACCGGGCTCAAGAACCGGGTCTCGCAACGGATCGGCGAAGACAGCGGTTCGCAGATCCTGATCAGCCTGCTGATCCCGTTCGGCTGCTACCTGCTCGCCGAAGCCATTCACGCCTCGGGCATCCTGGCCGCTGTCGCGGCCGGCCTGACGATGAGCAGCGTCGAAAGCTCGGGCCACGCAATGGCGACCACCCGCATCCGCCGCGCCACCTTCTGGGACGTGATCCAGTTCAGCGCCAATGGTGTCGTCTTCGTGCTGCTCGGCGAGCAGTTGCCCGGCATCGCCGCGGGTGCCGCCGCGACCGTGCAGCTCACGGGCCACGCGCATCCCGCCTGGCTGATCGCCTACGTGCTGGCGATCACGCTCGGTCTGGCGCTGCTGCGCTTCGCGTGGGTCATGGTGTCGCTGCGCGGCGGCGCGACCGAGCGGACCGGCTGGCGGCTCGTGACCGTGATGTCGCTGGCCGGCGTGCGTGGCGCCGTCACGCTCGCCGGTGTGCTGAGCCTGCCACTGCTGTTGCCGGGCGGCGCGCCGTTCCCTGGGCGCGATCTGGCGATCCTGCTGGCGATGGGCGTGATCATCGTGTCGCTGGTGGCGGCCAGCATCGGACTGCCGCTGCTGCTCGGCGGACTGGCGCTGCCCTCGGACCCCTCACGCGAGGCCGAGGAGGCCAGCGCGCGCATCGCGGCCGCGCATGCGGCGATCGGCGAGATCGAGCGGCTCCAGCTCGCGCGCTCGAAGGACCAGCCCGATGCCGACATCGTTGTCGCGGCGGCGGCGCGCGTGATGGACATCTACCGGGCCCGCATCGAGAGCCGCGCGGGCGATGCCGAAGCGATCGCACTCGCGCGCAAAAGCGAGGCAGTCGAGCGCGAGATGCGGCTGGCCGCGCTCGCGGCGGAGCGCACCGAGATCTTCCGCGAACTGCGTGGCCGCAGACTGGGCAGCGAGACGGCGCGCAAGCTGGTGCGCGAGATCGACCTGCTCGAAGCGCGGCATTCGGGGTAGCGTGCGCTCAGCGTCGCGGCCAGCCAGTGCAGCGCGATGGTGCCGCGGTCGCGGTAGGCGGGGGACGGAATCATGGGGTGGTGCGTGTCCTCGTGAAGGTGTCGATGAAAATGTGGGGGAAGGTCAGACCGTCGTGCCGAACAGCGCGCCGACGCCCGCGGCGATGCCGATCGCGAGCGCGCCCCAGAAGGTGACGCGCCACGCGCCCTTCAAGAGGCTCGCGCCGCCGGCCCGGGCCGCGGTCGCGCCGAGCAGCGCGAGGAACACCAGCGACATCGCGGCCACCCACGGCAGCAGCACGGCGTCGGGGGCCCAGACCGCCACGCCCAGCGGCAGCGCGGCGCCCGCCGCGAAGCTCGCGGCAGAGGCGAGTGCCGCTTGAACCGGCTTGGCCTGCAGGCTCGCCGAGATGCCGAGTTCGTCGCGCGCGTGCGCGCCGAGCGCGTCGTGGCGCATCAGTTGTTCGGCGACCTGGCGCGCCAGCGCGAGCTCGATGCCGCGCGCGACGTAGATGGCCGTCAGCTCGCGCTCCTCGCCGTGCGGATCTTCCGCGAGTTCGCTGCGCTCTCGGGACAGATCGGCCGCCTCGGTGTCGGCCTGCGAATGCACCGACACGTATTCACCGGCAGCCATCGACATCGCGCCCGCAACGAGGCCCGCCAGGCCCGTGGTCAGCACGACGCTGTGCGTCGCATGGGCCGCGGCCACGCCGGCGATCAGGCTGGCGGTGGACACGATGCCGTCGTTGGCCCCGAGCACGGCGGCGCGCAGCCAGCCGATGCGGTCGGTGCGATGTCGTTCGGTGTGGTGGCGTGAGCGCTTCATGGGGGGATCCGGAGTTCAAGGGATTCTCGGCCGGTCGCTGGCCCCGCGTCTGTTCGTCAGGGCACGCTCAGGCCTGCGTGCGTCAGCGAACAGGCAGGCCGTGGTGCGCACGTACCCGGCCACCGTCAATGCGCCCGCGGAGGCTGATATTGCGCTGCGCGCGGCAGTCGACGCCGATCTGACAGCGAACATCGCGCCGCGTCCCGCATTCACGTCCGAAGACTTCGCCTTCATGCTGCGCGTCGTTCCGGATCCGTACCTCTGGCTCGGCCAAGGGCGTGCGGCCGGCGATGCCGAGCAGGCCTGCGGGATCGATCGACCGCTTCATCATCCCGCGTACGACTTCAACGACCGGACACTGCCTTTGGGCATCGAGTGGTTCTGCGCGCTCGTCGAGAGAGTGCTTGGCGAAACCGGCCGGAGCGAGCACCTGGCATGACGGTTCTTCGACTGCTCGAGTAGAGTGCTTTGCACCCCCGCAAGCGACGCGCGCATTGACATCGCTAGGGCTTCTACCGACCCTGGCCCCCTGCCGCCGCGGGCGCCAAGCCGTCACAATGCCTCGAGCTCTGTCGTTGAACCAAGGACACCCCATGAAGTCCTGTCAAGTTCGCAAGTCAGCAGTCGCGGTGGCGCTGCTGAGTCCGTTGGCAACCGCGGCACAACAGCTCGACACCGTGATCGTGATCGGCACCCGCGCCAGTCTTGAATCAGCGATCGAGCGCAAACGCGACGGCGAAGGCATCGTCGACAGCATCGTTGCCCCCGAGATCCACAAATTGCCCGATCTCAGCGTCGCGGACGCCGTGCAGCGCATCACCGGCGTGCAGATCACGCGCGACCGCGG
>JBDTVC010000274.1:0-6549 GCA_040007475.1 Burkholderiales bacterium
GGATCATGTCCTTCTTGCGGTCGACGATCTTGAAGTAGCCGCGCTCGTCGACGACACCGATGTCGCCGCTGCGGAAGAAGCCGTCCGACGTCATGACCTTCTCAGTCTCGTCGGGCCGCTGCCAGTAGCCGGCCATCACCTGCGGTCCCTTGATCGCGATCTCGCCCGGCGTGCCCAGGGGCACCTCGTTGCCGTCGTCGTCGAGCAGCTTGAGTTCGGTGTTCGGCATCGGCAGGCCGATGTTGCCGCTGTACGCGGTGCTGTCGACCGGGTTGCAGGTGGCCGAGGGCGAGGTCTCGCTCAGGCCGTAGCCTTCGACGATCGGGCAGCCGGTCTTGTCGAGCCACAGCTTGGCCGTCGCGCTCTGCACGGCCATGCCGCCACCGACCGAGATCACCAGGCCGCTCCAGTCGACCGATGAGAATTCGGCGTGATGCGCCATCGCGTTGAACAGCGTGTTCACGGCCGGGAAGCTGTGGAACTTCTCGCCCTGCAGCTCCTTGAACACGCTGGGCAGATCGCGCGGGTTCGCGATCAGGATGTTGGCGCCACCCATGCGCATCGCCAGCATCATGTTCGTGTTGAAGCCGAAGATGTGATAGATCGGCAGCGCGCAGATCGTGATGACCTGCTGGCCCGCCGGGATCTTCTTCAGCGCCGGCTGGTACCAGGCCTCGGCCTGCAGGATGTTGGCGACGAGGTTGCGGTGCAGCAGCACCGCGCCCTTGCTCACGCCCGTCGTGCCACCGGTGTACTGCAGCACCGCGATGTCGTCGGGGCCGACCGTCGCCGGCTTGAAGCTCTTGCCGCGGCCCTGCGAGATGGCGTCGTTGAAACGCACCGCGCCGGGCAGCTCGAAGGCCGGCACCATCTTCTTCACGTTGCGCACCACGTAGTTGACGATCAGCGACTTCGGGAAGCCGAGCATGTCGCCCAGCGCCGTGAGCACGATCTTCTTCGTCGGCACCTGCGGCAGCACCTGCTGCAGCGTGGTCGCGAAGTTCTCGACCATGATGATGACCTTGGCGCCCGAGTCCTTCAGCTGGTGCTCGAGCTCGCGCGGCGTGTACAACGGGTTCACGTTCACGACCACGTAGCCGGCACGCAGGATCGCCGCGACCGCGACCGGGTACTGCGGCACGTTGGGCATCATCACCGCGACGCGATCACCCTTCTCGAGGCCTTGCGCCTGCAGCCAGGCCGCGAGCGCGCGCGAGGCCTCGTCGACCTGCGCGAAGCTGATCGACTTGCCCATGAACTTGTACGCCATGCGGCCGGCGTACTTCTTGAAGCTCTCGTCGAGCAAGCCTACCAGCGAGCCGTACTGCTCGACATCGATGTCGGCCGGCACGCCCGCCGGGTACTGCTTCAACCACGTTTTTTCCATCAGGTGCTCCGGGAAACAGCGTGGGATTCTGACGGACGCCGCGCCTCGGCCGCCTAGGGTCTTTCGATAGATGCCTGCCAAGCGTCCCCGGCGGGGGGTCCGAGCAAGGTGCCCGAGCCCCATTCGCTCAAGCACCGCTTTGTGAAATCGGCGCGCCCCGGCTAGCATTCGGCCTCGCGAACGGAGACCCACATGCGCAACGCCACCGAGCTGCTGACCCAGTACGCCGAGTACCACCGCGACCGCCGCAACATCGCAACGCACCTGATCGGGGTGCCGATGATCGTGTTCGCCGTCGGCGTGCTGCTGGCGCGGCCCGCGTTCACGATCGGCGGCCTCGCCCTGACCCCGGCGTGGCTCGTGTACGCCTGCACCGTGCTGTGGTACCTCACGCGCGGCGAGCTGCTCGTCGGCGCCGCGGTCTCGATCGTCGTCGGTGTGCTCGTCGGCCTGGCGCACGGCGTGGCGCAGGGCAGCACGAGCGCGTGGCTCGCGTGGGGGCTGGGCACCTTCGCCGTCGGCTGGGTGATTCAGTTCGTCGGTCACTACTTCGAGGGCCGCAAGCCCGCGTTCGTCGATGACCTCGCCGGCCTGTTCATCGGGCCCATGTTCGTCACCGCCGAGGTGATCTTCGCGCTCGGGCTGTGCCGGCCACTGCACGACGAGATCGTGCGCCGCGCGGGGCCGACGCTGATCCGCGAGCGCGCGCGCACAGCGGCGTGATCACCCGGCGGGCCCCGGTGCTCGTGATGGGCGCCGGCGCGATCGGCTGCTACCTGGGCGGCTGCCTGCAGGCGGCCGGTGTGCCGGTCGTCTTCGTCGGCCGGCCGCGCGTCCTTGCGGCGCTGCGCGAACATGGGTTGACGCTGACCGATCTCGATGGCGGGCAGCGGCATGTGGCGGCGGCCGATCTGGCGCTTCATGAATCCGTGCCCAGCGGCCTCGCGCCGTCGCTCGTGCTGCTTTGCGTGAAGACTGGCGCGACCGCCGAGGCCGCGGTGCAGCTGGCAGCCCAGGTGCCCGCGGGCACGCCGGTCGTGTCGATGCAGAACGGCCTGTCGAACGCGGCCGCCGCACAGGCTGCAGCGCCGTCGCTGCGGGTGCTGGCCGGCATGGTGCCGTTCAACATCGCCGAGCTGGCGCCGGGCCACTATCACCGCGGCACCACCGGCGACTTGGCCGGTCAAGACGGCGCCGCCCTGCGCGCGCTCGCAGGCGACTTCGAACGCGCCGGCCTGCCACTTCGGCTGCACGCCGATCTGCGCCCGATCCAATGGGGCAAGCTGCTGCTCAACCTGAACAACCCGGTCAACGCGCTCTCGGGCCTGCCGCTGCGCGCGCAGCTGATGGAGCGCGGGTATCGGCAGTGCTTGGCCGCGTTGCAGACCGAGGCGCTCGGTCTGTTGCGCAGCGCCGGGATCGCGCCCGCGCAGGTCGCTGCGCTGCCGCCGCAGCACATCCCGATGCTGCTGCGGTTGCCGGACTGGCTCTTTCGCATCATCGCGGCCGGCATGCTGCGCATCGACCCGAAGGCCCGCTCCAGCATGGCCGACGATCTGGCCCTGGGCCGCGCGACCGAGATCGATGCGCTGTGCGGCGAGGTGATGCGCCTGGCCGAGCGCCAGGGTCTGAGTGCGCCGCTCAACGCGCGCATGACCGGCCTCGTGAAGGCCTGGACGGCGCAGTCGGCAGCGCTCGGTTCAACAGCGATGAAGCTTGCACTCGGGGTCTAGTTCGGGACGAGCGCCGGGCCGCCCGAAGCCGGCCCGAATCCCCCCGGGGGATCGCTCGATGTACTCATCGAGCGAGGGGCGCCATCTGCCAGCCGCCGCCCAGCGCCTGGATCAGCGCGATCGCGGACGCCTGCCGGCTCGATGCGAGCTGCGACACGGTGCGGCGCGCGCTCAGCGCCGACGCCTGCGCCGTGACGACCTCGGTGTAGCTCACCTGGCCGGCCTTGTAGCGGTTCAGCAATTGCTGCTCCGTCAGATCCGCGGCCTCCGAGGCGACGCGCCGCAACTCGGCCTGCTCGGCCAGCGAGCGCGTCGTGCTGAGCTGGTCCTCGACGGTCTGGAACGCACTCAGCACCGTCTGCCGATAACGGGCCACCGCCGCGTCGCGACCGATCTCGGCCTGCTCGACGCGGGCCCGCGTCGCACCGGCGTCGAAGATCGTCTGCGCGACCGACAGGCCGATCGACCACAGGCTCGTCGAGGCGCCGAACAGGTCGCCGACGCGGCTCGCCGAGTTGCCGACCGATGCGCTCAGGCTCAGGCTCGGGAAATAGGCCGAGCGCTGCACGCCGATCTGCGCATTGGCGATCGCCACGGTGCGCTCGGCCGAGGCGATGTCGGGCCGGCGCTGCAGCAGCTCCGAGGGCACAACCAGCGGCACGGCGGGCACGGTCATCGTCCAGTCGCTCGGCGCGATGGCGAACTCCGCCGGCGCCTTGCCGACCAGCACCGCGATCGCGTGTTCGAGCTGCGCGCGTTGTGCCGTCAATGAGGCGAGATCGGCGCGCGCGCTCGCGAGCTGCGTCTGCGCCTGCAGCACATCGGTGCGCGGCGCGATGCCGGCGGTGTAGCGGTTGGTCGTGATCTGCAGCGCGCGCTCGAAGGCCTGCACCGAGCTGCGCACCAACCCCAGCTGGTTGTCGGCATCGCGCAGCGCGAAGTAGTCGGTCGCCAGTTCGCCCTGCGCCGACAGGCGCGCGGCCGCGAGATCGGCGTCGCTCGCCTGGGCGCTCGCCTGCGCGCTCTCGACCGTGCGGCTCAGCCGGCCCCACAGATCAGGCGCCCAGCTCGCGCTGACGCCGGCCTGCAGGCGATTGCCCGTGCCGGTGGCAGCGCCCCCACCCGAACGCGTCGCGCTGCCGTCGGCACCGATGCTCGGGAACAGCCCCGCGCGCTGCTCGCGCACCAGCGCCTGCGCCTGCCCGTACGCCGCCACCGCGGCGGCGACGTTCTGGTTCGAGACCTCGACCTGCGGCATCAGCCGGTTCAGCTCGGGATCACCGAACAGCTGCCACCACGCACCCCGGTCCAGCGTGTCGGCGGGTGCGGCGGGGAACCAGCCGGCGTCGGCCGCCGGTGCCTCCTTGAATGCAGCGGGCCACGCGGCGGTGGGCCGCTCGTAATCGGGGCCGACGGTGCAGGCCGACAGCCCCGCGGCGGCCGCGAGGGCGAGAGCAGATCGAGCAAGGTTCATGTCGCTTCCGCCGGCGTCGCGCCGCGGCTCAGGTGGCGTTCGTTGGCACCGCGTCGGCGAAGCTTGTCGAGCAGCAGGTAGACGACCGGCGTCGTCAGCAGCGTGAGCACCTGGCTCGCGATCAGCCCGCCGATGATCGCGATGCCCAGCGGCCGGCGCAGCTCGGAGCCCTCGCCGAAACCGATCGCCAGCGGCAGCGCACCGAGCGCCGCCGCCATCGTTGTCATCAGGATCGGGCGGAAGCGCAGCAGGCAAGCCTCGCGCACCGCCTGCAGCGACGTGAGCCCGCGCGAGCGCTCGGCTTCGAGCGCGAAGTCGATGATCAGGATCGCGTTCTTCTTCACGATGCCGATCAGCAAAAAGACGCCGATCAGCGCGATCAGCGAGAACTCGAGCTTGAACATCAAGAGCGCCAGCACCGCGCCGACGCCGGCCGACGGCAGCGTCGACAGCACCGTGATCGGGTGCACCAGGCTCTCGTACAGGATGCCCAGCACGATGTAGATCACGACGATCGCCGCGATGATCAGCAGCGTCTGCTGGCTGTTCGACTGCTGCGCCGACAACGCGCTGCCGGCGAACTCGCCGCGCACGGTGGTGGGCATGCCGATGTTGGCCTCGGCGGTCTTGATCGCCTCGCGCGCGCTGGCCAGCGTCTCGCCGTCGGCGAGGTTGAACGAGATCGTCGTCGCGAGTTCAGCGTCCTGATGGCTCACCGAGCTCGCGGTCGATTCCTCGACGAACTTCGCGAACGTGGCCAGCGGCACCAGCGGCGTCGCGGTATTGCTCAGCACGTTGCCGGTCGACGCGTTGCGCAGCGCCGGGTTGGCCGACGCCGCCACCGCGGTCGTCGCCTTCGGGGCTGGCACATAGATGTCGGCCAGCGCGTTCGGGCTCGTGGTGTAGCCCGGCGCCCACTCCATCACGACGTGGTACTGGTTCAGCTCGGTGTAGATCGTCGCGACCTGGCGCTGGCCGAAGGCGTTGTACAGCGCCGCGTCGATCGAGCTCGAAGTGACGCCGAGCTGCTTCGCGGCATCGCGGTCGACCTTCACGGTCGTCTGCACACCGTTCTCCTGCTGGTCGGTGTCGACATCGGTGAGCTGTGATTGCTGCTTCATCTCGTCGGCAAGCTTGCTGGCCCATTTGCGCAGGTCGGCGATGTTGTCGCTCTTCAGCGTGTACTGGTAGGTCGAGTTGCTGGCACGGCCGCCGGATCGCACGTCCTGCACGGTGCCGAGGAACACCTGCAGCCCCGTCACGCGTGCAAGCTGCGGCCGCAGCCGCGCGATCACGGCCTGGCCGCTCTCGGTGCGTTGTGCCGCGGGCAACAGGTTCACGAACATGAAGCCACCGCCGGCGCGGCCGCCGCCGGTGAAGCCGACCACCGTGTCGACGGCTGGGTCCTTGTGCACGATGTCGACGACCTCGCGCAGCTTCGCGCCCATCGCCTTGGTCGAGATGCTCTGATCGGCGCGCATGCCGCCGTTGAGCCGCCCGCTGTCCTGCTGCGGGAAGAAGCCCTTCGGCGCGGCCGCGAACAGATAGACGTTCAGGCCGATCACCGCGAGCAGGATCAGCATCACGAGGCCCTTGCTCGCCAGCGCCCAATCGAGGCTGTGCTCGTAGCGCGTCAGCACCCACTGGTAGCCGCGCTCCGCGCCACGCGCGATGCGGCCCGGCGGCTTCTCGTGCTCGCCGCCTGGCTTCAGCAGCCACGCGCACATCATCGGCGTGGTCGTCAGCGAGATCACCAGCGAGATCATCACGGCCGCCGAGAGCGTGACAGCGAACTCGCGGAACAAGCGCCCGGTCTGCCCGCCCATGAACAGCAGCGGGATGAACACCGCGACCAGCGACAGGCTGATCGACAGCACCGTGAAGCCGACCTCCTTCGCGCCGAGCAGCGCGGCCTGCATGCGCGTCATGCCGGCCTCGATGTGGCGGCTGGTGTT
>JBDTVC010000275.1:0-6514 GCA_040007475.1 Burkholderiales bacterium
GTGGCGCGTGCCATCGCGGGCGCGTCGTTCACACCATCGCCCACCATCGCGACCAGTTTGTTCTCATGCATCAACTCGTCAATGACCTTCAGCTTGCCTTCGGGCAACAGGCCGGCGCGCACGTCCGTGATGCCGACAGATGCGGCGACGGCCTTCGCGACCTGCTCGTTGTCGCCCGTCAGCATCACGGTCTGGCGGATGCCGAACGATGCCAGCCGGGCGAACACCTCTCGCATCCCGGGCCGTGGCGTGTCCGCCAACGCCAACAGGCCGAGGAAGGTGCCATCGGCGCGGACGAGCATGGTGGTCCTGCCGAGCGATTCGAGCCGGATCACCTGCGCACGGATCGCGTCTGGTACGAGCTCGTCAGCGAACAGCCGCAAGTTGCCGATGCTGACCTCTGCGGACGACACGACCGCGTGCATGCCGTTGCCGGTGACCGACTGAACGTCACGGGCCACCGGCCAATCCAGCTTGCGCAGGCGGGCCGCCTGCACCACGGCCTGTGCGAGCGGATGGCCGCTGCGGCTCTCCACGCTGGCAGCTGTGGCCAGCAAGGTCGATTCGTCCCCGTGCAGCACCACGACATCGGTGACGCTGGGCTTTCCGGTGGTGATGGTGCCAGTCTTGTCGAACGCCATCACGGACAGCGAGCGCAGGTTTTCCAGATGCACGCCACCCTTGATCAACACACCACCACGGGCGGCACGGGCCACCGCAGCCAGCACCGCCGAGGGCGTGGCAATGGCCAAGGCGCAGGGCGAAGCGGCCACCAGCACCGCCATCGCCCTGTAGAACGATTCGGCAAACGGAAACCCCATCAACGGCGGGATCGCGATGAGCGCCAGCACGCCGATGAGAACCAGCGGGACGAAGACCTTCTCGAACTTCGTGACGAAGCGCTGGGTCGGTGACTTGTCTGTCTGCGCCTCGGCCACCAACTGCACCATGCGGGCCAATGAACTGTCCTTGGCCAGCTTGGACACTTCCACACGCAGCAAGCCTTCGCCGTTCACCGTCCCCGCAAAGACCGGCGACTCCGGCGCCTTGTCCACTGGCATCGACTCGCCGGTGATGGCTGCCTGGTCGACGGCCGATGTGCCTTCGAGAACCTTGCCGTCGGCGGGGACGCGCTGCCCAGGCCTCACCAGCACCTGATCGCCTCGAAGCAGGTTCTCCACAGGAATTTCCAGCTCGATGCCGTCCCGCAAGACCAAGGCCGTCTTGGGGGCCAGGTCCGCCAGGGCCTCCATGGCGTGGCGCGCCCGGTCCATGGCCAGGTGCTCCAGCGCGTGGCCCAGGCTGAACAGCACGAGAAGCAGTGCCCCCTCGGCCCATTGCCCCAGGGCAGCGGCGCCCGCTGCGGCCACGGTCATCAGCACGTCGATGTCGAGCACACGCTCGCGGATGCTCTGCCAAGCATCCCGCATGGCGTAGTAGCCGCCGATGGCCAAGGATGCGGCGAGCAGCGCCACGGAGACGACGTGGCCGTCATGCCGCAGACCCGTCATCGCACCGACCAGCCACCCCGCCAGCAACAGCGCACCTGCAACCGCGCTGACGATCAGCTCGCGGTACTCGACGTGCCACGGTGTTTCGTGGTGCGGTTCGAGCACACCGTAGCCTAACGCTGCGAGGCGCTGCACGATGGCCTTGCGCGACACCTTCTCCGTGTCGTACTCGAGTCGCATTCGCTCGGCCGCATAGCTGACCGAGGCTTCGAGCACGCCATCCAGACGGTCCAAGGCATGTTCGATGACCGTGGCACAGGTCGAACAGTCCATGCCGTCGATGCGCACCAGCTCGTGCTGGTAGCGCTCGTTCAACTCGGCGCCTGCCGCTTCCGCCATGCTCCGCACTTGGGGCAGGGCTGTCCGAGTCGGGTCGTAGTGCAGGCACAAGAACGGCTTGCCGCCCTGCTGAACGATGTGCACCTTCTCCAGCCCCTGGGCCTGCAGGTTGTCGGTCAAGCGCTGGATGCAGGAATCCCGCTCGTCAGGAACTCCGGGGAGGACGACGGCCAACTGCAGCGAGAGCTTTTCAGTCATTGACCATCATGCGCCTTGGTGGGCTGGCCTACCGGACTCACAGGCCTACGTCGGGAACCACTGCTCGACCTTGCCGCGGCTCGGCACACCACCGGCGTGCACGACCTTTCCGTCGATCACCACGCCAGGCGTGGACATCACGCCATAGCCCATGATGTCACGCAGCTCTTCGACCTTGCTCAGCGTGACCGGCACGCCCTTGGCGTTTGCCACCTGTTCGATCAGCGCGATTGTGTTCTTGCAGTTGGCACAACCGGTGCCGAGTACCTTGATGTCCATGAATGGCTCCAGGAGGTGAAGTTCAGAATTGAAGAAGTGCAGCGATGCCGTCACAGCACCGCGTTGAAGACATAGCCGACCATCAGGATGCCGGTGGCCACCACGCCGGCGAAGGCGGCGATGAGCCGCACCTTGAGCACCTTGCGCAGGATGATCATCTCGGGCAGCGAGAGCGCGATCACGCTCATCATGAAAGCCAGCACGGTGCCGAGTGCCGCACCCTTGGCCAGCAGGGCCTGCACGATGGGGATGATTCCGGCCGCGTTGGTGTACATCGGCACGCCGATCAGCACCGCCAGCGGCACCGACCACCAGGCTTCCTTGCCCATGATTGAAACCATGAAATCCTCGGGCACCCAGCCGTGGATGGCGGCGCCGATGGCGATGCCGGCCAGGATGTACGGCCAGACCTTGCCGACGATCTCCCGCACGCTGGCGAAGCCGCCTTCGATGCGCTCGACCAGCGTGAAGGCATCACCGCCGGCCGTGGCTTGGACGCGCGGCATGTCGCGCACCCAGTCTTCCAGGTAGGCCTCCATCTTCAGGCGGCCGATGACCCAGCCGGCGACGATGGCCACCGTCAAACCCAGGCCCATGTAGAGCAGTGCGATCTTCCAGCCAAACAGGCCGAACAGCAACGCGAGTGCGACCTCGTTGACCATGGGCGCGGAGATCAGGAACGAGAAGGTCACGCCGAGCGGCACACCAGCCTGCACGAAGCCGATGAACAG
Source organism: Burkholderiales bacterium (assembly GCA_040007475.1). Taxonomy (GTDB): domain Bacteria; phylum Pseudomonadota; class Gammaproteobacteria; order Burkholderiales; family Burkholderiaceae_C; genus LMDS01. Next base: position 3,059 of record JBDTVC010000275.1, read on the forward strand.
GGGCACGGCGGAGCAAGAGCAGAACGGCGTCACGACGCCCAGGCTCGCCGCCATCACGTTGGCCACGCCTTCGCGAGTTGGCCCATCTCGGCCAGCCAGCAGCGCGCGGGTGCGCTCGGGGGTGAAGTACGAGTTGATCATCCCCATCACGAACACGACGGCGGTGAGCAGCAGCAGCACCTTGGGCGTGTCGTAGAGGAAGAACTGCAACGCCCCACCGAGTGCGCTGTTGCGGTCTACGGGCAGCGCGGCGACCAGTGCTTCCGAGGCGGGGATCAGTGATTGGTACAGCGCCCACCAGAGCATGGCGACCACCAACAGGAACAGCTTCGGATGCTGCCGGGGCAGTTGCAGGGTGCGTTCAGAAAGGGTCAGCGTGCTCATGTGCGGGTGTCTCCGTCATGAAGACGAAGACACCCGGCAAAGGATGCAGGGCAGCGGTGAGCGCTGCTTGATGAAGATCAATCGAGAGCTGGACGAGGCACGTGACCGGCGACGCTGCCATCGGCCTCGAAACGAACCTGGCATGCAGTGGTCAGCCGGTCGCGCAGGCGCTGGCGCGCGCGCAGCAGCCGCGACTTGGTCGCAGGCAGGCTCAGCCCGTGCGCATCCGCGAAATCTCGCTGGGTCTGACCTTCCAGGTCGCAGGCCCTCAAAATGGTCGCGTCCTCTTCGGAAAGCTCGCCGAGCGAACGAACGAGACAGCTCGCCAGCGCGTCGACCGGCGCGAGGGGCTCTACAGGTGGTGCAGCGGCTTCGTCGGGCCCTTCCGGCAAGGGATCCATCGGGCGCGCCGTGCGTGCCCGGTCGATCAAGGCGTTGCGCGCCACTTGGAACAACCAGGCGCGTGGGTTGTCGAGGGTGCAGAAGCCCTGACCGTGGCGCATCGCCTTCACGAACACGTCCTGCAGCACGTCGTCAGCTGCATCGGCATCCGACAGGCGATGCCGCAGGTAACCCAGCAACTCGCCTTCATGAGCCTGCCAGGCCGACGACACGCAAGCGAACGCCGGGAGGTTTGCGAAGCCCCCGGGCCCTTGGTTCATCGCGCGCCCCGCGGCTCGTCCACGTGTGAGGGCTTGGTCATAGCGAGCGCTGGTTCACGCGCTTCGACAGTTCGTCTGCGCTCTCCCGGCGCTCGCTGTAGCGATCGACCAGATAAGGCGCCACGTCGCGTGTCAGCAGCGTGAACTTCACCAGCTCTTCCATCACGTCGATGACACGCTCGTAGTACGCCGATGGCTTCATCCGTCCGGCGTCATCGAACTCCAGGAATGCCTTGGCCACGGACGACTGGTTCGGGATCGTGATCATGCGCATCCAGCGCCCCAGCACTCGCAGCTGGTTCACGGCGTTGAATGACTGCGAGCCGCCCGACACCTCCATCACCGCCAGCGTCTTGCCCTGTGTCGGCCGCACCGCGCCGACGCTGAGCGGAATCCAGTCGATCTGGGCCTTCATGATCCCGGTCATCGCGCCGTGGCGCTCCGGCGATGTCCAGACCATGCCCTCGGCCCAGGCTGCTGCTTCGCGCAGTTCCTGCACCTTGGGGTGCGTCTCCGGTGCCGAGTCCGGCAACGGCAGGCCGGCTGGATCGAACACCCGCACTTCGCCGCCCATCGCGATCAACAGCCGCGCCGCTTCGAGCGTCAGCAGCTTGCTGTACGAGCGTTCGCGCAGCGAGCCGTAGAGCAGCAGGAAGCGCGGGGGGTGTGTCGAGGTTCCGGTGCCGGCGAAGCGTGCGCCGGAGGGTGGATCGAACAGCGCGCTGTCGACGTTGGGCAGGCTGAGGTCAATGAGCGACACGGTTGCCCCTTTGCAAAGTGACGGCGTCAATCACCGGTTCGCCGTCTTCCTTCGCAAAGGGCGCGAGCTGCGGCGACGGCAGGATGTCGAGCACCGCCTCCGACGGGCGGCACAAGCGGGTGCCGAGCGGCGTCATGACGATCGGCCGGTTCATCAGGATCGGGTGCGCCACCATGAAGTCGATCAACTGGTCGTCGGTCCAGGTCGGCTCGTCGAGTTTCAAGTCGTCGTAGGGTGTGCCCTTCTGGCGCAGCACGCTGCGCACGGGCACGGCCATCGCCGCGATGAGTTCGACCAGCTTGGTGCGGCCCGGTGGTGTCTTGGGGTACTCGACGACCATCGGCTCGACGCCGCTGTTGCGGATCAGGGCCAGCGTATTGCGCGAGGTGCCGCAGGCCGGATTGTGAAAGATCGTGATGGTGGCGTCGCTCACGACTTGGCCTTCCCGGCTTCGTACCAGCCCTTGCTGTCGTTGACGATCTTGACGACCAGCAGCATCACAGGCACTTCGATCAGCACTCCGACCACGGTGGCGAGCGCGGCGCCCGACTCAAAGCCGAACAGGCTGATGGCGGCGGCCACAGCCAGCTCGAAGAAGTTGCTCGCGCCGATCAAGGCTGACGGGCAAGCGACGCTGTGCGATTCACCGAGTCGCCGATTCAGCCAATACGCCAGGCCGGAGTTGAAGAACACCTGGATCAGGATCGGCACCGCCAGCATGGCGATGACGAGCGGCTGGTCGAGAATGGCCTTGCCCTGGAAGGCAAACAGCAGCACCAGCGTGGCCAGCAAGGCGGTGGTCGACCAGGGGCCGATCTTGGCCAAGGTGGCGTCGAACGCTGCCTGCCCGCGCCCGAGCAGCGCTTTGCGCCAGAGCTGCGCGATCACGACCGGGATCACGATGTAGAGCACCACCGAGGTGATCAACGTGCCCCACGGCACGATGATCGACGACAGGCCGAGCAGCAGCGCCACGATCGGTGCGAAGGCGAACACCATGATGGTGTCGTTCAGCGCCACCTGCGACAGCGTGAACAGCGGGTGTCCGCCGGTGAGCCGGCTCCACACGAACACCATCGCCGTGCAAGGTGCTGCGGCCAGCAGAATGAGGCCGGCGATGTAGCTGTCGGCCTGGCCGGCAGGCAGGTAGGGCGCGAACACGTGGCGGATGAAGATCCAGCCCAGCAGCGCCATCGAGAACGGCTTGACGGCCCAGTTGACGAACAGCGTGACGCCAATGCCGCGCCAGTGCTGCTTCACTTGAGAGAGCGACGCGAAGTCGACCTTCAGCAGCATCGGAATGATCATCACCCAGATGAGCAGGCCCACGGGCAGGTTGACCTTGGCAATCTCCATGCGTCCGATCGCCTGGAACGGCCCGGGCAGCATCTGGCCGAGCGCAATGCCGACGACGATGCAGAGGAACACCCAGACAGTGAGATAGCGCTCGAAGACACTCATCGGCGCGGGCGATGTGGCGGGTGCGGGAAGGACAGTCGTGTTCATGCTTGCTATTGATTCGGGACGATCAGCTGCGGCCAATGTCGACCAGGGCGGCTTGCAGTGCAGTGCGGTCCATCGTCTTCAGCGGCAGGGCCAGCAATTGCAGCATCCGGTAGCCGATGGCCTGGCGCGTCAGTTCGAAGGCGC
>JBDTVC010000276.1:0-6491 GCA_040007475.1 Burkholderiales bacterium
CTTCCTCGCGCCGATGCATCAGGCGATAGAGGATCGGCAACACCAGCAGCGTCAGGGCCGTCGACGACAGGATGCCGCCGATCACCACGGTGGCCAACGGGCGCTGCACCTCGGCGCCTGTGCCGGTGGCAATAGCCATCGGCACGAAGCCGAGCGATGCCACCAGCGCCGTCATCAGCACCGGGCGCAGGCGCGTCAACGCGCCTTCCTCGATGGCGCTGTCGAGCGACAACCCGCTTTCACGCAGCGAGCGGATGTAGGCAATCATCACCAGCCCGTTCAGCACCGCCACGCCCGACAGCGCGATGAAACCCACGCCGGCGGAGATCGAGAGCGGGATGTCGCGCAGCCACAGTGCCACGATGCCGCCGGTCAAGGCGAACGGCACGCCGGTGAACACCAGCAGCCCGTCCTTGATGTTGCCGAACATCGCGAACAGCAGCATGAAGACCAGCAGCAACGCGACAGGCACCACGATCTGAAGGCGCTTGGCCGCTGACTGAAGCTGCTCGAAGGTGCCGCCCCAGGTGGTCCAGTAACCCGTCGGTACTTTCACCTGCGAGTCCAGCTTGGCCTGCGCTTCGGCGACGAACGAACCGATGTCGCGGCCGCGCACGTTGGCCGTGACCACCACGCGGCGCTTGCCGTCCTCTCGGCTGATCTGGTTCGGTCCGGGCGCAACGTCGAGCGACGCGACATCGCCGAGCTGCACGTAGGCGGCGCGCTGACCACCAACGGCTTCCGGCAGGCGGATTGGGATGCGCTTGATCGCCTCCAGGTTGCCGCGTGCGGCGTCCGGCAGGCGCACCAGAATATCGAAGCGCCGGTCACCCTCGAATACCAGGCCGGCCTCGCGGCCACCGACCGCGATCGACAACGCATCCTGCACGTCGGCCACGTTCAGGCCGAGGCGCGAGGTCTTGTCGCGGTCGATGTTCAGCGTGAGCATCGGCAGACCCGTGGTCTGTTCGACCTTCACGTCCGCTGCGCCAGGTACCGATTCGAGCACCTTGGCAATCTGCTCCGCCGTCGGGTTCATCACGTTCATGTCGTCGCCGAAGACCTTCACCGCCACGTCGCTGCGCACGCCGGAGATCAACTCGTTGAAACGCATCTGGATCGGCTGCGTGAACTCGTAGTTGTTGCCCGGTATTTTCATGACCGCCGCCTGTATCGCGCTCACGAGGTCAGCCTTGCTGCGCGATGGGTCAGGCCATTGGTCGGTGGGCTTGAGCATCACGAAATTGTCCGCCACGTTGGGTGGCATCGGATCGGTCGCGATCTCGGCGGTGCCGATCTTGGCGAAGATCTTGTCCACCTCCGGAAAGCTCTTCACGACGCGCTCGAGTTCGGTCTGCATGCCGACGGCCTGGGTCAGGCTTGTGCCGGGAATGCGCAGAGCGTGCAGTGCAACGTCGCCTTCGTTCAGGCTCGGGATGAACTCGCTGCCCATTCGGGCAGCGATGAGCCCGCTTAGCGCGACAGAGACGGCTGCGATGGTCAGCACCAGGGGCTTGTTGATCATCGCCCAGCCCAGCATCGGCTGGTAGCCCCGCTTGGCCCAGACCATCAGCGGATTCTCTTTCTCGCTGACGCGTGTGCCGATGAACAGCGCCACCGCTGCGGGGATGAATGTCACCGACAGGATCATCGCGCCGAGCAGCGCCGCGACCACGGTGAACGCCATCGGGTGGAACATCTTGCCCTCCACACCCGTCAGCGCAAAGATCGGCAGGTAGACCACCATGATGATCAACTGACCGAACAGCAGTGGCCGGCGCGCTTCCTTTGACGCCTCGAAGACTTCGTGGAAGCGCTCGTTGCGGGTCAGCTGCCGGCCCGCAAGGCCCTGTGCATGTGCCAGGCGCCGCACACAGTTCTCGACGATCACGACCGCGCCATCAATGATGATGCCGAAGTCCAGCGCGCCGAGGCTCATCAGGTTCGCGCTGACCTTGTTGCTCACCATGCCGGTGAAGGTGAACAGCATCGCCAGCGGGATCACCGTCGCGGTGATGATCGCCGCGCGGATGTTGCCGAGGAACAGGAACAGGATCGCGATCACCAGCAGCGCGCCCTCGACAAGGTTCTTCTTGACGGTCGCTATGGCCTTGTCGATCAACACCGTGCGGTCGTAGACCGTCTGCGCGATCACGCCGGCAGGTAGGCTCTTGTTGATCTCCGCCATGCGTTTGTCCACCGCCTGCGAGACGATCCGGCTGTTCTCGCCGAGCAGCATGAACACCGTACCGAGCACGACCTCGCGACCGTTCTCGGTCGCCGCGCCGGTGCGCAGCTCCGTGCCCATCAGCACCTCGGCCACGTCGCCCACCCGCAAGGGCACACCCTGCGGCGTGGCGATCACGATGCGGCGGATGTCGTCGAGATTGCTCACCTGCCCCGGCGCGCGAATCAGGTACTGCTCGCCGCTGCGCTCGATGTAGCCGGCACCGATGCTGGCGTTGTTGCGCTCCAGCGCGTGCACCAACTCGGCCATCGACAGGCCGTGTGCCATCAGCTTGGTGGTGTCGGGCGCGACCTGGAACTCCTTCGCGTTGCCTCCGATGGTGTTGATCTCGGTCACGCCGGGCACGTTGCGCAATTGCGGCTTGATGATCCAGTCCTGGATCTCGCGCAGGTCGGTCGGCGTGTACGGCGAGCCGTCCGGCTTCAAGGCGCCGGGCTTGCTCTCTACCGTCCACATGTAGATTTCGCCCAGACCCGAAGAGATCGGACCCATCGCCGGTGACACGCCGGGCGGCAGCTTCTCCTTCGCCTCCTGGATGCGCTCGTTGACGAGTTGGCGCGCAAAGTAGATGTCGGTGCCATCCTTGAAGATGACGGTCACTTGCGAAAGACCGTAGCGCGAAACGGAACGCGTTTGCTCCAGGTTCGGCAGCCCCGCCATCGCCGTCTCTATCGGGAACGTGATGCGCTGCTCGGCTTCAAGCGGCGAGTAGCCCGGCGCGGCACTGTTGACCTGCACCTGCACGTTGGTGATGTCGGGTACGGCGTCGATCGGCAGACGCTGGTAGTTGTAGATGCCGAGCGCAGCCATCCCCAGCACCACAAGCAGCACCAGCCAGCGCTGGTCGATCGCGAAGCGTATGAGTTTTTCAAACATCGGATGTCCTTGGTCAGGCTGCGGCGTCGCCGCGCTCGCCGGTGCGGATGCGCACCAGGTCTGCCAGTTCGGTGACGGCGACCATGCCGTCGCCCCGGTTGCCGGTGTGGGCCGCCGCGCAGATCGCGTCGACCAGTTCGGTCGCGTGCTCGTCGCGGCAGAACATGATCAGCACCAGCCGGTCGTGGGCGTCCGGGTTCCACTCGTCGGACACAAATTGCTGATGTTCGCCCTGGCCTCGGGCATGTCCGCGCGAAGCGTGGATCGAAAACCCGGGCAGGTGGCTGACGGCGTGCAGCGCCTTCTCGACGGCTTCGAGGCGGTGCGGCTGGATGATGGCGGTGATCTGTTTCATCGCAGTCTCCTCAGTGGTCGTTATTAGTGGTCATGACTGGCACCGGCCTTGCCGATGTCCGCCTTGATGAGATAGCTGTTGCGCGAGGCGTAGCGCTCACCTGGCTCCAGCCCTCCGAGCACCTCGACCATCTTTCCGTCGCTGCGGCCGAGCTCGATCGGGCGTGCCTCGAACTGGTTGCCGTAGCGTCCGAACACGACCGAACTCTCCCGCAGGGTCTGCACTGCGTCGGCAGAGATAGCGAGCGGCACATCGACTTCCTCGGCCGTCAACTCGACGTTGACCGGCAGGCCCGGTCGCCACAGGCCCTTCGGGTTCGGCAACACCAGGCGCGCCTTCGCGGCCCGCGTCTGCTCGCCCACCAGCGCGCCGACATAGGCGACCTTGCCGTCAGCCTGTGCCTCGAACGAAGTTGCCTTCACCCTGGCCTTCTGGCCCAACTGCACCGAGTTCACGTCCTTGGCGTACACCGTCATCTCGACCCAGACGGTGGACAGGTCGGCCACGACGAAGATGTTGGCGTCGTCCTTCAACACTTCGCCGACCGAGATCTTCTTGTCGGTGATCACGCCGTCGATGGGCGAGCGGATTTCATAGCGCGTGAGGTTGCCCGAGGCGGGCGCAGACACACCCAGCGATGCGAGCTTCTGGCGCGCCGACTGCTCGGCAATCTCGGCCTCCTGCAGCGTGTGGCGCGCCTGCAGGTAGTCCTGCTCCGCCGAGATCTTGCCCTCCCACAGCGTCTTCTCGCGCTCGAAGGTCGTGCGGGCGAAGCCGACGCGCTTCTGCGCTGCGAGCCACTCGCTGCGCTGGTCGGCCAGTGACTGGCTCGACACGACCGCAAGCACCTGGCCACGACGCACCTTGTCACCCGCATTGCCCGACACCGACTCCACTAAGCCCGTCAGACGAGGCACGACGTGCACGGTGCGGTCTTCGTTGAGCCGCACCTCGCCCTGCAGTTGCAACGCTGTCTTGATTCGCGCCGGCCCGACGGTCGCGACCTGCACGCCGTTGCGCTGAAGCTGCTCGTCGGTCATCGCCACGCGCGCCTCGACCTGCTCGAACTTGAATTCGTGCGTCTTGCCGGCGTACTCGGCGGCAATCGACACCGAAAACGAGTGCGGCTCTTCGACCACGCCACTGCCCTTCAGGTAGTCGGCCTCCTTCGCGAAGGCAAACGCCTGGGGTTTGCGGCCCAGGCGCTCGACCGTGACCACGACCTTGCTCTGCGCCGGGTCGATCGGCTTTCCGGCAAGGGTGGTGTAGATGCGGAACTGCGGCTCGACGCCGGTTTCGAAGATCGTCAGCTCCAGCCCGTAGTCACCCGCGGCGAAGAGGCGGCCACCGTGTGGTCCCTTCTTCGGCGCGGCGGGTTCGGCCTTTTGGTGCTCCTTGTCGGCGTGATCGCCAGCGTCGGCATGGGCCTCTTGGCCATGCTCGTCACCGGCGGGCGAGGACTTCTTGCTGAGAATGTAGGCGCCAAATGCGACGCCAATCACCAGGACGATGGCAATCGGCAGCGCTTGCTTCAGGAATGACTTGCGTTGAGATGGATCGTGTTTCATGGGTTGCTCCTGGAGCGTGTGGGGTCAGCGTGCGACGAGGTTTTCACCGTCACCCAGCAGACGGTCGATGTCGGCGGCAGCGCGATGCGCCTCGCCACGAGCGCGGAGGTACTGCGCCTTGCCTTGGAACAGCGTGCGCTGCGCATCGAGCACGTCAGACAAGTTGAACTTGCCCAACTCGAAGCCTTGCGTGGCAGCGTCGTAGGCGCTCTGGGCACCGGGCAACACCTGATCGCGGATGGTTCGCACCTCGGCATCGGCCGTGTCCAGCCGGCCCCAGGCCTGCGCCACGGCGCTCTTGAGCTGGATGTCGGCCGCCGCGAGTTCGTCCCGCGATTTGTCTTCGCGGCGCAGCGCTTCGAGCAGGTTGCCCTGGTTGCGATCGAACAGCGGCAGCGGGATCGAGAGGCCGATGACCGCCTGACTGCGGCCGAGTTGTTCGTCGCGCTTGACGCCAAGGCTGACGGTCAGGTCCGGCGTGCGCTTGGCACGCTCCAGATCGCTCAAGGCGCTGCGGCGCTGAACCTCGATCTGCGCGCGACGCAGGCTCGGCGACGTAGCCAGACGCGCCGACACCGCATTGAACGTCGGCACCGGCGCGAGAGCGCTGTCCGACGCCACCCTGTCGAAGCGCGGCGACGCATCGCCCCATGTGGCCGCAAGGCGCTGGCGCGACAAGCGAAGTTCGGAGGCAGCCTGAGCTGCTTCGAGCCGCGCGGTGGCCTCGGCAACACGCGCCCTGGTTTCCTCGACCGGAGATATCTTGCCGGCCTGCACGCGCTTGCCGGCCGCGTCGGCAGCGCGGCGCGCCAACTCGGTCGAGTCGCCCGCGAGCTTGACGTGCTCCTGCGCGAGCAGCACGTCGTAGAACGTCGACACAACCGTCGCCCGCAGGTCGGCACGCTTCGCAGCCAGTTCGGCCGCCGCGATGTCACGCCCTCGCTCGGCCGCGCTGATGCGTGCCGCGCGCTTCCCACCCAGCTCGATCGGCTGGTTGATCTGCAAGGTGGTGGTGCGCGTGGCACGTTGCGTGTCTTCCAGCAGGAACGACAGCTCGGGATTCGGCCGCGTGCCGCCTTGCATCACGGGGCCATCTGCCGCCTGGAGTTCGCGACGCGCCGCCGAGAGTTCGGCGTTAGACGCCATCGCCATTTCGATGGCGCGTTGCAGCGTCAGCGGTGGAACGGCCTGCGCCGCGTTGCTCAGCGCGGGCGCAGCGGGCGGTACCGGGCTCTGCGCCGAAGCGGGGTACACGGAAAAACCGAGAAGGGCCGCCGATCCCAGCGGGATCAGGGCACGAAGGGTACGTGACGTGTTTGAAATCGTGGCGTGCCGAGGCATCGACATCTCCTTGCTGTGAGTCCGCGCGCTCCAGACAAAGGAGAAGCGCGCGAGACGGAACGACGCAAAAAGATTCGACGCGGCGTCAAGCCGCTGCGGTCAG
>JBDTVC010000277.1:0-6476 GCA_040007475.1 Burkholderiales bacterium
CCTGCACCTCGCGCACGGTCATGCCGCGGGCGTACATGGCGATGATCTTGTCGTCGAAACCGGTGAAGCGCCGCTCATGCTTGGGGATGAGCAGCGGCTCGAAACTGGCATCTCGGTCGCGCGGCACGTCGATGCGCAGCGGGCCGTCGTCGGTCAGCACGGTCTTGCCGCTGCTGCCGTTGCGCAGGTTGGTCACGGTCTCGGGCTTGGGCGTGCCGTTCGGGTAGCCCAGGTGATGCCTGAGCTCGGCCCCAAGCGCGCGCTCGATCAGCGCCTTCTTGAATGCCATCGACGCGGCGATGACCGCCTCGCCGGTCATCGGCCCGCTCACGAACTGGTCAAGCAGTTCCTTGGGAATCTTGGGCAACGCCGCGGACTTGGCCGCGATCGCCGCGTTCTTCATCTTCGTCTTGCTGATCGGCATACATGCTCCTGATGGTCATGCTATGCCTCGCACACAAAATTCAGGACAGGCTCATCTGCGGTCGTTGAGAGCCTGGACATGGGAACGGCCCCGCCAATGCCTCGATGCGGGCGGTGCCAGTTGTAGTGATGCGAACAGCATCTTCCAGCCCGCGCCCTCGACCGAGTCGCGGCTGGCGCCCGTAACGCGGTGACTGGGTCGCTCGATCCGACCGAGCTTCTTGGTGTCAATGTGAAGCATGTCGCCCGGTGCCTCATGCTCGTAGCGAACGATGGGCTCGGCGGGCAAGAGATCGCTCAGCAGAGACAAGCCGGCACGGCGCAGCACTCGGCTGCCCGTGCTCTTGGCAGCGCGCAGATCGAGCTGTTCATCCAGCGCTGCAACGCAGACGCCTCGCCGTTCCGGTGGGTCGCCACCGCCGACTCAATCTTGCAGAAGGTCGAGCGAATTGCGAAACGTATTTCTGCGACGGCATACTACTTTGCCGCCCCTCAAAACATCACCATACTCAACCGCCTCCGATACGAATCCACAAGCGGGTTCCGCGCCGCAATCGGCTGTTTGCCTGGCAGTTCAATCGAAGTCTCGCGGGTGGACACCCCCTTTGCCGGTCCCGCCTTGGGCTCCGTCATCACTTCGAGCAAGGCCACGCACGCCTTTCGGGCCAGGCCTTCGCGCCAGGTCTTGTCGCGCATGAGAATCTCGAGGAACTCGTCCATCGCCTGCGGAAAGCGCCGGGCTGCGAAGTGTTGCTGTGCCAGTTCGAAGCGCGCGTCGAAGTTCCGCTTGTCTGCGACCACGATGGCTTCCAGTTCGGCGACAGGCCTGGCGCTCTGCGCGCTCTCGCACGCCGCCAGCCAGTGCCCGCATGCGGCGATCCGCAAGTCCGGTACGACGCTCGTGGAGACCGGGTCGTAGGCGCGCCGTGCCTCGGCCACGCGCCCGGCGCTGAGCAACGCGTGCAGGTACTCGTAGCGGGCCGAGGCGTCCCCGGGGTTGATGGCCACGGCTTCCTGAAGCTTCTCCAGGGCGCTGTCGATGTCGCCGTCCTCCAGCAGTGCCTTGGCCTGCACGACGTCCTGCTCCGCCGCGACTTGTTCGGCGCTGGCCACATGCTTGTCGAGAAATGCGCGCACCTCCGATTCGGGCAGTGCGCCGACGAAGCCGTCGACCGGCTGGCCGTCCTTGAACAGCACACAGAAGGGGATGCTGCGCACGCCGAACATCTGCGACAGCTGGCCGGCGATCTCGGGTTGCTCGTCCGAGTTGAGCTTGGCGAGCACGAATCGTCCGGTGTAGGCCGTCTCGAGCTTCTCGAGAACAGGCCCGAGCGCCTTGCACGGGCCGCACCACGGGGCCCAGATGTCGAGCAGCACGGGTTGCTGCATCGATGCAGTGATCAGGTCGGCTTCGAAGTTCTTCAGCGTGATGTCCAGCATGGGGCGGATCCGAGTCGTCGTGAAGGGGCATGGTGCCACCTACAATTGCACATTCATCAGCACCTTGGAGCGAGCCTTGAGCAGCGCCCCTGTGGTGGTCGGCGTGGTGATGGGTTCCAGCAGTGACTGGGACACCCTGCGCGCAGCCACCGAGATTCTCGCCGAGTTCGGCATTCCCTTCGAGGCCCGGGTCGTATCGGCCCATCGCATGCCCGACGACATGTTCGACTATGCCGACGCGGCGGCGGCGCGCGGCCTCAAGGCCATCATCGCCGGAGCCGGCGGTGCCGCGCACCTGCCAGGGATGCTGGCGGCCAAGACGACGGTGCCGGTGCTCGGCGTGCCGGTCGCGAGCCGCCATCTGCAGGGCGTCGATTCGCTGCATTCGATCGTGCAGATGCCCAAGGGCATTCCCGTCGCCACGTTTGCGATCGGCGTGGCCGGTGCGGCGAATGCAGCCCTGTTCGCGGTCGCGATGCTGGCCAACGACAACCCCGCGCTGCGCCAGAAGCTCGACGCCTATCGGGCCCGCCAGACCGAGGCCGCCCGCGCGATGACTGCCGAGTTGAAATGACCACGCCCTTCATCACGCCCGGCGCGACGCTGGGTGTCATGGGCGGCGGCCAGCTCGCCCGCATGTTCGTGCACGCCGCGCAGCAGATGGGCTACGCCACCGCGGTGCTCGACGCCGACCCGGCCAGCCCGGCCGGCTTGATCGCGCACCAGCACATCCGCACCGACTACCTCGATCCGCAGGGCCTCGCGCAGCTTGCGGAGTGCAGCGCCGCCATCACCACCGAGTTCGAGAATGTTCCGGCGCAGGCGCTTGCCCGGTTGGGCGAGCATCGCCCCGTCGCGCCCGGTGCGGCCGCAGTGGCGATCTGCCAGGACCGGGCCGCCGAGAAAGCGCACTTCGCGCGCAGCGGCGTGGCCTGTGCGCCGCATGCAGTGATCGCGAACGCGGCCGAGCTCGCATCCGTCGATGCCGATCTCTTGCCGGGCATCCTCAAGACCGCGCGGCTCGGTTACGACGGCAAGGGTCAGGTGCGGGTGGCCACGCGCGAGCAGCTCGTCGCGGCCTGGGAGCAACTGGGCAGCGTCGTTTGCGTGCTCGAGAAGATGCTGCCGCTGGCCGATGAGGTCAGCGTGATCGTGGCGCGTGGTTCGAACGGCGACATGGTTCATCTGCCGGTCCAGCACAACCTGCACCGCGAGGGCATCCTCGCGGCCACGACCGTGCCGGCGCGCGACGTCGCCCCCGAACTCTGCGAGCGCGCCACGGCCAGTGCGCATCGGATCGCCAGCACGCTCGACTACGTCGGTGTGCTGTGCGTCGAGTTCTTCGTGCTGCGCGACGGTTCCCTGGTGGCCAACGAGATGGCACCCCGGCCGCATAACTCCGGCCACTACAGCATCGATGCCTGCGACGTGTCCCAGTTCGACCTGCAGGTGCGGGCCATGACCGGCGCGCCGCTCGTCCCGCCGCGCCTGCATTCGCCGTGCGTGATGCTCAACCTGCTCGGCGACCTGTGGCCCGCGCACGGCGAGCCCGACTGGGCATCCGTGCTGGCGCTGCCCGGCGTGCATCTGCACCTGTATGGCAAGGCGCAGGCGCGGCCCGGCCGCAAGATGGGGCACCTGACGGTCACCGCCGCGACGGCAGCCGACGCCGACCGCACCGCGCGCGCGGCGGCAGCCTGTCTCGGGCTGGAGGCCTGGTAAGGGCCATGCTGCTCGACGGCACCCATGCGGCCACGCTCCAGCGCGCCGCCGAACTGCTGGCCGCGGGCGAGCTCGTCGCCATCCCGACCGAGACCGTGTACGGCCTGGCCGCCCGCGCCGATGTCGACGCAGCGGTCGCCAAGATCTTCCACGCCAAGGGCCGGCCGGCCGACCACCCGCTGATCGTGCACGTGGCCGACCCCGACGACGTCGACAGGTTCGCCGCCGACGTGCCTGCGGTCGCGCGGCGCCTGATGGCTGCGTTCTGGCCCGGCCCGTTGACGCTGATCCTGCCCCGGGCCGAGGGTGTGGCCGTCGCCGCCGCAGGTGGCCAGAACAGCATCGGCTTGCGGTGCCCGTCGCACCCCGTGGCGCACGCCGTGCTGGCTGCGGCGCAGCAGCTGGGCGTGCCCGGCGTGGCTGCGCCCAGCGCGAACCGGTTCGGGCGCATCAGCCCGACACAGGCCGCGCACGTGGTCGACGAGTTCGGCGATGCGCTGGCCGTCGTCGACGGCGGTGCGTGCGACATCGGCATCGAGTCCAGCATCGTCGATTGCACACGCGGGCACCCGGTGCTGTTGCGCCCCGGCGTGCTGACCCGCGCGCGCCTCGAGGCCGCGGCAGGTGAGCCCCTGGGCGACCCGGATGCCGACGCTCCGCGCGCACCCGGCACGCTGGCCGCGCACTACGCGCCCCATGCGAGGCTGCGCCTGATGCCGCAACAAATGTTGACATCGGCTTTGCAGTTGCTCGGCGATGCACCGCTGAAGCTGGCGGTATATTCGCGCAGCGTGCCGCTGAACGCGGCCCGGGGCGTGCGGCATCGGCGCATGCCGGCGCGGCCCGACCAGGCCGCGCACGAGTTGTTCTCGGTGCTGCGCGAGCTCGATGCCGAGGGCACGCAACTCATCTGGGTCGAGGAGCCGCCGGCCGAACCCGAGTGGGACGGCGTGCGCGACCGGCTGTCGCGCGCGGCCGCGTCGTGACTCGCACCCTTACACCCCCATCACCCGTTGGTTTGTCAGTGCCAAGAATGTCGGAGCAAAGAATGAAGTCGTCGCGATCGAATGGATGGGGCCGTACGGCACTGTGCGCGGGTGTGCTGGTCTCGGCGCTGCTCGCATCCTGCGGGGGCGGATCGCAGGGCACGATCTTCACTGCGTCGCGCGTCGTCGCGTTCGGCGACGAGTCCAGCGTGATCCGTGCGGATGGCTTCAAGTACACCGTCAACGGGCTGGCCGCGGGCAGCACGACCACGGTGGACTGCCTGGTCAATCCGATCTGGGTCCAGACCGTCGCGGCCTCGTACGGCCTGTTGTTTCCCGAATGCCCGGGCACCGTGGCCGACCCGGTGAGCCGGATCTACGCCACCAACGGCGCCAAGGTCGCCGACCTGGGGGGCAAGATCGACGAATTCCTGGCCAACGGGGGCTTCGCGGAGGGTGACCTGGTCACCGTGCTGGTCGGCGCGAACGACGTGGTGGAGCAGTTCGCGCAGTACCCCGCGGTCGGCGAGGACCAGTTGCTGGCCAACCTCGATGCCGCCGGCGCCGAACTGGCGGCTCAGGTCAACCGCCTCGCCGGGCTGGGCGCGAAGGTGCTGGTCTCGACCATTCCGAACATGGGCCTGACGCCCTTTGCGGGTGACCGCACCGCCGGTTCGACCAACGGCAATCCTGCGGTGCTGACGCGCCTGAGCACCCGCTTCAACGACGCGATGCTGTCGCGCCTGTTGAACGATGGTCACAAGATCGGGCTGATCCAGCTCGACGAATACCTGGGCGCGGTCGACAAGGCCGCCCAGCTCGGTGCCACGACCTACGCGAACACCACCACCGCTGCCTGTGCCGTCGCGCTGCCGAACTGCACGACGAACACCCTGGTGGCCGATGCCGCCAACGCCGTGTGGCTCTGGGCCGACGATCGCCGCCTCGGCCCGACCGGGCAGTCGAACCTGGGAGCACTCGCGGTGAACCGCGCCCAGAACAACCCGTTCTGAGTTTCGCGGCGCGTTCGCGCGTCCGAAACCAAGCTCGACCCGGTCTCGGCCAACCTGTCGATCGGCTACCGGTTCCGAGCCGGCGGTCGGTCGCGCAACAGCAGCTTCATCGTGAGGATCGCGGCGGCGAGCAGGAGGGTCACCACGTTCGCGACCACGATCGGCCACGCGCGCAGCATCGCGCCGTAGCCCAGCCACAGCGCGATGCCGAGGGTGAACACGCTGTACATGCCCAGCGAGATGCCGCTCACGTCGCGGCTGCGGAAGGTCAGCCACGCCTGCGGGATGAATGAAACGGTGGTCAGCGTCGCGGCAAGGTAGCCGAGTCCGTCGGTAAAGGTCATCATGGAGACAGTTCAGTTGGAGGTGGTTTCGAGGGGGGCTGCGGCGCTGTCGCCCGCGGCCCACTGCACGAGCGCGTCGAAGGCCGGCCGCGCGGCGTTCGCGTTCGCGTGGTTCGCGATCGCCACGACCACATAGCGGCGCCCCGAGTTCGCCAGCACGTAGCCGGCGACGCCGGCCACGTCCCGCAGCGAGCCGGTCTTCAGGTGTGCACGGACTGGCGTCGCGCGGGATCGCCGCAGCGTGCCGTCGAGGCCGCTGACCGGCAGCGAGCTCATCAGCTCGGGCATCACCGGGCTGGCCCACGCCGCCACCAGCAGCCGCGTGAGCAGCCGCGCCGTGAGGCGGCTCTCGCGTGACAGGCCCGAGCCGTTGTCGATCACGAGGCCTGCCGCAGCGTCGGCGCCAAAGCGCTCGGCGACCCACTGCGCCAGCAGCTCGCGCGCCGCGGCCGGCGTGCCGCTGCCGCGCTGCACCAGCGCGAGCGTGAGGAAGAGCTGCTGCGCCATCACGTTGTTGCTGTACTTGTTGATGTCGCGGATCACCTCGG
>JBDTVC010000278.1:0-6470 GCA_040007475.1 Burkholderiales bacterium
CTGACCGCAGCGGCTTGACGCCGCGTCGAATCTTTTTGCGTCGTTCCGTCTCGCGTGCCCTTGCGCGCGGACTCACAGCAAGGAGATGTCGATGCCTCGGCACGCCACGATTTCAAACGCATCACTTATTGTTCGAGCCCTGATCCCGCTGGGATCGGCGGCTCTTCTCGGCTTTTCCGCATACGCCGCGTGGGCGCAGAGCCCTGCGGCGCCCGCGCTCGGAAGCTTGGCGCAGGTCATTCCGCCGCTGACGTTGCAGAGCGCCATCGCAATGTCGATGGCATCGAATGCCGAGCTCTCAGCGGCGAGGCGCGAACTGGATGCCACCGAGGGCCCGGTGCTGCAAAGCGGCGCACGGCCGAACCCCGAGCTGTCGTTCCTGCTGGAAGACACGCAACGTGCCACGCGCACCACCACCTTGCAGATCAACCAGCCGATCGAGCTGGGTGGGAAGCGCGCGGCACGCATCAGCGCGGCCGAGCGAGGGCGTGACATCGCGGCGGCCGAACTGGCTGCGAAGCGTGCCGACCTGCGGGCGACGGTTGTGTCGACGTTCTACGACGTGCTGCTCGCGCAGGAGCACGTCAAGCTCGCGGGCGACTCGACCGAGTTGGCGCGCCGCGCTGCCGACGCGGCCGGCAAGCGCGTGCAGGCCGGCAAGATATCTCCGGTCGAGGAAACCAGGGCGCGTGTTGCCGAGGCCACCGCGCGGCTCGAAGCAGCTCAGGCTGCCTCCGAACTTCGCTTGTCGCGCCAGCGCCTTGCGGCCACATGGGGCGATGCGTCGCCGCGCTTCGACAGGGTGGCGTCGGACAGCGCTCTCGCGCCGGTGCCGACGTTCAATGCGGTGTCGGCGCGTCTGGCTACGTCGCCGAGCCTGCGTCGCGCGCAGATCGAGGTTCAGCGCCGCAGCGCCTTGAGCGATCTGGAGCGTGCCAAGCGCACGCCGGACCTGACCGTCAGCCTTGGCGTCAAGCGCGACGAACAACTCGGCCGCAGTCAGGCGGTCATCGGCCTCTCGATCCCGCTGCCGCTGTTCGATCGCAACCAGGGCAACCTGCTCGAAGCGCTGCGCCGCGAAGACAAATCGCGGGACGAACTCGCGGCGGCCGACATCCAGCTCAAGAGCGCCGTGGCGCAGGCCTGGGGCCGGCTGGACACGGCCGATGCCGAGGTGCGAACCATCCGCGATCAGGTGTTGCCCGGTGCCCAGAGCGCCTACGACGCTGCCACGCAAGGCTTCGAGTTGGGCAAGTTCAACTTGTCTGACGTGCTCGATGCGCAGCGCACGCTGTTCCAAGGCAAGGCGCAGTACCTCCGCGCTCGTGGCGAGGCGCATCGCGCTGCCGCCGACATCGACCGTCTGCTGGGTGACGGTGAAAACCTCGTCGCACGCTGACCCCACACGCTCCAGGAGCAACCCATGAAACACGATCCATCTCAACGCAAGTCATTCCTGAAGCAAGCGCTGCCGATTGCCATCGTCCTGGTGATTGGCGTCGCATTTGGCGCCTACATTCTCAGCAAGAAGTCCTCGCCCGCCGGTGACGAGCATGGCCAAGAGGCCCATGCCGACGCTGGCGATCACGCCGACAAGGAGCACCAAAAGGCCGAACCCGCCGCGCCGAAGAAGGGACCACACGGTGGCCGCCTCTTCGCCGCGGGTGACTACGGGCTGGAGCTGACGATCTTCGAAACCGGCGTCGAGCCGCAGTTCCGCATCTACACCACCCTTGCCGGAAAGCCGATCGACCCGGCGCAGAGCAAGGTCGTGGTCACGGTCGAGCGCCTGGGCCGCAAACCACAGGCGTTTGCCTTCGCCAAGGAGGCCGACTACCTGAAGGGCAGTGGCGTGGTCGAAGAGCCGCACTCCTTCTCGGTGTCGATTGCCGCCGAGAACGTTGGCAAGACGCACCAGTTCAAGTTCGAGCAGGTTGAGGCCCGCGTGGCGATGACCGACGAGCAGCTTCAGCGCAACGGCGTGCAGGTCGCAACCGCCGGGCCGGCGCGGATCAAGACAGCGTTGCAGCTGCAGGGCGAGGTGCGCCTCAATGAAGACCGCACCGTGCACGTCGTGCCTCGTCTGACGGGCGTGGTGGAGTCGGTGTCGGGCAATGCGGGTGACAAGGTGCGTCGTGGCCAGGTGCTTGCGGTCGTGTCGAGCCAGTCACTGGCCGACCAGCGCAGCGAGTGGCTCGCAGCGCAGAAGCGCGTCGGCTTCGCCCGCACGACCTTCGAGCGCGAGAAGACGCTGTGGGAGGGCAAGATCTCGGCGGAGCAGGACTACCTGCAGGCGCGCCACACGCTGCAGGAGGCCGAGATTGCCGAGCAGTCGGCGCGCCAGAAGCTCGCATCGCTGGGTGTGTCTGCGCCCGCCTCGGGCAACCTCACGCGCTATGAAATCCGCTCGCCCATCGACGGCGTGATCACCGACAAGAAGATCTCGGTCGGCGAAGTGTTGAAGGACGACGCCAACATCTTCGTCGTGGCCGACCTGTCCACCGTCTGGGTCGAGATGACGGTGTACGCCAAGGACGTGAACTCGGTGCAGTTGGGCCAGAAGGCCAGGGTGAAGGCAACTTCGTTCGAGGCACAGGCTGACGGCAAGGTCGCCTATGTCGGCGCGCTGGTGGGCGAGCAGACGCGGGCCGCGAAGGCGCGCCTGGTGTTGCCGAACCCGAAGGGCCTGTGGCGACCGGGCCTGCCGGTCAACGTCGAGTTGACGGCCGAGGAAGTCGATGTGCCGCTCGCTATCTCTGCCGACGCAGTGCAGACCCTGCGGGAGAGTTCGGTCGTGTTCGGACGCTACGGCAACCAGTTCGAGGCACGCCCGATCGAGCTCGGCCGCAGCGACGGAAAGATGGTCGAGGTGCTCGGAGGGCTGGAGCCAGGTGAGCGCTACGCCTCGCGCAACAGCTATCTCATCAAGGCGGACATCGGCAAGGCCGGTGCCAGTCATGACCACTAATAACGACCACTGAGGAGACTGCGATGAAACAGATCACCGCCATCATCCAGCCGCACCGCCTCGAAGCCGTCGAGAAGGCGCTGCACGCCGTCAGCCACCTGCCCGGGTTTTCGATCCACGCTTCGCGCGGACATGCCCGAGGCCAGGGCGAACATCAGCAATTTGTGTCCGACGAGTGGAACCCGGACGCCCACGACCGGCTGGTGCTGATCATGTTCTGCCGCGACGAGCACGCGACCGAACTGGTCGACGCGATCTGCGCGGCGGCCCACACCGGCAACCGGGGCGACGGCATGGTCGCCGTCACCGAACTGGCAGACCTGGTGCGCATCCGCACCGGCGAGCGCGGCGACGCCGCAGCCTGACCAAGGACATCCGATGTTTGAAAAACTCATACGCTTCGCGATCGACCAGCGCTGGCTGGTGCTGCTTGTGGTGCTGGGGATGGCTGCGCTCGGCATCTACAACTACCAGCGTCTGCCGATCGACGCCGTACCCGACATCACCAACGTGCAGGTGCAGGTCAACAGTGCCGCGCCGGGCTACTCGCCGCTTGAAGCCGAGCAGCGCATCACGTTCCCGATAGAGACGGCGATGGCGGGGCTGCCGAACCTGGAGCAAACGCGTTCCGTTTCGCGCTACGGTCTTTCGCAAGTGACCGTCATCTTCAAGGATGGCACCGACATCTACTTTGCGCGCCAACTCGTCAACGAGCGCATCCAGGAGGCGAAGGAGAAGCTGCCGCCCGGCGTGTCACCGGCGATGGGTCCGATCTCTTCGGGTCTGGGCGAAATCTACATGTGGACGGTAGAGAGCAAGCCCGGCGCCTTGAAGCCGGACGGCTCGCCGTACACGCCGACCGACCTGCGCGAGATCCAGGACTGGATCATCAAGCCGCAATTGCGCAACGTGCCCGGCGTGACCGAGATCAACACCATCGGTGGCAACGCGAAGGAGTTCCAGGTCGCGCCCGACATCGGCAAGCTGATGGCGCACGGCCTGTCGATGGCCGAGCTGGTGCACGCGCTGGAGCGCAACAACGCCAGCGTCGGTGCCGGCTACATTGAGCGCAGCGGCGAGCAGTACCTGATCCGCGCGCCGGGGCAGGTAAGCAATCTCGATGACATCCGCCGCATCGTGATCGCCACACCGCAGGGTGTGCCCTTGCGCGTGGGCGACGTTGCCGAGGTGATGATGGGCACGGAGCTGCGCACCGGCGCGGCGACCGAGAACGGTCGCGAGGTCGTGCTCGGTACGGTGTTCATGCTGCTCGGCGAGAACAGCCGGATCGTCTCGCAGGCGGTGGACAAACGCATGGCGGAGATCAACAAGAGCCTACCTGCCGGCGTGATCGCGCAGACGGTCTACGACCGCACGGTGTTGATCGACAAGGCCATAGCGACCGTCAAGAAGAACCTTGTCGAGGGCGCGCTGCTGGTGATCGCGATCCTGTTCCTGTTCCTCGGCAACATCCGCGCGGCGATCATCACCGCGACGGTGATCCCGCTGGCGATGCTGTTCACCTTCACCGGCATGGTCAGCAACAAGGTGAGCGCGAACCTGATGAGCCTCGGCGCGCTCGACTTCGGCATCATCATCGACGGCGCGGTCGTGATCGTTGAGAACTGTGTGCGCCGACTGGCCCACGCGCAAGGTTTGGCTGGCAGGCCGCTGACGCGCAACGAACGCTTCCACGAAGTCTTCGAGGCGTCAAAGGAAGCGCGCCGGCCACTGCTGTTCAGTCAGTTGATCATCATGGTGGTCTACCTGCCGATCTTTGCGCTGACGGGTGTGGAGGGCAAGATGTTCCACCCGATGGCGTTCACCGTGGTCGCGGCGCTGCTCGGCGCGATGATCCTGTCGGTGACATTCATCCCCGCAGCGGTGGCGCTGTTCATCGGCACACGCGTCAGCGAGAAAGAGAATCCGCTGATGGTCTGGGCCAAGCGGGGCTACCAGCCGATGCTGGGCTGGGCGATGATCAACAAGCCCCTGGTGCTGACCATCGCAGCCGTCTCTGTCGCGCTAAGCGGGCTCATCGCTGCCCGAATGGGCAGCGAGTTCATCCCGAGCCTGAACGAAGGCGACGTTGCACTGCACGCTCTGCGCATTCCCGGCACAAGCCTGACCCAGGCCGTCGGCATGCAGACCGAACTCGAGCGCGTCGTGAAGAGCTTTCCGGAGGTGGACAAGATCTTCGCCAAGATCGGCACCGCCGAGATCGCGACCGATCCGATGCCACCCAACGTGGCGGACAATTTCGTGATGCTCAAGCCCACCGACCAATGGCCTGACCCATCGCGCAGCAAGGCTGACCTCGTGAGCGCGATACAGGCGGCGGTCATGAAAATACCGGGCAACAACTACGAGTTCACGCAGCCGATCCAGATGCGTTTCAACGAGTTGATCTCCGGCGTGCGCAGCGACGTGGCGGTGAAGGTCTTCGGCGACGACATGAACGTGATGAACCCGACGGCGGAGCAGATTGCCAAGGTGCTCGAATCGGTACCTGGCGCAGCGGACGTGAAGGTCGAACAGACCACGGGTCTGCCGATGCTCACGCTGAACATCGACCGCGACAAGACCTCGCGCCTCGGCCTGAACGTGGCCGACGTGCAGGATGCGTTGTCGATCGCGGTCGGTGGCCGCGAGGCCGGCCTGGTATTCGAGGGTGACCGGCGCTTCGATATTCTGGTGCGCCTGCCGGACGCCGCACGCGGCAACCTGGAGGCGATCAAGCGCATCCCAATCCGCCTGCCGGAAGCCGTTGGTGGTCAGCGCGCCGCCTACGTGCAGCTCGGCGATGTCGCGTCGCTCGACGTTGCGCCCGGACCGAACCAGATCAGCCGAGAGGACGGCAAGCGCCGCGTGGTGGTCACGGCCAACGTGCGCGGCCGCGACATCGGTTCGTTCGTCGCCGAAGCGCAGGCCAAGCTGGACTCGCAGGTGAAAGTACCGACGGGTTACTGGACCACCTGGGGCGGCACCTTCGAGCAGCTTCAGTCAGCGGCCAAGCGCCTTCAGATCGTGGTGCCTGTCGCGTTGCTGCTGGTCTTCATGCTGCTGTTCGCGATGTTCGGCAACATCAAGGACGGGCTGCTGGTGTTCACCGGCGTGCCGTTCGCCTTGACCGGCGGCATCGTGGCACTGTGGCTGCGCGACATCCCGCTGTCGATCTCGGCCGGGGTCGGTTTCATCGCGCTGTCGGGTGTGGCGGTGTTGAACGGGCTGGTGATGATTGCCTACATCCGTTCATTGCGAGAAGGCGGGTTGTCGCTGGACGGCGCCATCGAGGAAGGCGCGTTGACGCGCCTGCGCCCGGTGCTGATGACGGCCCTGGTGGCGTCGCTCGGTTTCGTGCCGATGGCGATTGCCACCGGCACGGGGGCCGAGGTGCAGCGCCCGTTGGCCACCGTGGTGATCGGCGGCATCCTGTCATCGACAGCACTGACGCTGCTGGTGTTGCCGATCCTCTATCGCCTGATGCATCGGCGCGAGGAAG
>JBDTVC010000279.1:0-6407 GCA_040007475.1 Burkholderiales bacterium
CGCTCTACAACGGCAAGCGCACGGTGCTGCTCAGCGTGCAGAAGTCGCAGGGCGAGAACACCATCGAGGTCGTCGACGGGTTGCGCAAGGCGCTGAAGGATGCCGAGGCGATCACGCCACCGGGCGTGAAGGTCGAGGTCAACCGCGACAACTCGCGCTCGATCCGGGTCTCGGTGGCCAACGTCAAGCGCACGCTGTTCGAAGGCGCGGCGCTGACGATCCTGATCGTGTTCCTGTTCCTGAACTCGTGGCGCTCCACGGTCATCACGGGCCTGACGCTGCCGATCGCGCTGATCGGCACCTTCCTGTTCATGTACGCGTTCGGCTTCACGATCAACAGCATCACGATGATGGCGCTGAGCCTGTGCGTGGGCCTGCTGATCGACGACGCGATCGTGGTGCGCGAGAACATCGTGCGCCATGTGCAGATGGGCAAGACCGCGCACCAGGCCGCGCTCGACGGCACCAACGAGATCGGCCTGGCCGTGCTCGCGACCACGCTGTCTATCGTCGCGGTGTTCCTGCCGATCGGGTTCATGGGCGGCATCGTCGGCAAGTTCTTCCACGAATTCGGCCTGACCATCGTTGCCGCGGTGCTGATCTCGATGTTCGTCAGCTTCACGCTCGACCCGATGCTGTCGAGCGTGTGGCACGACCCGCAAGCGCACGGCGGTCATCGTGATGGGCCACCCGTGACGCTGTACGACAAAACCATCGGCCGCGTCACCCACCTGTTCGATCAGCTCACCGAGGCGCTCTCGCGCGCCTACCAGCGCATCCTCGGCTGGTCGCTCACGCACAAGCTGCTGACCCTGGTGATCGCGTTCGCGACCTTCGTCGCCAGCTTCTTCATCATCCCGCTGCTGGGCGCGGAGTTCGTGCCGAAGGCCGACTTCTCGGAGACGCAGCTGAACTTCTACACGCCGGTCGGCTCGTCGCTCGAGCTCACCGAGGCGCGTGCGAAGCAGATCGACGCTGCATTGCGCGAGCTACCGGAGGTGCAGTACACGGTGACCACGATCAACAGCGGTCAGGCCGCCGGCAAGATCTACGGCGCGGTCTACGTGCGTCTGGTCGACCGCAAGGACCGCGTGCGCAGCGTCACCGACATGGCCGTGCCGCTGCGGGCGCGGCTGGCCAGCATCCCCGGCATCACGATCACGAACATCGGCGTGACCGATCTCGGTGGCGGCAAGAGCCTGCAGTTCTCGGTGCAGGGCA
The DNA here is from genome assembly GCA_040007475.1 of Burkholderiales bacterium. Classification (GTDB taxonomy): domain Bacteria; phylum Pseudomonadota; class Gammaproteobacteria; order Burkholderiales; family Burkholderiaceae_C; genus LMDS01. The sequence continues at coordinate 1,222 of JBDTVC010000279.1, forward strand.
CCGACCTCGCGGAGCTGGAACACCTGTCGCGTCTGATCACGCCGAAGCTGCAGGCGATCCCCGGCCTGATCGACCTCGACAGCACGCTCAAGCCCGACAAGCCGACCGTGTCGGTCGACGTCAAGCGCGACGCCGCGTCGGACGTGGGCCTGAACGTCAACGCCCTCTCGGTCAGCCTGCGCACGATGATCGCCGGCACCACGGTCGGCAACTGGCGTGCGCCCGACGGCGAGAACTACGATGTCAACGTGCGCCTGAGCCCGGAGAGCCGCGTCTCGATCGCCGATCTGCAGCGCATGCCGATCAATGTGGCCGCCGCCGCCGACGGTTCGGCGCGCTCCGTGCGGCTCTCGCAGGTGGCCGACATCACGCCCTCGACCGGCCCGAACCAGATCAACCGCCGCGACCTGAACCGCGAGATCAACTTCGACGCCAACGCGCTCGGCCGCAGCTCGGGCGACGTGTCGGCCGACATCAAGAAGGCGCTCGACACGATCGCCTTGCCGCCCGGCTACCGCTACAGCTTCGGCGGCTCGACCAAGAACATGACCGAGTCGTTCCAGTACGCGATCGGCGCGCTGGCACTGGCCATCGTCTTCATCTACATGATCCTGGCGAGCCAGTTCAAGAGCTTCCTGCAGCCGCTGGCGCTGATGAGCGCGCTGCCGCTGACGCTGATCGGCGTGGTGCTCGCGCTGCTGATGTTCCGTTCGACGCTGAACATGTTCAGCATCATCGGCATCGTGATGCTGATGGGGCTGGTGACGAAGAACGCGATCCTGCTCGTCGACTTCGCGATCCGTTCGCGCGCCGGTGATCATGGCGAACCGCCGCGCGAACGCAACGACGCGCTGCTGCACGCCGCGCAGGTGCGGCTGCGCCCGATCCTGATGACGACGCTGGCGATGATCTTCGGCATGGTGCCGTTGGCGTTCGCCCTGTCCGAAGGTTCGGAGCAGCGCGCGCCGATGGGCCAGGCCGTGATCGGCGGCGTGATCACCTCGTCGCTGCTGACGCTGGTCGTCGTGCCGGTGATCTACTGCTACCTCGACGACCTCGGCGAGTGGGCCAGGCGCCGCTGGCGTGGCGCCCCCGCGAAATAGAATCGAAGGCGCCCTCTTCCACCCGGGAACACCATGAACATCGAACAAGCCCGCTTCAACATGATCGAGCAGCAGATCCGCCCCTGGGACGTGCTGAACCTGGGCGTGCTGGAGCTGCTCGCCATCGTCAAGCGCGAGGACTTCGTGCCGCCCGAGCACCGCGGCATGGCCTTCGTCGACACCGAGGTACCGCTGCCGGGTGGCCAATGCATGCTCGCGCCGAAGGTGGAAGCCCGGCTGCTGCAGGAGCTCGCGGTGCACAAGCACGAGCGCGCGCTCGAGATCGGCGCCGGCTCGGGCTACATGGCCGCGCTGCTGGCGCACAAGGCGCAGCACGTGACCACCCTCGAGATCGACCCGGCCCTGGCCACGTTCGCCACCGCGAACCTGAAGCGCGCCGGCGTGATGAACGCGACCGTGGTCACCGCCGATGCCTCGAAGGCCGTGCCGACCGATGGCCCGTTCGACGTGATCGTGCTCTCCGGCTCGGTGGCCGAGGTGCCCGAGGCGCTGCTGGCGCAGCTCAAGATCGGTGGCCGGCTGGCCGCGATCGTCGGCGAGGAGCCGGTGATGCGCGCGGTGCTGATCACGCGCGCTGCCGACCGCGGCCTCACCCGCACCGTGCTGTTCGACACCGTGGCGCAACGCCTGCGCGGCTTCAAAGAACCGACCCGGTTCCACTTCTGATGAAGCAGCTCGATGGCCAGGGCGTTCTGGCGATGCAGGGTGAACACCCGGTGCTGCTCGACGTGCGCGAGCCCTGGGAGTTCGCGCTCGCGGCGATCCGGGTCGATGGCCTGCGCACGCTGCACATCCCGATGAACGAGATCCCGGGCCGCCTCGCCGAGCTCGACGCGGCGCAGCCTGTCGTCTGTATCTGCCATCACGGCATGCGAAGTGCGCAGGTCGTCGCATTCCTGGAGCGCCAGGGGTTCGATGCGGCCTATAACCTCGCGGGCGGCATCGACGCCTGGTCCGAGCAGGTCGACGCGACCGTGCCGCGCTACTGAACAGAACACCATCGCCAAGGAACATTCATGCTGCGTGCCCGTCATCGCCTCGCATTGATCGCCGTGCTGACTCTGGGCGCGTTTTCAGCGCGAGCCGAGAACCTGCAGGAGCTCTACCAGGCCAGCCTCGGCTACGACGCCACCTACCTCTCGGCCCGCGCCTCGCTCGACGCGGCGCAGTACCGGCTCGACCAGGTCTACGCGCTGCGGCGGCCGAGCGTGGGGCTGACGGTCAACGGCGGGCGATCGACGAGCAGCACGCCCGACGCGCCGAGCACCGCGACCGCGAACGGCACGCAATACGGCGCCACCGTCAGCGGTTCGCAGTCGCTGTTCAACCGCGCCAACGACAAGACCATCGCTCAGGCCGAGAAGGCCCTCGAGGTCGCGCGTGCCGACTTCGCCTCGGCCGAGCAAGACCTGATCGTCCGCGTCTCGCAGGCCTACTTCGACGTGCTCGCCGCACAGGACACACTGGCCACCGCGCGCAGCAGCATGGCCGCGATCTCGGAGCAGGTCGCCTCCGCCAAGCGCAACTTCGAGGTCGGCACCGCGAACATCACCGACACGCGCGAGGCCCAGGCCCGATACGACCTCGCGCGAGCCACCGAGATCGTGGCCGACAACGACCTCACCAACAAGCGCATCGCGCTCGACCAGCTCGTCGGCCGCGTCAGCATCCAGCCGAAACAGCTCGCGGTGCCGGTGAAGCTGCCGCCGGTGGTGCCGGCGGCGCTCGAGGATTGGGTCGCGCGCGCCGACGCCGAGCACCCGCTGGTGCGCAAGGCGCGTCTCGGCCTGGAGGTCGCGAAGCTCGAAACCGAGAAGGCCAAGGCCGGACATTTGCCGACCGTCGCGGTCTCCGCGAGCGTGGGGCGTGGGCACACGTCCGCCAGCGGCGACTTCGTGCCCAGCGGTTCGTACAGCTACTCGACGCCGACCACCTCGACGAGTGTCGGAGTCACCTTGAGCATGCCGCTGTTCGCCGGCTACGCGATCCAGAACCGGGTGAAGGAGACCCTGGCACTCGAGACCAAGTCGGAAGACGACCTCGCCGCCGCGCGCCGCGGCGTCGAGCAAGGCACGCGCACCGCGTTCTACGGCGTTCGCTCCGGCACTGCGCAGGTCGGCGCGCTCGAGGCAGCCGAGTCGTCGAGCCAGCTCGCGCTCGACGCCACGCAGCTCGGCTACAAGGTCGGCGTGCGCGTGAACATCGACGTGCTCAACGCGCAGGCGCAGCTCTTCAGCACGCAAGCCCAGCTCGCACAGGCGCGCTACAACGTCGTGATGGCCGGGCTGCGCCTGCGCCAGGCGTCGGGCCGGTTGACCGCGGAAGACCTGACCGCGGTGAACGCGCTGCTGCAGCGCTGAATGAAGCACCCGGCCGAGCGGGTGCTCAGGCGGCTTGGGGCGGCCCGGCGCTCGACCGAGCGAGCACTCGGGCATTCCCTGTCCGCCTACGGGCTCGGTGCCACGTTTCTTGACCGGGCGCACACACCGGCTTGACGAGGGCACGGCAGAGTGCGCGCAGCGCCGCAGGAGCCGTCATGCCCAACCCGCCCCTTCTCTCGGCCGCAATCGCGGCGCATCGCTTCGGTCTCGGCGAGGCCACGCTCGATGTCGTCACCGGTGATCCGCGCGAATGGCTCGCGGCCCAGATCGGCCCGGCCGATGCGGCACGTGGCGAAGGCCTGCTGAGCACGGCGCAAGCCCTCGACCATGTCGCCGCCGAGCGCGAGAAGCGCCGCGAGGCGAAGAACCCGCCGCCCGGCATGACGGCCGAGCAGGTGCTCGCCGGCCACTACCGTGAGGTCATCGTCGCCGATGCGCGTTCACGCCTCGTGACAGCGGCGCTGACCACGCGCCCGTTCGCCGAGCGGCTGCAATGGTTCTGGACCAACCACTTCACGGTGTCGCTCGCGAAGGGCAGCACGCGCGGGCTGGTCGGCGCGTTCGAGCGCGACGCGATCCGGCCGAACATCGCGGGCTCGTTCGAGACGATGCTCGTCGCCTCGACCACGCACCCGGCGATGCTGCGCTACCTCGACAACTCGCAATCGGCCGGCCCGCACTCCGTCATCGTCGACCGCGCCGCGAAGCGCGCCGCGCGCATGGGCGAGGAGCCGCGCGTCACCGGCCTGAACGAGAACCTCGCACGCGAGGTGCTGGAGCTGCACACGCTGGGCGCCGAGGCAGCCCGAAGCGGCGCCTACACGCAGGCCGATGTGACCGCGTTCGCCCGCGTCCTCACCGGCTGGCGAGTGGCACTGGCTGACGACGATCGCACGCGCCTGTTCGACCCGGCGTGGCACGAGCCCGGCATCAAGACCGTGCTCGGCCGCGGTTACGCGCAAGGGCCGGATGCACTGGGCCGCGTGCTGCATGACCTGGCCCTGCACCCCTCAACGGCGCACTTCATCGCCACCAAGCTGGCGCGCCACTTCGTCAGCGATGCGCCACCGCCGGCGCTGGTCGAGCGGCTCGCGGCCGTCTACCTGAAGAACGGCACGCAGCTCGCGCCGGTGTACCGGGAGCTGATCCAGAGCCCCGAGGCATGGAACCCGCAACCCGAGAAGCTCAAGACGCCGGAGGAGTTCGTGGTCTCGTCGGCGCGCCTGCTGCGCCTGGACCGCCGCCTGCTCGAGCGCAACGACGGCGGTGGCATCGTGGCGCTGGGTCAGCGCACGCAAGCCGCGCCTTCGCCGGCCGGCTGGAGCGATCGCGCCGAAGACTGGCTCGGCCCCGATGCCGTGTGGAAGCGCGTCGAGTGGTCGACCCGCACCTCGAGCCGGCTGGGCAACAGCGTCGACGCCCGCGCGCTGGCCGCGCAAAGCCTGGGGCCGCTGCTGAGCTCGCAGACGCGCACGCAGCTCGAGCGCGCGGCCGATGGCCCGCAGGCACTCGCGCTGCTGCTGATGGCACCCGAATTCCAGCGCCGCTGAAATGAAAACCGCTCGCCGCGAGTCCGCTGCCGGCCCGTTGCTGTCGTTCGTGAATGACCGCTCTCTTGCGGCTTCGGCGCGTCGCGGCAGGCGCTACCCGTCGGGGGCTCATGCGGAGGCGGTCGCCGCTG
>JBDTVC010000280.1:0-6388 GCA_040007475.1 Burkholderiales bacterium
AGCCGCTCGGCGGCAACCGCGCCAAGGTCACGCTCGAGCCGTTCGAGCGCGGCTACGGCCACACGCTGGGCAACGCGCTGCGCCGCGTGCTGCTGTCGTCGATGGTCGGCTACGCGCCCACCGAAGTCACGATCGCCGGCGTGCTGCACGAGTACTCGGCCATCGATGGCGTGCAGGAAGACGTGGTTCACATCATGCTCAACCTCAAGGGCGTGGTGTTCCGGCTGCACAACCGCGATGAAGTGACCCTCGTCCTGCGCAAGGAAGGCGAAGGTCCGGTCACGGCCGGTGACATCCAGACCCCGCATGATGTGGAGATCATCAACCCCGAGCACGTCATCGCGCATCTGTCGCACGGCGGCAAGCTCGACATGCAGATCAAGGTTGAGAAGGGCCGCGGCTATGTGCCGGGCACGATGCGCCGCTACGGCGATGAGCCGACCAAGTCGATCGGCCGCATCGTGTTGGATGCGTCGTTCTCGCCGGTCGCTCGCGTGAGCTACACCGTGGAGTCGGCCCGCGTCGAGCAGCGCACCGACCTCGACAAGCTGGTGATGGAGATCAACACCAACGGCGCGATCACGCCCGAGGAAGCGATCCGCAACTCGGCCAAGATCCTGGTCGAGCAGCTGATGGTGTTCGCGCAGCTCGAAGGCGAGATCAGCACCTTCGCCGACGCGCCGCAGCCGCGCAACACGCAGTTCGATCCGATCCTGCTGCGCCCGGTCGACGAGCTCGAGCTCACCGTGCGCTCGGCGAACTGCCTGAAGGCCGAGAACATCTACTACATCGGCGACCTGATCCAGCGTACCGAGACCGAGCTGCTGAAGACCCCGAACCTGGGTCGCAAGTCGCTCAACGAAATCAAGGAAGTGCTGGCGTCGCGCGGGCTCACGCTCGGTGCGCGCCTTGAGAACTGGCCCCCCCAGGGCCTGGACAAGCGCTAAGCGAACCAAGGGCTCCTTCGAGCCCGGTGCAACCGGCAGTACCTGATACGGCTGCCGGAATTCATAGTTAAGAAAGGACAGCACCATGCGTCACCGTCACGGACTCCGCAAACTCAACCGCACCAGCGAACATCGCCTCGCGATGCTGCGCAACATGTGCAACTCGCTGCTGCAGCACGAAGCGATCAAGACCACGGTCCCGAAGGCCAAGGAACTGCGCCGCGTCGTCGAGCCGCTCATCACGCTTGCCAAGGAAGCCACGCTGGCCAATCGCCGTCTGGCATTCGACCGCACGCGCGACCGCGACATCGTCACCAAGCTCTTCAACGAACTGGGCCCGCGATACAAGGCGCGCCCGGGCGGCTACACCCGCATCCTGAAGATGGGCTTCCGCGTCGGCGACAACGCGCCGATGGCCTTCGTCGAGCTGGTCGATCGCCCGGAACCCGCAGCCGCCGAGGCCAAGGCCGACGAGTAATCCATCACGCTGTCGCGTGAAAAGGGGCCGGCTCTGCCGGCCCTTTGCACTTGGGGAACCGACTCGTGTCACCAAGGCCATTCCAGCGGCGGTAAGCTTCCGAATCATGCGCAAGCCCACCTTGTTCCCTCTCTGGCTCCGGCTGTTTGCCGTGGTGCTGGCGTTCGCCGCCGCCCCCTGGGCTCGCGCGGCAGATGACTTCCTCGACCCGGAAGTCGCCTTCAAGCTCGCGGCTCGTGCCGCCGACGATCGCACGGTCGAATTGACGGTCGCGATCGAACCTGGCTACTACCTCTATCGCGAGCAGTTCAAGTTCGAAGCGGCCGGTGCGACGCTCGGCACCCCGGGGATGCCTCAAGGCAAGATCAAGTACGACGAGACCTTTCAGAAGAACGTCGAGACCTACCGCGACACGGTGCGTGTGACCGTGCCGGTGTCGCAGGCGCCTGCCCGGTTTCGTTTGCTCGTGACGACCCAGGGTTGTGCCGACAAAGGCCTGTGCTACCCACCGATGCAGCGCGGCGTCGAAGTCGGGCTCAAGGGTTTTGGTGGCGATGGCACGACGCGGGTTCTGAACGTCAACGAGACGATGGCGGCATCGCCCTCGGTCGAACCCGCGAACACGCGCGCGGTCGTCGCGCCATCGGCGGCAGGCAACGACCGTCTCGACAGCGTGCTGCGCGACGGCAAGTTCTGGCCGGTCGTCGGGGTCTTCCTCATCGCCGGTGTGCTGCTCTCGCTGACCCCCTGCGTGCTGCCGATGCTGCCGATCCTCTCGTCGATCATCGTCGGTGATGGCAAGCGTGTCTCACGTGGACGCGGCTTCGCGCTCGCGGTGAGCTACTCGCTCGGCATGGCGTTGGTCTACACCTCCCTGGGCATCGCCGCCGGGCTGGCAGGCTCGGGCCTGGCCGCGGCGTTGCAGAACCCGTGGGTTCTGGGTGCCTTCGGGCTCGGGCTGGTGGCGCTCGCGATGTCGATGTTCGGCGTGTACGAATTGCAGATGCCCGCGGCATTCACCGGGCGGATGGCCGGCGCCTCGCAGCGCTTGCAGGCCGGCCGTCTCGTTCCTGTGTTCGTGATGGGCGGCTTGTCGGCCCTGATCGTGAGCCCGTGCGTCGCCGCGCCGCTGGCCGGCGCGCTGGTGTACCTGAGCCAGACCCGCGACGTTCTGCTGGGGGGCTCCGCGCTCTTCTCGCTGGCGGCCGGCATGAGCGTGCCGCTGTTGCTGGTCGGGGCCTCAGCGGGCGCCATCCTGCCGCGCACCGGGCCGTGGATGAACGAGGTGAAGCGCTTCTTTGGCCTGCTGCTGCTCGGCGTAGCGTTGTGGACCGTGCAGTCCCTGCTGCTCGCGACCGTGGCGCTGGCGCTGTGGGGCGTGTTGCTGATCAGTGCGGCCGTACTGCTGGTCTCGCAGACCCACGGGGCCCAGCACGGCCACTGGTCCCACAGCCTATGGCGCCGCTGCGCGGGCGCCGTGATCGGCGTTCTCGGCATGCTGCAACTCGCAGGCGCGGCGTCGGGCGGCAACGATCCCCTGCAGCCGCTCGCGCATCTGGCGCGCCACGCGGACGGCAGCGCCACGCTGGCATCGTCGATGTTCAGTACGGTGCGCAGCGTCGCCGAGCTCGACGCCGCGCTGCGCGGCGCCGGTCGCCCGGTGATGCTGGACTTCTATGCCGACTGGTGCGTCTCGTGCAAGGAAATGGAGCGCTTCACGTTCAGCGACCCGACCGTGCAGGCGCGCCTGCGCGGGGCGCTGCTGCTCAAAGCCGACGTCACCGCGAACAATGCACAGGACCGTGAACTGCTCAAGCACTTCGGCCTGTTCGGCCCGCCGGGCACGATCTTCTTCGACGCCACCGGCCGTGAAGTGGCCGCGGCCCGCATCATCGGCTTCCAGGACAGCGCGCAGTTCATGAAGACATTGCAGTCCGCCGGCCTCTGACCTAACGCGGAGCTCGCCTCTTATGCTATAGTCACAGGCTCAGTCGCGAGGTGGAGCAGTCTGGTAGCTCGTTGGGCTCATAACCCAAAGGTCGCAGGTTCAAATCCTGCCCTCGCAACCACCGAATTCACTAACAAAAACAACAACTAACGAATTGGCAAACGCCGTCCCCATGGACGGCGTTTTGCTTTGTGGCCCATCCATGGCCCAAGTTTGGCCCATCTGTGGCCCCTCAGTTTCTGGCCGAGTCAGAAATGACCTTTGGGCTCCTGGCCCACGTTGTCGACCATTGGTTTGAAATCGCGACCATCAGGGCGATACACCGATGGTCGGTAGTAGCCCTGACCGTTGGGTGGCATGTCGACTGAGCGGCGGCTGGGCAGCGGTTGCTGCCCTTGGTCTGCACGCATCCACAGACAGCTCTACTACGGCTTGCTGCCCTTCAGTCGGGGCTTGTCGCGAACGGATGAGATGAGTCCATATCGCAGCGGCGCGTTCGCAATGCGAACGTCGGGAGTTCGATCCTCCTCCTCTCCACCACTATTCATGCGGGCTAGCGGCCGATTCAAGGCCTCTAGCCCGACTCTGTTTTTGCCGCCGATGTCATTTCTGGTGACAGTCTCGCCGAAGTCAGTACTCTGACGGCAGAAGGATCGTCGTGTACGAGCGATCGTGTTCGGTGATACACCAGAATTTCGTACCACCGACTATGTATGCCGAGAACACCCTCGATCCATCCTGCACCGCACGTTCGTTCGCAGCGTGGTCGTCCGCATCAAGCGCTCCACGCTCAAGCTGAGCGTGCATGCCGAGGATCAGCAAAGGGTTGACGCCAAGTCGGTCAAGCTCGCCCAGAGCTGCTGGTGTGGCGACCGTTCGGCCAAGTGAGAACTTCTGCATTTGACACTCCGTTGAAAACGGAAGCGTCCTTTGGAGCTCGTCAGGTCGACAAGTTCACCTCTGCAGTTTGGCTAGCTTCTGCGTACAGATTTCGAACGTCTTGTACGCCTGCCGGGTCGTGATTATCTTGACCTCCGGGTGAAGCTCACGGAGGACGGTGATCACATCGGAACTGCTGATCGTTGACTTCGGCCCGAGGACGACCGACGTCAACTTCAGGTGCTCGCCGAACGGTTCGAAGTAGCAGCCTGTCACTGGATCGAGTGTTCGGCCTCCCAGGTCTATCCGCCGCGATCACCGATGCGCCGCCGGCCGAGCTGAAGTTCTGGCGCGACCTGCCGGGCCGCAGCCTGACAGTGACCGGCATGACCTACCATGACCACAAGCTCTACGTGGCCGGACTCTCAGACCGGAGCTTCGCTTCCACGCTGCGTATCTACGACGTGCCGTTCACCGCTCGCACCACGGCGACCACCGTCGAGATGTACCACCCGGTGCACGATGAGATCGAGACGCGCGCCCCGATCCGCACGATGGCGATCATGGATGTCGGAGGATCCCCGACACTCATTGCGGCCTACACCTGCACGCCGCTCGTCGCGATCGCGCTCGCCGACCTGAAGGATGGCGCCCACATCGTCGGCAAGACGATCGGCGAGATGGGCTGGGGCAGCGAGCCGATCGACATGGTCACTTTCAAGACCGGCGGCAAGGACTTTGCCCTGCTGGTCAATTCGAGTCGCGCCTCTGATCTGATCGAGGTCAGCGCGATCGCCGAAGGCGCCGCCAAGCCGGGTATCCGCCAGCCGATCAAGTGGCCGTCCGAACCCTACGCTGGGGTGCATGGCGTGATGCTGCCGCTGTCGGCCGTGAGCCAACTGGACAATCTGAACGATGACCTGTTCGTCGCGCTTCGCCGCGATGACAAGAGCGGTGCCATGCAGCTTGTCACCATCCCGAAGGGTGGCTACCTGCGCGTCAGCGATTTTGTCAATGAATACGATTTCCCCGATTTCGTCTACAGACCGACCGACCCGTTCCACGAGTACCACAAGGTCTTCCACCGAATCGAAGGATTCCCGGAGCTGGTGCGCTGATGCGCGTGCGACTGCACGAGGCCTGGGCCGCCGCGCTCGCACTGCTGAGTGGCAGCGCTTTGGCCTGCTGCGTCGAGGTGTCGCCGGCCGGACCCACCGTGCCTGCCAACCTGCTGCGCATCGAGCTGCGGGCAGACCATGCGCTGTCTGGACCGCTGGACCTGAAGCGTGTTCATCTGTTCGATGCGGATGGCCGCGAGATCGTAGGCGCGTTCCTCGGGCTGGCTTTGCCCGACCGTGATGGCCGCAATGTGGACGTGCTGATGCACCCCGGTCGCATCAAGACCGGCGTCGGCCCCAACCTCGCGCTGGGGCCGGCGCTGCACGCCGGTCAGCGCGTCACACTGAGGATCGACGATCCGCAGCTCGGCCCGCCCATGATGCGGCACTGGATCGTCACGGGCGATTTGCGGCAGCGTGTCGATCTCGCGGGCTGGACCCTGCAGACACCGGCCGCAGGCACCCGAAAACCGCTGATCGTAGGCTTCGTCGCGCCGATGTCACGGCGTGCGCGAACCATGATCGCGGTCGCGGACGAGCACGGCGTGCGCATTCACGGGTTGGTGGAGTTGTCGGGTGATGAACTGCAATGGCGCTTCGTCCCGACACGGCCCTGGTCGGCGGGGCGTTACGTGCTGCGCGTCCACCCGGATCTGGAAGACGTGGCGGGCAACCGCGTCTGCGCCCGATTCGAGCAGGCGGCGTTGCACGGCGTGGTGTGCAACGCAGACGGGCGAAGGCCGTTCAGCATTGCCAATGCGGCGCCGGGTCGAGGCTGACCAGCGGGAACTTGCCGACAGCGGCTCCCCGATGTCAGCACCCGAGCCAGCTTGAAGCAGTACCGCGACTCGATGGCAGTGACAGAGCTCAAGCAGTTCGAGGGGCGTGGTCATTCGTTGACCGTCGACGCCCGTCGGGCCAGCGTCGCAGCGGCATGCCTGACTTGGCTCAAGGAGAAGGCACTGTAGCAACAGGTTGGGAACCCGCGGCGAGCAATGAGCTTCGGAATCTTGTCTAC
>JBDTVC010000281.1:0-6299 GCA_040007475.1 Burkholderiales bacterium
CCCAGACGATCAAACGGGCGAACCGTGACTTTCAGGAGGTGTTGGCGGCATCGAAGCAGGTGCGCGGAACGCCTCGCGCCTGATCGACACCGCCTCGGTACCGAGGCGTGACGGCGCAGGCACGAGCATCCTTCTATCGGTGTTCCAAGAGAGCTTGACCAAGCCATGAAGTCCATGCATCGGTCCGACCCAGGTATGGCCCGATGTCGATCGTTTCAACCCGACCATCGCGTTCCAGCGCGAAGGTCGGGAAGCCCTGGCCGCCCACGCGTGCCAGCAGAGCCCGGCTCGCCGCCATGTGCGCCCGCGTCGGCTCGCCGCTGGCCCGCCCGAACGCGGCAACGAAGGCTTCACGCTCCAGCCCGATGGCCGCCGCGAGTTCGGCCAGAACAGCCGCATCGGCAATGCGTCGGCCTTCCACGTAGTGCGCCGTCTGCAGACGCGCCAGCAGGTCCAGGCCGCGCCCTGCCAACTGCTCGGCCGCCAACATGGCGGTGATCGGGGGCTCCGAATCAAACGTCGCCGAGGTGTCGCGCAAAAGTTCATCGGTATAGGCGGCGCCGAAGGTCTGCCCGCTGAGCTGCGCGATGCGCCGGTCGTGCGGCATCACGTAGTCGCGCAGCTGCGGCGAGACCTTCTGGCGACTGCTGCCCACCATCATGCCGCCGGCATGCGCCACCACGGGCACCAGCCGGCGCGCGGCCTGCACCAGGGGCGCCGCGCCGTAACACCAGCCACACAGCGGGTCGTGGATGTAGTGCAGTGTGGTGCTGGTCATGCGGGCCTCCGGCGCACGGGGCTCAGTAACCGACGGTGAAGCGCTGGCGCGAATGCGCAGGCTTCTCGAGCTCATCGATGAAGGCGATTGCGAAGTCGGCGAAGCTGATCCAGCTCTTGCCGTCGGCGCCAACGAGCAGGTCGTCGCGGCCAAGACGGAACTTGCCGGTGCGGTCGCCTTCGACGAACAGCGCCGAGGGCGACAGAAAGGTCCAGTCCAGCGCTTGCTCCTGGCGCAAGGTGTCGAGATAGACGCCACCTGCAGCGGCCTCCGCCTTGTACTCGGCCGGGAAGTTCGGCGTGTCGATCACCTTCAAACCAGGCGCCGCGAACAGGCTGCCGGCGCCGCCGACAACCAGCAGACGCCGGACGCCTGCCTTCTTCACCGGGTCGATGACGGCGCTGGCCGGGATGCCCGTGAAATGCGCGGCGCTGAACACCGCGTCATGGCCGGCCACGGCTTGCTCCAGTGCGCCAGCGTCGAGCACGTCGAGCCCTTTGACGGTCACGCCGGCGCGCTCGCCGAGCTTGGACGCCTTGCGGGCGATGGCGGTTACCGCGTGGCCGCGGCGCAGTGCTTCTTCCAGCAATTGGCTGCCGGCGCGGCCGGTGGCTCCGATGATGGCAATCTTGCTCATGATGAGGTTCCTTCTGCTGTGTATGTGAATTCGACTCGAGACTCAGGGGCTCACCACTTCATCTCGCCCTTCGCGACCTTGGCGCTGAGTTGCAGCGAGTCTTCCTCGCCCGCCTTCGGATAGCGTTGCTTCATTGCGGCCACCAGTGCGGCCGAGTCCTTGGCCTTGGCGGTTTCGGCGTCGAAGGCCTTGATGTAGCCGGCGGTGAAGGCCGGCGCCTGCAACGCGGTCGATGCGCCCGGCAGGTAGTGGCCCGGCACCACGGTCCTGGGCTTGAGCTTCTCGATCGTCTTCAACGTGGCCAGCCAGTCGGTGTGCGACTGCGGTGACTGCGTGTCGGCCATCCACACATGCAGGTTGTTGGCGAGCACGACGCCGCCGACCACGGCCTTGATCGACGGGATCCACACGAAGCTGCGCTCGGGCTGCTTGCCGTCCAGCCCGATGACCTCGAGCTTCTGGCCATCCAGGCTCAGGCTGTTGCCCTTGAGCACCTCCGGAACGAGCGTCGTCTTCGGTGCGTCCGCCCCGAGTTTCGGGCCCCAGAAGGCCAGCTTGCCGGCGGCCGACTCCTCGATGTGCGCGACGGTGGGCTTACTCGCGAGAATCTTGGCATCCGGGTAGGCGGCCTTGATCGTCTCGAGCCCGAAGTAGTAGTCCGGGTCGCCGTGGCTGATGTAGATCGTGTTGAGCTTCTTGCCGCTGGCGCGGATCTTCTCGACCACCTTCGCCGCCTGCGAACTGCCGAACTGCGCGTCGATCAAGATGGCCTCGGTCTTGCCGATCACCAGCACGGACGAGACCGGGAAGATGGCGTCATGGCCGGGGTTATAGACCTCGAGACTTAGTGGCGTGTCCGCGGCGAGAGCGTGCGTGGAGAGGCCGAAGCCCATGACGGCGATGAACAGCGAGCGGAAGGCGAGCGAGCGAAGCATCTGAATCTCCAGGTGGGGCCGAACGGCCTCGGTGCCCGCATCGTAGTTGCGGATAATCGAGCAAGAAACCCGAGAATCCGAGATAGTTTGTTTCGTCAACCGGTCAAATCATGGACAAGCTGAACGCAATGCAGGTCTTCGTGGCCGTGGTGGACTGCGGCAGCCAGTCCGCCGCCGCCGACAGGCTCGATCTGTCGCGGCCGGTCGTGTCGCGCTATCTGGCCGAACTCGAGGCATGGGCCGGTACGCGCCTGATGCACCGCACGACGCGCAGGCTCAGCCTGACGGCGGCCGGCAGCGAGACCCTGGCGCGCTGCCGCCAGGTCCTGGAACTGACGGGCGACATGCGCGCTGCAGTGGCCGATCGAGAAGAGGCGCCGCAAGGCCTGCTGCGCATCACGGTGAGCACCTCGTTCGCACAGGCGCAGCTGGCTCCGGCCGTGGCCGGCTACGTGAAGCGCTATCCCGGCGTTGCCATCGACATGGTCGTGCTGGACCGTGCGGTCAACCTGGTCGACGAGAGAATCGACTTGGCCATCCGCATCACCAATGATCTCGATCCCAACCTGATCGCCCGACGGCTCACGGTGTGCCGCTCGGTGGTCTGCGCCTCGGCGGCCTACCTTCGCGAGCATGCAGCGCCACGCCGCCTGGAAGAGCTGAGCCTGCACAACTGCCTGACCCACAGCTACTACGGCAAGACCGTCTGGCACTTCGAACGCGCGGCACAGCCCGTGGCCATCGCGGTCAGCGGCAACATCAGCGCGAACGATTCGACCTCGATCGTTCAGGCAGCGCTGTCGGGTGCCGGCGTCGCCTTGCTGCCGACCTATCTGGCCGCCCCGTTGATCCGCGCCGGGCATCTGATCGCGCTGTTGCCGCAGGCCAAGCCGCGCGAGCTGAGCATCCACGCCGTGTACGCGTCGCGCAAGCACATGTCGGCGGCGCTGCGCACGATGCTGGATTTTCTCGCCGAACGGTTCGCGCCCGAGCCTTCATGGGACGCGACGGCCTGATCGAGGGCACTCCAGAACTTATGAACACCCTTCGTCGTTCGCTGGTCTCGCCCACCGCAAGCGACGATCGCCTGGGCGGCACTTGGCCCCCGTTCCGCCGTCCCTTGCCCCTCGATTGAGGATGGTTGGTCGATCTGCCCAATGTCCGCTTTGGAATAGCGTGATCGACGACTTGGATGACCGCTCGGGGTCGGGTGGAGCCGCCCGTGACGTGGCGGAGCTGTCGGTCGCGGCTGCACCGCGGCGAACGGTACCGTCAGTCGCACGTACTGCAGCGCACCACGACCCCTCGCGACGTGACGTGCAGGAATTCGACCCGAATCCAGTACGGCACCGGTCCCGTGCGCATCCTAGAGTTGCCGACATGCCTCTCACTGGAGACTGCCCATGCAACGCAACTTGCCCGAACCATCGTCTGGCCGCGCCGAGGCGGTGATACCTGTCTTCCTGCGGATGCCCACCGTGATGCGCATGACGGGGCTCGGCCGTTCAACCATCTATCGGCTGATCGCCGATCGCAAATTCCCGAGCCCCGTGCGCCTCGCGCCTCGCGCCGTGGCGTGGCGCCGCGCGGACCTCGATCAATGGAGTGAAGCGCGACCCGTTGCGTCGCACCAAGCGCCGACCACTGCGGCGTGGATGCCGCAGCGAAATTGCTCAGGCCGACATCGCGACCTTGAGAACAGCGCCAATGAGCAGCATCGCGCCCAGCACCTTCCCCCAGCGCCAGGTCGTGAACCAATAGCGATGGTTCACCCAAAGGGCGCGATGCAAGCGCGCCAAGCCGAACAGCACGGCGAGCGCCGTGACGAACGGCCCGATCAGGCCCACCGGCTGCGGCACGTGTCGCATCAGCAGCACCCACAACACCGGCCACATGACAGCGTCGACCGCTGCGAACAAGCGCCGGCCGGGCCAGTCAGGCGCGTCCGGCCGGGGTTCCCGAGCAACCAGCAGCCACATGACTCCTCCGACCTGGATCGCGAGCGTGGGTTCAGTCCATCCGCGCGACCCGATCAGCCTGGCGATCGACTCAGTGGCTCGGGCAGCAAGCGCGTGCCGGCCAGCCGCGATGCCGCTGCGGTCACCAGCGCATCCTTCTTCATCGCCTCGACACCGCCACCGGCCAAGTCCGGGCCTGCCTCCACCTGTCCCGACGAGTGCCGACGCACGTTGAGTGGCGACGGCACCAGGTTCGATAGATCAATCGACAACAGTTCCTTCGTGTGTTCCATGTAAATCTCCAAGAGTTGATGAGTCGATGCCGGCAACTCGGGACCGCCGCTCAAGGCGGCACACCGGCCAGCGGTACGGGACCGTTCTGAACTCGCATGGCTCGCAACCTCGGTACACCGGCACGGTTGCCGTTCTGATCGCCATGATTTCGCACTGCCATGTCCTTGATCTCCAAGCTCACAGCCCCCTGCCCTAAGTTCCGAGGGAGCCGGATTGGCTTTTGAACCCTCGGAGCTGGACGTGCTGTTGAGCTGATGCATGCCCCGCATTCGTCGGTCGCCGTGCGGGGCCAAGAGTGCCGCGATGAAGCGCGGCTGCAAGGGCACCGTGGAGTCCCCCTCATCCTGGACAGGGGCGCGGTGGGGGAATCGCGGTGGGCTGAACCGGCAGCGTGGGCAGCGACCGCAGCAGAAGAGGCCCCGAGCAACCGCGGCCGGTGTGACAGGTACCCCGGCGCATCGGCTGCCGCGAGCGGCCCGCCCAACCCCCGAGGGCCGGCGCCTCTGCGGCTGACGTGCCACCAAGCGCAGCGACTGGCGCGGCGGGCGAGCCGGCCCGAGCTGCCTTCTGCCTTCAGGCGGCCCGGCTCCGGGCATGGCGAGTGGCTGGGGTGACGATCTGGCCGGCGCCGCGCGCCCGGAGTCGAAGCGCAGCGGAGCGACGAAGCGCGGCGCCGGCCAGATCGTCAAGCGGGCGAGCGAAGCAGATGGCGGTCATGTACCCGTGACGGCTATCTGCGAGCCCGCGGTCCTCGGCCAAGGGAAGGGCCGCCTTCGTCACCCCGCCGGCGCAGCTGGCCTGGCTGTGTTGCGCGAGGGATGGCCGCCCGAGGGGCGAGACGCTGGGCCTTTGACAGCGGCTCGACGCGCAGCGCAACAGCCCGACACCCCGCGCAGCGGGGACACGCCCACCCTTCATCCGTGCGACCAGGTCAATTTTCGTGACAGCGTCACGACAATCGCGTGGATAGAACTCGCACCGCACCGGGGACGGTCGGCCCTGTCGATGCCACCGTGTCCATCGCATTGACACCCATATGTCCAAATTGGCATAATGCCTCCGATGTCGAAGAAGCAGCCCCGCAAACCCATCAAGTGGGTGGGTTCCGCCAAGCGCGACCTGGATGCCATGCCCGAGGACGTCAAAGACGTGTTCGGCCACGCCATCGACCTGGCCCAGGCCGGCGGCAAACACCAAGACGCCAAGGTGATGACCGGCTTCGGGTCAGCGGGCGTGCTGGAAGTCGTCGAAGACGATCGCGGCGACACCTACCGCGCTGTCTACACGGTCAAGTTCGCGGGTTGGGTCTACGTCCTGCACTGCTTCCAGAAGAAGTCCAAGAGCGGCATCAAGACGCCGAAAGATGACATGGACCTGATCCACGCCCGACTCAAGGCCGCGAAGCTGGACTTCGAGGCCTGGCAAACGAAACAAGGAGCCCGCTGATGACCCGCAAGACCGACATCGTGATCGAAGAAGGCAGCACCAACGTCTATACCGACCTGGGCTACGCCGACGCCGCCGAGATGCAACGCAAGTCGCAACTCGCCGCTGAGATCGCCCGCGCCATCAATGCCCGCAGACTGACCCAGCAAGGCGCTGCCGAGCTGCTCGGCGTGGACCAGTCCAAGGTCTCGCGCATCACCCGCGGCCAGTTCCGCGGCGTCAGCGAAGCCAAGCTGCTGGAACTGGTGACC
>JBDTVC010000282.1:0-6278 GCA_040007475.1 Burkholderiales bacterium
CATACGGGAAGCTCGGCAGGTCGAACACCAGCATCACCATGCCCTTGATGCCGGGGGCGATGCGGAAGTGGTCGCTCGAGTGCTTCAGGTGGTAAAGAAAGTCGCGGTAGAACGCGTTCTTGCCCTGCTTGGCCAGGCCGAGCGCGTTGTAGATCTCGCTGCGCGGCTTGCGCGGCATCATCGAGCGCAGGAACTGCACGTAGGCCGAAGGCACTTCCATCGTCACCATGAAGTAGGCGCGTGCAAAGCTGAACAGGAGCAGCAGATCGTCTTCGCCGAAGAGCACGGTGTCGATGATCAGGGTGTCGTTTTCGCCGTGCAAGA
Organism: Burkholderiales bacterium; assembly: GCA_040007475.1. Taxonomy (GTDB): domain Bacteria; phylum Pseudomonadota; class Gammaproteobacteria; order Burkholderiales; family Burkholderiaceae_C; genus LMDS01. The sequence continues at coordinate 325 of JBDTVC010000282.1, forward strand.
TCGGCAACGCGAACGGCGTTTCGTTGAAGCCATTGATGATCTTGCCCACAAGGTAGGCGCCCTTGTTGCGGAAGAACAGCGAGCTCAGCACCTGCACCTGGAAGTTGGCACGCACGCGGTATTCACCGAGCTGCTCGGCCACCGCCGCGAGCACGCAGTCGACATCACGTTCCAGGTCTTCGAACTCGCGCTTGAGCTGGAAGTTGCTGACGATGCGCAGCCAGGTGTCGCGCATCGTCGCCTTGGTCGGGTAGTAGGCGCGGTAGGTGGGCAGTGATGCCGGCTCGTCGTTCTCGATGTACTCGGTGGAAACGGCCGGCCGCACGAAGATGAAGTCGTTGTGGAAGTAGCTGCGGTGCAGGATCTTCGTCGTCACCGAGTTGAAGAAGGTCTCGGCCAGCTCCGGCTGGTGGTGGTCGACGAGCATGCCGATGTAGTGCAGCTTGACCTGCTGCCACACGTCCTTGGGCAGGTCGGATGCCTGGAACTCGTGCTGCAGCCGCTCCGCGCCTTCCTCGACGCGCAGGTCGTAGAACTCGATGCGCTCGCGCTGCGCGCGCTGCTGGCCGTGCCAGTCGGCCAGCTCGAAGCGGCGCTTGGCGTCGGCGCTGGCCTCGCGGAACAGCGTGTAGTGGCGGTTGAAACCGTCGAGCATCGCCTGTGCGATGTCGAACGCGCGCGGGTCGGTCAGCGCGGTCGGGAACGCTGCCGGCATCAGCCCGCCCCGCCGCCGTCGTAGCGCGAATGCACCGCGGCGATCGCTCGGTCGTAGGTGGCGGTCATCTCTGCAGGGCCGGCCACGGTCATCTTCAGATCCTGCAGCAAGCCGTTGGACAGGCCGTAGAACCAGCCGTGGATGACCAGTTCCTGCCCGCGCGCCCATGCATCCTGGACGATCGTGGTCTGACACGCGTTCAGCGCCTGCTCGACGACGTTGAGCTCGCACAACGCATCGACGCGGCGCTCCGCGGGCACGGTGTCGAGCCAGGCGCGGTGGCGGTTGCGCACGTCCTGCACGTGGCGGATCCAGTTGTCGGCCAGGCCGATTCGCAGATCCTCGAGCGCGGCCCGGACACCACCGCAGCCGGAGTGGCCGACGATGATGATGTGGCCGACCTTCAGCAGGTCGGTGGCGAACTGCATCACCGACAGGCAGTTCAGGTCGGAGTGCACGACGACATTGCCGACATTGCGATGCACGAACAACTCGCCCGGCAGCAGGTCGACCAGCTCGTTGGCCGGCACGCGGCTGTCGGCGCAGCCTACCCAGAGGTACTGGGGCGCCTGCTGCTTGAGCAGGCTGGTGAAGAAGCCGGGCGTGCGCGCCTCGATCTTCGCCGCCCAGAGACGGTTGCTTTCGAGCAGTTCGTGGAGTTGGGTCGTCATGGTTGCGGCGCCGCAGCAATTTTTGCCAAGTGTACGCACGCGGCCGACGCGTGCGCGACAGCGCAGACCCGTACGCGATGGGACACTGGCGACTGGCCCACGACCTGCGCGATTCATGCACCCCTTCGATACGGCGATGGCCCTGACCCCCGCGGGTGACGACCGGTTCCACGGCGCCACCAGCCCGGCCTACGCCAACATGGTCGGCCCGTTCGGCGGCACGACCGGCGCGGTGCTGCTCAACGCCGCGCTGCTGCACCCGGCGCGCCTGGGCGAGCCGATCGCGCTGACCGTCAACTTCGCCAGCGCGCTGACCGACGGCGCCTTCGAGATCGAGGCCCGCGCGGTGCGCACCAACCGCTCGACGCAGCACTGGACGATGGCGCTGAGCCAGGGCGGCGAGGTGACGACAACCGCCACCGCGGTGTTCGCCGTGCGCCGGCCGACCTGGTCGGCCCCCGAGGCGGTGGCGCCGATCGACGTGCCGCGCCCGGAAACGCTGCCGCCACCGAACAGGGGAGCGCGCCTGGAGTGGGTGAAGCGCTACGACATGCGCTTCGTGCACGGCGGGCTGCCCAGCACGTTCGAAGGCCACGAACAGCCCGACTCGCGCACCACGCTGTGGGTACGCGACGAACCACCCCGGCCGCTGGACTTCGCGTCGCTCGCCGCGATCGCCGACTGCTTCTTCCCGCGCATCTTCGTGCGCCGCCACAAGGTCACGCCGATCGGCACGGTGTCGCTGACGACCTTCTTCCATGCCGACAGCGCGATGCTCGCCGCCCAAGGCGATCGGCCGGTGCTGGGCACGGCGAAGGGGCAGAACTTCCGCAACGGGTACTTCGACCAGAGTGCCGAGCTGTGGAGCGACAGCGGGCAGCAACTGGTCAGCACGCACCAGATCGTCTACTTCCGCGAATAGCGGGCGCCGCAATCAGCCTTTCGGATCGGGCACGAACGCCGGAAACGGCTCGGGCAGCACGCGTGGGCGCTGCGGGCGCGGAATCACGCCGCTGGCGAGCAGGTTGTCGAGGCTGTCGTAGCGCAGCCGCACGATCTCGGCGGGCCGCTCGCTGGCGCGCTCGAAGTTGGTCTGCGTGGTCGGGAAGTACTCACGCTCCCCATGACCCGTGCCGAGGCGATCCGCGGGCGCGGCGGCCTTGGCGGCGGGTGCGGCGGCGGTGGACTCGGCTGCGCGGTCACGCTCCATCCGGCCCTGCGCGCCACGCGGCTCGGCGGCATCGAGTTCGCGCCGCACCGCCAGCTCCGGCTCCCGCTCACGGAACACCGCGACGCCGACGACACCGACGTTGTCGGGCCGGTCGGTGCGGGCCGCATACGAGTCGGGCAGCGCGGTGAAGTAGAACGCCGCAGCCTCGGTCAGGCTCTTGCGCCAGCCGGTGATCTCGGTCGTCTGCCAGGGCCCGAGCACGTAGCCGTTCTGGCCCGTCGCGGCGGTCTCGCCGGTCACCGCATTCACGCCATCGACCGAGAGCACGACCATCACGCGCTGCCCGGTGCGGTTGCTCATGCGCACCGCGTAGCGCGTGCCGGGGCGGCCGGCGACCCAGGCGTTGCCGCGGTGCGGGTAGACGGGCAAGGCCTGGTTCTGGCCGCGGTCGACGAGCTCGACATCGACAAGACGGCCGACGGCGCAGGCCGGCAGCGTGACGAACGCCGCGGCGGTGGCGGCGAACAGGGCGAGAACATGGCGACGGTGGGTCATGGGGGCTCCGAAGGTGGGTTGCGACACCGGGTTGCACGGCTGGCGCGCAGCAACGGGGTGAACCGACGCGAAAAATACCGAGCCGCCACAATCGCTCGCGATGAACGCCCCTGCCCCCGCCCCTGCCGCCCTCTCGGCCGCCGCCTTCGCCACGCTGCTGCTGATCGCGCTGATGATGGGCGCGAACCATGTGGCCGCGCGACTGGCCTTCGACCACGGGGTCGACGTGGTCACGGCCGTGGCCTGCCGCAGCACGATCACGGCGCTTGTCGTCGTCGCCGTGCTGGTCGTGCAGAAGGTGCCGCTGCGCGTCCACGCGCGCAACGCGAAGGCGCTGCTCGCGGTCGGCGTGCTGATCGCGGTGCAGAGCGTGTGCCTGTATTCATCGGTCGCGCGGCTGCCGGTGGCGCTCGCGCTGCTGGCGTTCAACACCTATCCGCTGTGGACCGCGCTGTGGGCGCGCGTCGCCTACGGCCACCGCGCCGAGCGCCGCACGTTGCTGGCCATGCCGGTGATGCTGATCGGCCTGGCGCTGGCGCTCGACGTGTTCGGTGCCGCCTCGGGCCTGGGGGCCGCGGCGCAGTGGCGCCAGATCGGCGCCGGCGTCGCGTTCGCGCTGGCCGCGGCCGCCACCTTCGGCCTCGCGCTGGTGCTGATCCAGCACGAGACCACCGGCGTCGACGGGCGGTTGCGAACCGCGACGACGATGGGCATCGTCGCGGTGCTGGCGCTGGCGGGCTCGGGCCTGCAAGGCGGGCTGCACTGGCCGGACGCGCCGGTCGGTTGGTTCGGCCTCGGGGCGCTGACCTTTCTCTACGGCACCGCGTTCACGATCCTGTTCACGGTGCTGCCGCGGCTGGGCGTGGTCGGCAACTCGGCGATCATGAATGTCGAACCCGTCTTCGCGCTGATGCTGGCGTGGGCCGTGCTCGGGCAGTCGATCGCGGCGGTGCAGGTGCTCGGCGGTCTGGTCGTGGTGGCGACCGTGGTCTGGCTCGGGCTGCGCGGGCGTTGAAGCCGCTCAGTCGCCGCAGAGAACCGGCAGGGCCTCACCGATCGGGCTACGGATCAGCGCATCCGCCAGCGCATCCATCGGCGTCGGCTGGTTGTTCATGATCACGATGCGCGCACCCGCATCGCTGGCCAGCGGCACGACGCCGGCGACCGGGTAGACCTGCAGCGTGCTGCCGATCGCGAGCAGCAGATCGGCCTCGCCCGCCACGCGCATCGCGCGGTCGATGACCTCGGGCACCAGCGCCTGGCCGAACGAGATCGTGTCGCTCTTCAAGATGCCGCCGCAGTCCCGGCAGGCCGGGTCGGCCTCGCCATCGCGCACGCGCTGCAGCACGTCCGGCATCGGCGCGCGCCGGCCGCAGCCCCAGCACATCACGCGGCGCATGGTGCCGTGCACCTCGATGATCTTGTCGGCGCTGTGGCCGGCGAGCTGGTGCAGCTCGTCGATGTTCTGCGTGATCAGCGCGTGCAACTGGCCGCGCCGCTCGAGCTCGACCAGCGCACGGTGGCCGCGGTTGGGCGCGGCCGACCAGGTCGGGCTGGCGAGCCGGCTCTGCCACGCGGCCTGCCGCACCCGCGTGTCGGCGAGGTAGTTCTGCAAGGTCGACTGGACCTCGGCGGCCGGGTTCTTCGTCCACACGCCCTGCGGGCCGCGGAAGTCCGGGATACCGGAGTCGGTCGAGATGCCCGCGCCGGTCAGCACGACGATGCGCCGGGCCTGGGCGATCCAGCTCTTCGCGCGTTCAACCGGGTCGGCGGGAGTGGCCATGCGGCATGCTAAACCGGCGGCACGGCGGCACAATGAATCCGCTCGATTCACGATGGAGGCCGAACCATGCGAATGCATCGACTCCGGGGATGGGCGCTGGCCGCCGCGCTGCTCTCCGGCGCGGCGCACGCCGCGCCGCTGACCCACGCGCAGGCGCTCGCCGCGCTGAACCGCGCCGAGACCGCGTCGCGGCTGGCCGGTGTCGACCGGCTGGCGCAGATCGGCTCGATGGCCGACGCGGCCCGCTTGCTCGACCGGCTGCGCGACAGCGATGCCCAGGTGCGCGAGCTGGCGTCGCTCGCGCTCTGGCGCATCTGGAGCCGCTCCGGCGACCCGGCGATCGACCGGCTGTTCGCGAGCGGCCTCGAGCAGATGGGCGCCGCGGCCTTCGACGAAGCGCTGGCCACGTTCGACGAGGTCGTGCGGCGCAAGCCGGCCTTCGCCGAGGGCTGGAACAAGCGGGCCACGCTCTACTTCATGCTCGGGCAGTTACAGAAGTCACTGCTGGATTGCGACGAGGTGCTCAAGCGCAACCCGCATCACTTCGGCGCGCTGTCGGGTGCCGGGCAGATCCATCTGCAGCTGGGCAACCTGCGCTCGGCGCTCGAGTACTTCCGGCGCGCGGTCGACGCCAACCCGAACCTGGAAGGGCCGGCGCAGATGATCCCGCTGCTCGAAGAGCGCCTGCGCGACGACCCGAACCGCACGTGACGCCGCCCGCGTCGCGTCACATCGTCTCGGCGAACAGCTCCCGACCGATCAGCATGCGACGGATCTCGCTGGTGCCGGCGCCGATCTCGTACAGCTTCGCGTCGCGCCACAGCCGGCCGAGCGGGTACTCGTTGATGTAGCCGTTGCCACCGAAGATCTGCACGCCCTCGCCGGCCATCCAGGTCGCCTTCTCGGCGCACCACAGGATCACGCTCGCGCAGTCCTTGCGGACCTGGCGCACATGCTCGCTGCCGAGCATGTCGAGGTTCTTTGCCACCGTGTAGGCGAACGCACGGCCGGCCTGCAGCACGGTGTACATGTCGGCCACCTTGCCCTGGATCAGCTGGA
>JBDTVC010000283.1:0-6247 GCA_040007475.1 Burkholderiales bacterium
TCGTCAACATGGAAGTCGGCATGTGCCATCCGCCGGTGGGGCTGAACCTCTACGTGGCGTCGGGCATCACGAAGATGGGCATCAGCGAGCTCACGGTGGCCGTCTGGCCGTGGCTGCTGACGATGCTGATCTTCCTGGTGGTCGTGACCTACTGGCCGCCGCTGTCGACCTGGCTGCCGCACCTGCTGATGAAGTAGGGCCAGCCGCCACCTGACGCGAACAGCGTCAGGTGGTGTGAGGTTCAGGGCTGGGCTTCGAGCGTGGCGGCGACGCCGCGCTGGCGCAAGGCCACGAGATGGCGCGCGACGGCGCTGACGAAGCGCGGGTCGCGGCCGATCTCGCCGAAGACCGGCGTGAACCCCGCGAAGTGCGCGACGCCGTCGTGCACCGAGTGCGCCAGCGGCGCGAGCCGTTCGGTCAGCGCGGCGGCCAGCGGGTCGGCGATCACGTGCGCCGCGCCGCTCTCGTCGCTGCCGCGCAGGTAGTGCAGCCACGCGGCGATCGCGAGCGCGAGGCGGTCGTAGGGTCGGCCGGCTGTGACGCGATCGCGCACCGTGCCGAGCAGGCGCTGTGGCAGCTTCTGCGAGCCGTCCATCGCGATCTGGTGGGTCTGGTGCTGCAGGGCCGGGTTCGCGAAGCGCTTCAGCAGGCGCACGCGGTAGTCGTCGAGCGCGATGCCCGGGAGCGCAGGCAGCGTGGGGGCGATCTCGTCGCGCATCATCGTGTCGAGGTAGCGGTGCGTGGCAGGCACGCCGACCGCACGGTCCACGGTACGCCAGCCCGCCATCGCGCCGAGGTAGGCCAGGGCCGAGTGGCTGCCGTTGACCATGCGCAGCTTGAGCTTCTCGAACGGCTCGGCATGCTCGACGAAACGCGCACCACCCAGATCCCAGGCCGGTCGGCCGCTCGCGAACCGATCCTCGATGACCCATTCGAGAAAGGGCTCGCCGACCACGGGCCAGGCATCGTCGACCCCGAGGTGTGCCGAGATTTGCGCGCGATCGTCGGCGGTCGTGCGCGGTACGATCCGATCGACCATCGAGTTCGGGAACGTGCAGCGCGTCTCGATCCAGCGCGCGAGCGCGGCATCGACGTGCGCGGCGAACGCGAGCGTCAGCGCGCGCAGCGTGTCGCCGTTGGCCGGCAGGTTGTCACACGAGAGCAGCGTGACCGGCGCCGCGCCACGGTCCCTGCGCAGCTGCAGGGACCGCACGAGGTAGCCCAGCGCGGTGTGCGGTGCATCGGGGCTGACGAGGTCGTGGACGATGTCGGGATCGGTGCTGTCGAGCGCGCCCGAGGCCGGGTCGCGGTGGTAGCCCTTCTCGGTGATCGTCAGGCTGACGATGTGCGTGTCGTCGTGGGCCAGGCGAGCGAGCACCGCGGCCGGGTTCTCGGGCGCGACGAGCACCTCGAGCAGGTTGCCGATGACCTGCAGAGTCTCGCGCGCGCGGCCGTCGTCCGCGGCGTCGCGGATCGCGACCGTGTACAGGCCGGCCTGCGGCGCGAGTGCGTTGCGTGTGTCGGGCGAGCGCAGCGAGACGCCGACCGTGCCCCAGCGCAGATCGCCGCTCGCATGCAGCGCGGCTTCGTTGACCACCGCGAGGTGCGCGCGTTGGAACGCGCCGACGCCCAGGTGCACGATGCCGGCGCGCAACGCGCTGCGGTCGTAGCGCGGGCGCGCCACACCATCGGGCAATGTGCGATCAGGGTGCAGGCGCTCCACGCGATTTACCAGTTCCACAGCGTGCCGTCGTGCTGCAGGCGGTTCACCGGCAGGTAGGCACGCTGGTAAGGGTACTTCGCCGCCAGCGCTTCGTCGATCGTGACGCCGTGGCCGGGCACGTCACCGGGGTAGAGCATCCCCTGATCGAATGTGTACGCGTGCGGGAACACGGCATCGGTTTCGTCCGTGTGGCGCATGTACTCCTGGATGCCGAAGTTCGGCACCCACAGGTCGAAGTGCAGCGCCGCGCCCATGCACACCGGCGACAGGTCGGTCGCGCCGTGGCAGCCGGTGCGCACCTGGTACAGCGAGGCAAGATCAGCGATGCGGCGCAGGTGCGTGATGCCGCCTGCGTGCACGACGGTCGCGCGGATGTAGTCGATGAGTTGGTTCTCGATCAGCGCCTTGCAGTCCCAGATCGTGTTGAAGATCTCGCCGACTGCGAGCGGCGTGGTCGTGTGCTGGCGGATCAGCTTGAACGACTCCTGGTTCTCGGCCGGCGTCGCGTCCTCCATCCAGAACAGGTTGAACGGCTCGAGCGACTTGCCGAGGCGCCCGGCCTCGATCGGCGTGAGGCGGTGGTGCACGTCGTGCAGCAGGTGCACGTCAGGCCCGACGGCATTGCGCACGGCCTCGAACAGCTTGGGCGTGTGGTTCAGGTACTTGGTTGTCGACCAGTCGTGTTCGCTCGGCAGGTCGGCATCGGCCGGCTCGTAGAACATCGTGCCGCGGCCGACGCCGTAGACCTTCTCCAGCCCCGGCACGCCGCTCTGTGCGCGGATCGCCTTGTAGCCCTCGGCCTGGTAGCGCAGCACCTCGTTGACCGTCTGCTCGATGTCGCGCCCGTTTGCGTGGCCGTAGACCATCACGCCGGTGCGGCTCTTGCCGCCGAGCAATTGGTACAGCGGCAGGTTCGCGGCCTTGGCCTTGATGTCCCACAGTGCGGTATCCACCGCGGCAATCGCGCTCATCGTCACCGGGCCACGGCGCCAGTACGCGCCCTTGTAGAGGTACTGCCAGATGTCTTCGATCTGGTGCGCGTCGCGGCCGATCAGGCACGGGATCACGTGCTCGGTGAGGTAGGCCGCGACGGCGAGTTCACGGCCGTTCAGCGTCGCATCGCCGATCCCCGTGAAGCCCTCGTCGGTCTCGATCTTCAGCGTGACGAAGTTGCGGCCGGGGCAGCAGACGATGACCGTGGCATTGGTGATTTTCATGGGCGTGCGCGAGGCGTGGATCGGCCATCGAGTTTAGTCATCCCAGTTCGCGGCGAGCGGGCCGCGGCCGTCGTCCTGACGGCGCACGAGAGCCGCGTGCTGCGCGGCTGATCAGTGCATCTTGTCGCGTGGCGGCTTGCGGAATTCCTTGGGGGTGTAGACGTTGCCGTCCCACTCGCCGCGGCTGCGGGCGCGCTTGATGGCCTCGTCGGCGACCCGCGCCGCTTCGCGCCGATGGCGCACCGACATCACCAGCCCCCGCAGTGCGCCCCAGGCGCGTCGCACGGCCGAGTCGACACGCCGGCGTCGCCGCGCGCCGATCATCAACCGCACGAGCAGCACCACGCACACGGCGAGTGCGATGGCGGCAAGGATGCGTTCGGCGGTCATGTCTCGATTATCGAGCCTCGCGGCTGTGACAGAGCCGCCGCGGCAGGAAAGACTGCACACCAGCGTGGATGTTGCCGACGCCGGCCACTGCCAGGCGCTCAGCCGCCGCGCCGAGCGCGCCAGCGATCCAGCCGCGCCACTCCCTGCCCCGCACTGAGGTAGCCGGGCGCCACGCTGTCGAGCGTGGCCGGCGTGATGCCCAGTGCGGCGAGACCGGGCAGGGTGCCGCTGGCGACGTTCGGCACGCGCATCGAGTCCAGGTTGTCGCGCGACATCAGCGGCGTGCCGGGCAGCCACTCCATCGCGAGCGCCTGCAGCCGACCGAGCGCATCCGGCAGCCCGACCACCGGCCGCGCGTGGCCCGACCAGCGGCCGGCCGCCTGCACCAGCTCCTTCAGCGTGAAGACCTGCGGACCAGCGCATTCGCAGGTCTTGCCGATGCTTTCCGGTCGGTCCAGGCAGGCCACGATGGCGGCCGCCACGTCTTGCACCCACACGGGCTGAAAGCGGGCCTGTGCACCGGCCAGCGGCACGATCGGGAACACCGCCTGCAACGTGGCGAACAGATTCAGGAAGCGATCGTGCTCGCCGAAGATCACCGACGGCCGCAGGATCGTCAACGCCAGCCCGGCGGCGGCCAGCGCCGCTTCACCGGCGGTCTTGGAGCGCAGGTAGTGGCTGGGCGCCGACGGCCCGACCCCCAGGGCGCTGACGTGCACCACGCGCTTCACGCCCCTCGCGGCGCAAGCACGTGCCAGCGCGCGCGGCAGCGCCACGTGAGCGCGCTCGAAGTCGGCCGCACTGCCGTGCAGGATCGCGACCAGGTTGATCACCGCATCGCAGCCCTGCACCAGCGCGCAGAGCTGCGCCTCGTCGTGCACGTCGGCGGGCACGAGGCGCACGGTCGGCAGCAATTGCAGGTGCTTCGCGCGGGCCGGGTGGCGGCTCGGCACGATGATCTGTGCGCTGCCGGCGCCGAAGCGCTCGACGAGCTGCTCGCAGACACTGCGCCCCACAAAACCGGTGCCGCCAAGGATAAGGATCTGATTCATCGGGGCATCGTAGCGGGTTGCGCTAGTCTCGCACCACGATGAATGCATCGCCGCCGGCGGTTCGCACCTGCACGCCAGCGTCGCCGATGCCAGTGGGCGCACACTCGGCGGTCATGTGGCGCCGGGTTGCATCGTGCGCACCACGGCCGAGGTGCTGATCGCGCTGCTGCCGGGATGGCAGTTCACACGCGAGCACGACGCAGTCACGGGCTACGCCGAACTGGTGATGCGCCGCGCCAGCACCTGATCGCGGGGTTGACCGGCAGGCCGGGCGTCATGACCATGGAGGCAACCCAACCTCGATGCAGGCCCCGCCATGAACACGCCCACACCGCGCCCCTCCGAGCCGCCGCAGCGGCGCGCGTCCGACGACGCGCAAGTTCGATCGTGGCTCAAGCTGCGCGCCGAGTTGGCCGAGCTGAATGCGCGGCTCGAATACCTGCGGCTCATCATGAGCCTCGGTGTGCGCCGCATCAGTTGATCCGGTACCTCTACATCACCGCGCCCAGCGCCCAGGGCACGAACTCGTTCTGCCCGTAGCCGTGCACTTCGCTCTTGGTTCGGGTGCCCGATGCCGTCGCGAGCATCAGTTGAAAGATGCGCTCGCCCATCGCATCGACACTCGAACTGCCGTCGATCACCTCGCCGCAGTTGATGTCGATGTCGTCCTCCTGCTTCACCCACAGCGCGGTGTTCGTGCTCAGCTTCAGCGACGGTGACGGCGCGCAACCATAGGCCGAACCGCGGCCGGTCGTGAAGCAGATCAGGTTCGCGCCGCCGGCGACCTGGCCGGTCGCGCTGACCGGGTCGTAGCCCGGCGTGTCCATGAACACCAGGCCCTTGGTCGTGACCGGCTGGGCGTACTCGAACACATCGGTCAGGTTCGTGGTGCCGCTCTTCGCGATCGCGCCCAGGCTCTTCTCGAGGATGGTCGTCAGGCCGCCCGCCTTGTTGCCGGCCGACGGGTTGTTGTCCATCTCGGCGTCGTTGCGCTCGCAGTAGCGCTCCCACCAGCGGATGCGCGCGACCAGCTTGTCGGCAACCTCCTTCGAGACCGCGCGCCGCGTCAGCAGGTGCTCGCCGCCGTAGATCTCGGGCGTCTCCGACAGGATCGCGGTGCCGCCGTGGCGCACGAGCCGGTCGACCGCGGCGCCGAGCGCCGGGTTCGCGCTGATGCCGGAGTAGCCGTCCGACCCGCCGCACTGCAGCCCGACCGTGATGTGCGCGGCGCTGACCGGCTCGCGCTTCACGCGGTTCGCCTCTTCGAGCAGCCACTGCACCAGCTCGATGCCGTGCGCCACGGTCTTCGCGGTGCCGCCGGTTTCCTGAATGTTGAAGGTGTGGAACTGCGTGCCGGTCGTGAGGCTTTCCTGCTCCATCAGCCCCGAGATCTGGTTCGTCTCGCAACCGAGGCCGACGACGAGAATCGACGCAAAGTTCGCGTGCCGCGCATAGCCCCCGAGGGTGCGCCGCAGCACCTGCAGCGGCTCGCCGGCGCTGTCGGTCGCGCAGCCCCCGCCGTGCGTCAGCGCGATCACGCCGTCGACTCCTCCGTAGTTCGCGAGCGCTTCAGGGTGGATGTCGCGCCGGAAGTGATCGGCGATCGCGCGCGCGACCGTGGCCGAGCAGTTCACCGAGGTCAGCACGCCGATGTAGTTGCGCGTCGCGATCCGGCCGTCGGCGCGCCTGATGCCCATGAAGGTGGCCGGCGTGTCGACGAACTGCGTCGCCTGCGTGCCGGTCGTCGGCGCGTAGTCGCGTGCGAAGCTGCTGAACTCCAGGTTGTGCGTGTGCACGTGCTGGCCCGCGGCGATCGGCTGCTTCGCGGTGCCGATGATCTGGTTGTAGCGCCGCACCGGCTCGCC
>JBDTVC010000284.1:0-6191 GCA_040007475.1 Burkholderiales bacterium
TGATGTTCCAGATGGGCAGCGTCGGCCCGATGCTCGGACAGGCGCATCACTTCCGCCTCTACGCGCCCGAGAAGATCCCCTACGCCATCGACCGCTACACGAACGAGGCGAAGCGGCTGTACGGCGTGATGAACAAGCGGCTGGCCAAGAGCAAGTACATGGCCGGCCCGGAGTACACGATCGCCGACATCGCGATCTTCCCGTGGCTGCGCTCCTGGAAGAACCAGGGCATCGCCTGGAGCGACTACCCGCACCTCAAGGGCTGGTTCGACGAGATCGGCGGGCGGCCGGCGGTGGTGCGCGGTGTCGAGGTGCTCGCGTCGCTTCGCAAGCCGCTGGTCGACGACAAGGCGCGCGAGACGCTGTTCGGCGAGACCCAATACCAGAAACGATGAAAGCGCCACTCCTCATGAAGACACTCCCCGCGATGCTCCTCGCAACGTTGGCGCTGGGCGCGAACGCCGAACAGGTCGGCGAGGTCGACACGGTGTTCAAGCTCATCGGCCCCGACCACAAGATCGTCGTCGATGCCTGGGACGACCCCAAGGTCGCCGGCGTGACCTGCTACGTCTCGCGCGCGAAGACCGGTGGCCTCAAGGGGGCGGTCGGCCTCGCCGAGGACAAGTCGGATGCGTCGATCGCGTGCCGACAGGTGGGGCCGATCAGCTTCGGCAAACCCCTGCCCGCTCAGGAGGAGGTGTTCAGCGAGCGCCAGTCGTTCCTGTTCAAGAAGCTGCGCGTCGTGCGCATGGTCGACAAGAAACGCAATACGCTGGTCTACCTCACCTACTCGGACCGCGTCATCGAGGGCTCGCCGAACAACAGCGTGACCGCGGTCGCCGTCGATCGCGGCATGCCGATTCCGATGAAGTAGGCGATACCGAACCCAGGCTCTCAGAGCATGGGCTCGGTGTTCTGCAGCGACTCGCAGAGTTCACCGAATGCGCGCACTGGCGCGCCGTCCGGCGCTGTGAAGCGCTCGCGCACCGTCGGTGGCATGAGGGCCAGCGCGACCTCCGCCGAGTCCTTGCGCGCGACCGCGGCCGCGAGAACGCATGCACTGCGCAGGACGAGATGAAGCGGGCCGTCGGTATCGGCCGGTTGCCGCGCGGCATGCCCGATCGTGTCGGCGACGGTCAGCGGGAATCCGAGGCTGCGAACCCACAGCGCGCCGACCTCCGGGTGGTCGATGCCGAACGCCTCGAGCTCGATCGCGGCGAGTTCGGCGCCACGGACCACCTCGAAGCCGGCAAACATGGCGTTGGCGATGTCGGGGTAGGTCTGGCACAGGATGAGGTGCCCCGTCGCATGCAGCAGGCCGCAGACGTAAGCCTCTTCGGCATTGGCGGCCAGAGTCGGTGCCAGCTTGTTGGCGGCGGTCGCGGCGACCAGCGCGTCGCGCCAGAAGATCCTGAGGTCGATGCCCGGCACCTCCTTGAAGGACGAAGACACGCCGCAGGCCATGATGAGCCGGCTCAGCGCCTGCGTGCCGATCAACGCGATGGCGGCGTCTATCGAGGCCATCGACCGCTCGCCGCCGAAGTAGGACGAGTTCGCGATGCGAAGCACCTTCGCGCTCAGCACCGGGTCCTGCGACAGCGCCTCGCCGATCTTGCGGGCATCGATGTCAGGGTCCTGCAGCGCCGCGACGATGCGCTGCACGACCCGCGGAATGGTCGGCAACTCGACGCGACCGGCGGTCACGTCGTCGATGAAGCGGGGCGTGCTGACGGCCGGGGGCACGACCCGCTCGGGGGCCTTCTTCGTCGGCTCGAGCGTGAACGCCGGGACATAGGTTTGATTCATGACGACGTCATTGCAGCGCCACGTGGGCGAACGCTGCCAGTGTCGCTCGGGATCGCCCCACCGACCGGTCCATCAGCACCGTGAACAGGGGCCAGATCGGCGGTACGTCACGAGGCGCCGCGTTGCAGCACCCTCCCCCCGGGTCATCGTGCTCGCGCCATCACCGCCATGATCGCGTTCAGCTTCGTCTTGACTTCGTCCAGGTCGTCGCGCACCGCTGCGAGCGTGTCCTCGTCGTCACCCTGAGCCGAGGCAGTCGCCTGATCCGGGGCAGGCTCCTGAACCTCCACGCGCAGCGCGTGCAACTCCAGGCCCACCCAGGCGAGCGCTGCGAGCATCGCTGCGCGCCACAGCCATTCGGCGATCGTTCGCATGTTCGTCGTTCCTCGTTCTTGTTCGCGAGCAGAGCATGATTAACCGCTGGGCCACATGTTCGGTTGACGCCGCCGGCGTGCGGGAAGGAAGACGCATGAAACAACTCGTCAGCGCCCGCCCCTAGAATCCCCCCGCCCGCAACCGCGGGTGCTTTCATTCATATCCAAGGAACAAAGACCCCATGGCAACTGCGAAAAAGACGATGAGCAAGGCAGCGAGCAAGAAGACTGCCGCCCCAAAGGTGGCGAAGAAGGCTGCAGCGGTCAAGAAGGCCCCGAAGGCCGCCTCGCCGGCGGCGGTGCCCGCGGCCGTGAAGCCGATCAAGAGCGCGTTCAACAAGACCAGCCTGATCGGCCATCTCGCCCAGATGGCGATGGTCGAGGTGAAGGCGGTCAAGGCCGTCATCGCTTCGCTCGAAGCCACCATCCTGGCGTCGGTGCACAAGAAGGGCCTCGGCTCGTTCACCTTGCCTGGCCTGCTGAAGGTCAACGTGATCAATGTCCCGGCCAAGAAAAAGCGCACCGGCATCGACCCGTTCACCAAGCAGGAGCGCGTGTTCGCGGCCAAGCCGGCCACGGTGAAGATCAAGACGCGCGCGCTGAAGAAGCTGAAGGACGCAGCGCTCTGATCGAGACCTTGTCTGCCCGGGCTCGAGCTCGGGCAGACCCCGCAGACGGGCCGTGCCCGGTCTGCACGGGCGATTCGAGTGGCACGGTCGCTTGCCCGTTACGCAGCGGGCGTTGTCTCGATCGGGACACACTGGCGATCAGCTGCTTCGCGCAAGCGCTGATGCGCTGCGCCTTCCCAGGCGACGGGCAGCTGGTTCTTCGCCTGAAGGTAGTGGTGCGTGAAGACGTCCAGATACGCATCCAAGGTCTGCCCGGCGACGTCGTCGCCGGCGAGACCCAGGCACAACGCCGCCACCTCGCTCGTGCAGAAATGATCGCCACAGCGTGACCGACGCAGCCTGTACCGAGACGCCTGTGCCGGCTCCAGGCTGAGCACCGGCAGGTGGTTCAGATAGGGGCTTCGCCCGAACATCTTTCGGGCCTCCGCCCACGTGCCGTCCAGCAGGATGAACAGCGGGCGCTTGGTCGCGTCGGTTGGTCCCGCGGTGGGCGTCTCAACGGCATGCACGACGCGTTCCGGCGCGGCGTACTGGCCCGGGAACACCACATAGAAATCCCAGGTCGGGTCGCTCAACAGCGAGAGAAGTGCAGGATCGGGTTCGGTTCGGGACCAGCCGAAGGCGAAGGTGTCATCGACCAGATCCGCGATCAACCAACCGGTGTTGGTCGGCTTGAGCGGTTCGATGTCTGCCATCAGGAGGCACACCGCCGCACGCGTGAACATCGACGTGCGCAACGCGCACATGCAGTGCGTCGGGACCAGCCGGCAACCCGCGCAGCGCTCGCGCTTGAAGCCGCCACGCGCCAGGAAGGGTTTGGTGGCGCTCGCCAGACGCGCCGCGCGCAGACGAGAGACAGCGTGGGACATGCGGAGATTGTGGGAGCAAGTCGCACGGGGCTCGGGAGGGCACGCACGTCGCGCAGCCCGCGCCCACCGTCATGCCCCGTGCACAGCCAAACCTGCGATAGTTGGCGTCCACAGGAGCCGAAGTTCATGACCAGTCTCGCGCAGCGCCTTCGAGTATCGACAAGGGAAGTCCATGCCAAGGCCGAGCGGTCGACTCTGATGACGGCTCTCGTTCGTGGCGACATGGCGCGCGCCGCCTACCGCGAGCTGCTTGCGAATCTGCAGACGATCTACAAGGCGCTCGAATATGAGCTTCACCGCCACCGCGGTCGGCCTGTCATCTCGCCGTTGATGCTGGACGGCCTGGCGAGGTCCGACGCGATCGCCAGTGACCTCGCGCAGATCGGCGTTGATCACCACGAGCCGATGATGCTGACCACGGCCGCTTCGGACTACGTTCGTCGGCTGCATCAGATCGGCGAGCAGGCACCCGCGCTGCTGGTGGCGCATTCCTACGTGCGCTATCTGGGGGACCTGTACGGCGGGCAGATGCTTGCCCCGATCGTCGCTGAACGCCTCGGCGTGCCGACGTCCTTCTACGACTTCGGCGGCCCTCGGAAGGTGGCCGAGCTGATGAGCGCGTATCGGCACCAACTCGACCGCCTGCCGGTCACCGAAGAGGATGCCGATGCGATCGTCGCCGAGGCGAGATCGGCGTTCGAACGACACGTGGCCATGTTCGAGGAGCTGGCGAGCTAGCCTTCGCGAATGCCGGCCTCGCCCTCGACCGTGCCTACTTCAGCGCCACATCCACGCGTCGCGCCTTCGGGTCCCCGCCCGCCAGATTGGCTTCGGCCGACATCGGCTTCTGCAGCACCACGCGGTCCTCGGCGATGCCGGCCGCCTTCAGCGCATCGCGGACCGAGAACGCCCGCTGCTTCGCCAGTTCCTGGTTCTGCGCCAGGTCACCAGACGCCGAGTGGAACCCCGAGATACTGAGCTTCGCGCCGGCATTCGCTTTCAATGACTCGGCGAGTTGCGCGATGCCCTTGCTCGTCTCCTCCGTCAGCGCCGATGAGCCGACGGCGAAGTACAACACTGCGCCGGTCGCCGACATTTCCGGCCCCGGCACAGCCGGTGTCAAGGTCGCGCGCACGCCGCCCAGTTCCGGATGCGTCTTGAGCAGACTCGCGCCATACATCGGCTTGAACGCGCCCTGATGGCAGGTCGTGCAGTTGGCCTTGGGCACATCGCCGGTAGGCCCGAGCCGGTTCGCGGGGAGCACGCCCGCCAGCGGATCGAGGTACGCCGCGTTCAGGTCGCGGGTCATGCGGATGCCGTACCAGGCGGTGGCGCGCTGCGGTGTGCTCGCATCCCACTCGGCGAACGAGCGCGTGTTGTGGCAGAAGGTGCAGTTCACGCCGAGCGCCTGCGACATGTGCATCATCAGGCCGTAGGTGTACTCGGTCTGCTTGGTCGACTTGCGGTTGCCGGCAGGCAGCGCCGAGTTGCCGATGACGCGGATGTCGCTGGTGCCGTCGAGGTACGGCGTGAACGGATCGTTCGGCAACGACGCGAACGCGACCGACATGGCCGGTGCGTTCTGCCCGGCACGGCTGCCGACCATGCCGGCCGCGTGCGTGTCCACCGGCGGCGTGAACCACAGGTTGGCCGGCACGTTCTGCCCGCGGTGGCAGGTGTAGCAGGTCACGCCGGTGTCGGCGACGTGGGTCTTCCAGTCGGTGTTGATGTGGCGCGTCATCTCGAGCATGCGGCGCGCGACGACCTTGGTGTAGAGCGCGTCGCTGGAGAAGTCCTCACCGGCCTTGTGGCAGTACGAGCAGCCCTGGTCCGGCGCAACCCAAGCCGTCATCGACACCATCAACCGCGTGAACTCGCCGACCCCGAGATCGCCGACGACCTTGACGTTTTTGAACACGGTCGACGCAGGCGGTCCGCCCGGCGGCACCATCGGCGTGTCGGCGGGCATGGCATTCGCCGGTGCCTGCGTGGCGAGCAGTCGCGGGTTGTAGACCTGCTCCATGCCGGTGCCGCGGTAGCCGCGCTGCACGGTGTTGGTCGGCGGCCGCTCGCACCCCGCGAGCAGCAGCGCCACGATCAGCATCGCCAGGGCGGCGCTGCGAATTCCGAGGACGCGCGTCATGGCTTGACTCCCTGCAGCGAGGCCGGATCGATGACCGGCGCGAACACGGCCGGGTAGATCGGCGCCACGTGGTGCTTCACCGCCCACAGGTACCAGTTGTCGACGACCGTGCCGGTGAGCAGGATGCCGATACCGCCGACCAGCGGGCACAGCACCGCGAACCACCAGCCCCAGCGGTGGATCGACTCCATCGTCGCGTTGAACCCCATCGTCCAGCGCCAGAACAGCGCGGCGCGTTCGCTCGCGGTGCCGCGGTCGACGATCTGCTCGATCTCGCGTTCGCCGCCAAAGCGGCTGACCGCGAGGATGGTCGCGCCGTGCATCGCGAACAGCAGCGTCGCGCCGTACAGGAACGCGATCGACAGCATGT
>JBDTVC010000285.1:0-6130 GCA_040007475.1 Burkholderiales bacterium
GCGGCCGACTCGAGGTACTTGCTGCCCATGATGCCGATGCCGATGCAGGCGCCGATGGCGCCCAGACCAATGATCAGACCAGCGGCGAGAGCGACAAAACCGAGAACGTGTTCCATGTTGACTCCAGTGGGGAAAAGAAAAGTTGTGGTTGTGGGACGGAAAGCGAAAACGAATCAGTGATGGTCGTGCGCCTGGCCGACGTAGACCAGCGTGAGCATCATGAAGATGAAGGCCTGCAGCGGCACGATCAGCGCGTGGAACAGGATCCAGCCGGTGCCGGCGACCACATGGCCGAGCCACAGCGTAATGCCGGTGGCCGAACCGAAGCCGACCGCACCCATCAGCGCGATCAGCATGAAGACCAGTTCGCCGGCGTACATGTTGCCGAACAACCGCATGCCGTGCGAGACGGTCTTGGCGGTGAACTCGATCATCTGGAAGACGAAGTTGAACGGCCAGAGCAGGAAGTGGCTGCCGAACGGCGCTGCGACGAGCTCGTGCGCCCAGCCGCCCAGGCCCTTGATCTTGATGTTGTAGTAGATGCAGATCAGCAGCACGCCGATCGACATGCCCAGCGTCGCCGAGAGGTCGGCGGTGGGGACCACGCGCATGTAGGCGTGGTGCGGGTCATGACCCGCGGCGCCGACGATCTTCTCCCAGATCAGCGGCAGCAGGTCGACGGGCAGGAAGTCCATCGCGTTCATCAGCAGGATCCAGATGAACACCGTCAGCGCGAGCGGGCCGACGAACTTGCGCGAGGTCGCGTTGTGGACGATCGACTTCGCCTGGTTGTCGACCATCTCGAGCAGGAACTCGACGGCGGCCTGCGTGCGCCCCGGCACACCGGACGTGGCCGACTTGGCCACGCGCCACAGGAAGAACAGGCCGACGACGCCCATCAGGATCGACCAGAACAGGCTGTCCCAGTTGAGCACATGGAAGTCGATGATCCCCGGCTGCTCCTGCGAGCGCAGATGCGTCAGGTGATGGCTGATGTATTCACCAGCGGTCGGTCCAGCATGTTCTGCGGCGTGAGCTTCGGCGGCCATGTCGAATCAGACTCTCTGTGTAGGTTCAGTCATCACCGGTTTGCGCCGCCACAGCAGCGCCCACCAGTTCATTTTCATGCACACGACCATCGCCACCAGCAACGCTGGCCAGCTCAAGCCGGGCACCACCCTCGGCGCCGCCAACAGCATGGCAACCGCCGCCCCGATCTTCACCATCTCCCAGAACATGAACCGGAACACGGCATGACCCGCTGCCCCCGGCACGTTGCTGAGATCCCGCGTCATGCCGCGCGCCAACAAGGCACCCGGCACGACGACAGCAGCGGCGCCATACAGTGCCGACCACGCCGCCCCGCTGCGCTGCGTGAAGGCCCAGACCGCGGCACAACACACCAGCCCGGCCGCGGCTTGCACCGCGACCACCCACCATGGCGATACCGGCGGGTTGTTCTTGCTCCAAGCCTGGGCTTCTTCCCTGGTCCAGGTCTTGAACGTGCCCTGCTGCGCATCATCTTCCGGGGCAGCACCTTGGTCGACGCGCCGTTCCGTCGTGTCAATCATGGTGTGGCCAAAGTCGCGCGCAGCAAAGCCTTGGAATTATATGGGGAAACCCGCAGTCCTCCGGATGCCGCAGCACAACGTTGGGTCATGCCGCGACAATTCAGGATGCCGGCGCGCCTCGCCGCCTCACTTCTGATCGCGTCCACTCTGCTGGCGCCGCACCCCATCGTGAACGCCGACGAAACCAGGCCGCATCATCGTCCGAACGGCTTTCAGAACAATTACATCGAGTTCGAACCCAAGGGTTTGGACGAGTTGCCGAAGTGGAAACTCGAGGCCTCTCGCAGCGGCCGGCCTCAGCCGCCGGCGACACCGACGCCGCGCGTGACGCCCGACGCCGAGTTCATCCACACCAACGCCCGCGCCGGCGCCGGCGCGATGATGCAGCCGGCGATCACCTGGATTGGCCACGCGACGATGCTGGCGCAATTCGGCGGGCTGAATCTCATCACCGACCCGGCCTCTTCGGAACGCGTCTCGCCGCTCGGCATCAAGGCGTGGATGGCGGAGCGCGGCATCGCCAATGTGGTGGAGCTGGACTGGTGGCAGTCGCACAATCTCGACACGCTCGCTGGCCGCGTCGGCAGTTTCGACATCGCGCTGATCACGGTCGGCGCCTACGAGCCGCGCTGCTTCATGTCGTCGCAGCACGTGAACCCTGCGGAGGCGGTGCAGATCCACCTCGACGTGAACGCCAAGCGCTCGGTCGGCATCCACTGGGGCACGTTCGAACTGACCGACGAGTCGCTGGACGAGCCCCCGAAGCAACTGGCCGAGGCACGGCGCGCCAAGGGCGTGGACGACGACGCGTTCACGGTGATGGCGATCGGCGAGACGCGCCGCATCCCGCGGCGCGTGCCCTGATCAGAGCGCGAAATTCACCGGCAGCCCCGGCACGTCGACGTCGAGCGCGAGCACGCAGCCGGCGAACGGCTGCTCGATCAGTTCGGCCGCGGGCCGCTTCTCGCGCGCCGTGGTCACGTACAGCGTCTTCAGGTCCGGCCCGCCGAAACACGGCATCGTCGGGCAGCGGACCGGCAGCTCGACCTCGCGCACGATCGCGCCATCGGGCGACAGGCGCAGCAGGCGCTGGCCCTCGAACATCGCGACCCAGTAGCAGCCCTCGGCGTCCATCGCCGCGCCATCGGGCCGACCGCCGTAGGTGGCCAGCGATTGGCCCGGCTGCTTGACCGGAAAGCTCGCGAACACGCGGCGGCCACTCGGCGTGCCGGTTACCGGGTCGAAGTCGGCCGCGTAGATCGTGTGTGCCTTGGTGTCGCTCCAGTGCATGGTGCGGCCGTTCGGGCTCCAGGCCAGGCCGTTCATCACCGTGAAGCCCTCGGCCTCTCGCGTGAGCTTGCCCTTGGCGAAGCGGTACAGCGCGGCCAGCGCGGGGTCGCGCGGCTCGTAGATCGTGCCGACCCAGAAGCGCCCCTGGGGGTCGCACTTGCCATCGTTGAAGCGCTCGCTCGCCGGGTCGTAGGGCGGCTCGGCAACGCGTTGGCGTTCGCCGCTTCGCGGATCGAACCGCCACAGGCCGTCGCGCATCGCCAGCAGCAACGTGCCGTCGAGGCGGGGCGCGAGGCTGGCGACGTCGGTGTCGAAATCCCAGTGGCGCAGCTCGCCGCTCGCCGGGTCGAACCGCAGCAGCTTGTGGCCGGGGATGTCGGCGTAGTACAGCGCGTTCTCGCGCGGGTGCCACACGGGCGACTCCCCGAGCAGCGCGGCCGAGGCCACGGCCACGCGCACCTCGTCGCGCATCAGACGACCGCGACCTCGAGATTCATCCAGGCCTCGAACGACTCGCCCGGTGCCACCGTGCGCAGGCCATGCGCGGCAGGGTCGGCCATGTGGATCGCGTTCGACACGTGGCTCACGGGCTCGACGCAGAAGTAGTCCCGGTCCTGCGGCGTGAACACGACCAGGTGCGTCAGCGACGAACTCAGTTGCAACGAGAACTTCTCGTCGCGGATGCGGGCCGGGCCCTTCCAGCCGTCGAAGCAGTTGTCGAAGCTGAGGTGCGAGACATCGCTGTCGATGCCCGGCTGCGCGACCTTGCGCACCGGCAGCTGCGTCGCGTCCGAATCCCAGCGGTCGGACAGCTCGATGTGCAGCCGGCTGCGCGCGCGCTTCGGGAAGTACGGGTGCCAGCCCAGGCCGACCGGCTGCGCCACATCGGCGGTGTTGGTGAACACCATCTCGACGTGCATCGAATGCGGCGTGAGAGTGAAGTACTGGGTGGCCTCGAACGCAAACGGCCAGTCGGCGTCGCCCGGATGACGCAGCCGGATCACGAGCTCGAGCACGCTGCTGGAGACGATCTCCCAGGGCCTCTGCCAACCCACGCCGTGCACCGAGTGCGGGTTGTCGCCGAAGTTGGCCTGCGTCGTGTAGTCGTGGCTCTTCCAGCGGAACTTGCGGTAGCCGAGCCGGTTGGAGTACGGCACCAGCGGGTACGCCCCCGACGGACGCGACGAGGTCAGCGCAGCCGGCTCGACCGAGCGCAGGATCGGCGTGTCGCGGTGCCACAGCCCGGCGATGCAGCCGCCCAGATCGGGGCACAGCGCCAGACGCAGCGCCCCCGCATGCAACTCGAACGATTGCTGCGTGTCGTGAAGCGTGTTCGCGGATGCGCTCATGGGTCTCCCGGTGCGGTGAAGTGTCGAGGCATGCTACGCCTAGTCGAGCGTGGCCTTGAGGTAGTGCGCGCCCGGTATCGGGTTGAAGTAGTACGGCGCGATCTCCTCGAAGCCGAGCGTCGCGTACAGGCCGCGGGCCGATTCCATGTCGCTCAGCGTGTCCAGCAGCATCGCCGAATAGCCGGCCCGGCGCGCTTCGTCGAGCAGCGCTTCTGCCAGCGCGCGGCCCAGGCCGAAACGGCGGAACGCGGGCCGAACGTACAGGCGCTTCATCTCGCAGGCGTTGGCGTAGTCGGATTCGGGCAGGCCGCGCAGGCCGCCGCAACCGGCCAGCGCGCCGTCGACATAGGCGAGCAGGAACCGGCCCGATGGCGCGGTGTACTCGCCGGGCAATGACGCGAGTTCGGCCTCGAAATTCTGGAAGCACAGATCGATGGCGAGGCTGCGCGCGTACTCGCGCAGCAGTTCGCGCGCGGGCTCGATGCTGGGCCCGGCCTCGAGCCGGACCAGGTCGATCCGCGGGGACTCGTCGGCAGCAGGCTTCATCTGCGTCATCCGCCGAGCGCAACGACCCAGCCGACGAGCCCTGCGCACAGCGCCAGGAGCACCAGGGCCAGCGCGCGCGTGCGGGCGCTGTCGGCCGAGGCCGGGACTCGCGCGCCGAGCGGCTTGTCGCCGCTGATCATCGGCCGCACGAGGTCGTGCTTCTTGCGAACGAGATAGAAGACGATCGCTCCGACGTGCAGCACGACCAGCCCGATGATCAGCCACTGGCCGAACAGCTTGTGCCAGCGCGTCAGCGCCAGGCTTGTCGCGCCGCTGACGAACTTGATCAGCGGCCCGGAGCTGGAGATCTCGTCGTCGGCAAAGAGCCCGGTGGCGACCTGGGCAGCGAGCAGCGCGAGCAGCCCAAAGACCGAGAATGCGCCGAGCGGGTTGTGCCCGACGTCGTGGTGCTCGTGCGCGTGGCTTTCGCCGCGCAGGTAGCGACGGATCGCGGCGGGCCCGTAGAGAAAGCTCGCGAAGCGCGACCAGCGCCCGCCGACCAGCCCCCACAGGATGCGAAACACGAGCAGCGCAAACACCGCGTAGCCCAGGCGGAAGTGCCAGGCCATCGCATCACCGCCCACGTACGCCGTGATGACGGAGCACACGACGCAAACCACGAGCGTCCAGTGAAAGATGCGCGTGGGCAGATCCCACACCCGCACTGGGGTCGCCTGATCATTCATCGATACGTTTCCGTGGTCGTCGTGGCATGTGGCACCCCGCGAAGATAACCGCATCCGGGCGTGCGAGGCGCCGCACTCGGATATTCCCGGGGGCAGCGAGTGAATCGCTCGCCGCCTGCTTACACTGCGCAGCGTCCCACCCCCAAAAACTTCAGGTCAGGAGAAACCCCATGAACCGTCCCTTCTCGACTTTGCTGCTGACCGCCATCGCGCTGATCGGCAGTGCCGTGGCGCTACCGGCTGCAGCGCAGTTCGCCAAGCCTGAAGACGCGATCAAGTATCGCAAGGCCGCTTTCACCGTGATGGCCGCGCACTTCGGGCGCGTGGCCGGCATGGCCAACGGCAAGATCCCGTTCGACGCGAAGGCCGCGGCCGACAACGCGGAGATCGCCACCGCGATGTCCAAGTTGCCGTACGCCGGATTCATCGACGGCACGGACAAGGGCGAGACCAAGGCCGAGCCGAAGATCTGGGCCGAGAAGGACAAGTTCAACGCCGCCGCGACCACGATGCAGGAGGCGATGGCCAAACTGAACGTCGTGGCCAAGGGCGGCAACATCGACGCGATCAAGGCCGCGGTCGGCGAGACCGGCAAGGCCTGCAAGGCCTGCCACGACAGCTACCGCAAAGAGTAAGGCTCTGTTCGCGTTTGCTGTGGATGGAGTCACGCGCCGACGGCCAGAGCCAA
>JBDTVC010000286.1:0-6125 GCA_040007475.1 Burkholderiales bacterium
AGCTGCAGGCGGCGTTCGGCACGACCTTCGTCTACATCACGCACGACCAGTCGGAGGCGCTGGTGCTGTCGGATCACGTCGCGGTGATGAACGCCGGCCGCTTCGAGCAGATCGGCACGCCGCAGTCGCTCTACTACGACCCGCGCACGCCGTTCGTCGCCGGCTTCGTCGGCGCGAACAACCGCATCGCGGGGCGCGCCGTCGATGTCGCGGGCGATGCGGTCGAGGTCGTCACCGCGCAAGGCCTGTACCTGTTCGCGCGCGGCATCGGTGCGCTGCGCGCCGACGATGCGGTCGAGGTCTTCGTGCGGCCCGAGGTCGCGCGCATCGCGCGCACGGCGACCGCGCTGCCGGCCGAGGCGCCGAGCTACGGCGCCACCGTCGAGAGCCTGCTGTTCGACGGCGCCAATTCGGCCGTGCTGCTGCGCGAGGCGACGACACGGCTCGAGTTCCGCGTCGCGCTGCCGCAGACCGGGCAGCTCAAGGATTTGAGGGCGGGCGAGCCCGTCGCGTTCAGCTTCGACCCGCAGCGCGCCGTGTGCTTCAAAGCGGGCCATGCCGGGTGATGCCCACCGCTCGCGGCTGCTGATCGCGCTGCTGCTCGCGCCGGCGCTGCTGTGGCTGGTCGGGCTGATCGTGCTGCCACACGTCGAGCTCGGCGTGCTGTCGCTGCGCGCGCGCGTCGCGCCGCAGGTGCACGAACCCAGTCTCGCGCAGTACCGCACATTCTTCGAGGAGCCGCTGTACTGGCACACCTTCGTGCGCACCGCGGTGATGTCGGTGCTGGCCACCGCGTGCACGCTGCTGCTGGCGTTCCCGATCGCGTGGACGATCGCGAAGCTCGCGCGCGGCCGGGCGCGCTCGTTGCTGTTCGTGCTGTGCCTGATCCCGTTCTGGGTCAGCGAGACGGTGCGCACGCTGGGCTGGATGATCCTGCTGCGCGAGTCGGGCGTGCTGCCAGCGCTGCTGGTGTCGATGGGCCTGAGCGCGCAGCCGCCCGAACTGCTCTACCACGATGCCACGCTGCTGGTCGGGCTGGTCTACACCTCTCTGCTGTTCATGGTCGTGCCCCTGATCGGCGCGCTCGACACGCTGGACGACTCGCTGATCGAGGCCGCCTACGACCTCGGCGGCAGCGGCTTCGACATCCTGCGCCGCATCATCATTCCGCACGCCGCGCCGGGCATCACGGCCGGCTGCATCGTCGTGTTCATGCTCACGCTGGGCAACTACCTGACGCCAACGCTGCTGGGCGGCAAGAACTCGCAGTGGTTCACCGAACAGATCTACACCCAGTTCATCACCCGCTTCAACTGGGAGCAGGGTGCGGCATTCGGCTTCCTGCTGCTGGTGCTGTCCACCGTGATCGTGTGGGCCGGGCTCAAGCTCGCCGGCCAGCGCTTCGGCGACGTCATGAGGAGAACATGACAACCGCTCGTCCGCGGCGTACCGCAGCCGATCCCCCGCGGGGATCGAGCGCGCCTTGGGGCGGCCCGGCGCCGCGCTCGTCATGATCCCTTCACTGCCTCGCGCCCCATGGCTCCGCGCCGCCCCGTGGCTGTATGCCACGGCGTTCTTCGCGTTCCTGTTCCTGCCGCTCGTGGTCGTGGCGGTGTTCGCCTTCAACAACGCGCCCTACCCCGCGCCGCCATGGCGTGGCTTCACGCTGGACTGGTTCATCGGATCGGCTCGGCGCACCGGCCTGTTCGGCGATACCGCGCTGCTGCACAGCCTGTGGACGAGCACGCTGGTGGCGGCCTGGGTCACGCTGCTCTCCGTCGCGGTCGGCACGGTCAACGCGTTCCTGATCGAGCGCGTCGACTTCCGCGGCAAGGCGACCCTGTCGCTGCTGATGCTCGCGCCGCTGGTGATCCCCGGCGTGATCCTGGGCATCTCGATCCTCGCGTTCGCGAGCCGCATCGCACAGTTCGCCGACGACACGTTCGGGTGGGAGCTGGACTTCCTTCGCCCCGGGCTGCCGCTGGTCGTGCTCGGCCAGTTCTCGTACATCGTCGCGATCGCCACGCTGACCATCAGCGCGCGGCTGAAGCGCTTCGACATCACGCTCGAAGAGGCGGCCTACAACCTCGGCGCCACGCGCGCGGCGGTGCTGCGCACCGTCACGCTGCCGTACCTGCGGCCGGCGATGATCGGCGCGGCGGTGATCTCGTTCCTGATGTCGTTCGAGAACTTCAACACGACGCTGATGCTGGTGGGCTCGGACGCCCCGCTCACGGTGCTGATGTACGGCCGCATGCGCGAGGGCGCCAGCCCGGTGCTCAACGCCGTGAGCCTGTTCCTGATGGTGGCATCGGCGGCGCTGGCACTTCTGCTGATGCGACGTGGGCCCCGGCACGGCGACGGGCGCTGAGCCGACCTCAAGTCGACGGCCACCCGGCCGATAAGACCATCACGGTCCATGGTCTTCCACGGCGCGACGCAGCGATCCCCAGGCGTCGCTCAGGCACAGCTGAGCCCGCAATGAACATCCTTTTCGAATCCTCATTCGCCCCGATCGCGTGGACGGCAATGGCCTCTCTCGGCGTCGCCGCCGTGCTGCTGGCACGCTACTCGCGGCGACGCGCCCGGCGCCATCAGGCACCGCGTGCGTACGACCCCAACGCCGCAAGAGACCCCCTGACCGGATTGCCGACGCGCCAGCTGTTCGAGGGCCTGTTGTCCCAATCCGTGCAGCGCGCCGACGCGCAGCAGCAGAGCCTGGCGTTGCTGCTCGTCAACCTCGACGGCTTCAAGCCGATCAACCAGTCGTTCGGTCATCTCGGCGGCGACCACGTGCTGCGCGAGGTCGCGGCGCGGCTGCGCGCGCTGGCGATGCCGCACATGGCCGCGCGCATGTCGGGCGATGAGTTCCTGTTGCTGCTGGGCGGTGACCCCCAGGTCGCCGACGCGTCCAGCCTCGCCAGGCGCGTGATCGACGCGATCGGCGCACCGTTCCGTGTCGAAGGGCGCGAGGCCACGATCTCATGCTCGGTCGGCGTCACCATGTACCCGGACCATGGCGCCAAGTCGACCATGATCGCGCATGCCCACGCCGCGATGGGCGCGGCCAAGGCCGCGGGCGGCGCGAGCCACGCGTTCTTCGAGCCGCGCATGCTCAAGAGCGTGCGCGACGATGTCGAGCTGCTGCGCGACCTGCGCCTGGCCATGGAGCGCAAACAGCTCGAGCTCTACTACCAGCCGAAGATCCACGCTCCGACCGGCGAGATCACCGGCGCCGAGGCACTGATGCGATGGCATCACCCGCAGCGCGGGATGATCAGCCCGGCGCTGTTCATCCCGATCGCCGAGCGCTACGGCCTGATCGGCGCGATGGGCCACTGGGTCATCGACGAGGCCTGCCACCAGGTGCGCACCTGGCGCGACGAAGGGCTGCGCATGCGCGTGGCGGTCAACCTGTCGGTGCACCAGCTGCGCCAGGCCGACCTGGCCGACTGGATCGGTGCCGCATTGAAGCGACATCAGATCAACCCGGACCTCATCACCTGCGAAGTGACCGAGTCGTCGGCGATGGACGACACCGAGGTCACGATACGCGTGCTGAGTCAGCTCGACAAACTCGGCGTCCACATCTCGATCGACGATTTCGGCACCGGCCATTCGAGCCTGGCGTATCTGCGCAAGCTGCCCGCCGACGAGCTCAAGATCGACCGCAGCTTCGTGATGGACCTGGAGACCAGCGAGGACGCACGGAAGGTCGCGGTCGCGGTGATCAACCTCGCGAAGGCGCTCGACCTGAAGGTCGTCGCCGAGGGCGTGGAGACGGAAGGTCAGAACCGCATCCTGCGCGAGTTCGGCTGCGATCAGCTGCAGGGCTTCCTGTTCGCCAAGCCGATGTCGGCCAAGGCGCTGGCGCTGTGGGCGATGGACGACGTCGGCCCGCGCACGATGAGCTTCCGCGCTTCGCTGTTCACCGAGACGATGCCGTCCGCGCACGCGTGAGCAGCTCCTCGGCACCGTAGCGCGGCGCCCAGCCGAGTTCACGCATCGCCAGCGCAGGGCAGTACACGCGATCGATGCTGCGAGGCAGCGGCCAGCCGCGGCGCTCGAAGGCTTCGACCAGCGCGGGCGCCCGGCGCCGCAGCACCGATGGCGCGTCGTGCATCAATTCACCCAGGTCGCCACGCTCGAACGGTGTCGCGCCCGAGATCACGTAGCGCCGGAATCCAGGTTGCACTGACGCGAGCGCGAGCGCGTGGGCTTCGGCCACATCGCGCGCATCGACGCCGCGGTGCAGCCGATAGACCGCCATCAGCGGCACCGGCTCGGGGAAGCAGCGCGACATGCGCAAGGCCGTGACGGCCAGCGTCGGATGCGCGGCGAGCACCGCCTCGGCGGCGAGCTTGGTGCGGTGATAGATCGTCTGCGGGTGCGGTGCGAGCGCTTCGTCGACCCACACGGCCGACTCGTTCGCCGCAGAGGCTGCGCCATACAGCGCGGTGGTGCTGGTGAAGACCAAGCGTCGCACGCCCGCGGCGGTGGCCAGATCGGCGAGCAGCCGTGTGGCGTGCACGTTCACGCGCTCGAATTCGCGGTCGTCGACGGCGCCGACGTGGGGTGCGTGGAGTGCGGCGCTGTGCACGACCGCGTCGATGCCGCGCAGTGCTCGCTCCAACACGGTGGCGTCGCCGATGTCGCCGACGATGGCCGTCGTGGCCGATGCCGATCGATCCAGCCCCGTCACCTCGTGCTCGCGCCGCAGGCGTTCGCAGATCGCGCTGCCGATGCGACCCGATGATCCGGTGACGAGAATCTTCACGCGCCGACTATATCGGCGCGCGGCTCAGCGCCGGGCCGCTCCCAAGCGAGCCGAGCACCCCCGTGGGGGGTGACCGCGGTACGCCGTGGTCGGGCGCGACATCTAGACCTGCATCGACATGATGTCCGAGTAGGCCTGCACCATCTTGTTGCGCACCTGCAGCGTGGCCGCGAAGCCGATCTGCGCCTTCTGCATCGCGACCATGGTCTGCTCGATGCTCACGGTCGGGTTGTCGAGCTGCACCTCGCGCTGCATCGCAGTGGCCTCGGTCTGTGACTTGCTCACGGCGCCGAGCGCTTGCGTCAACGCCTGCTGGAAACCCGCGCCCTCGACCGCCTTGCTTCGCTGCAGCGGCTGGCCATTGGTGGCGAGGCCGGCGCGGGCGACGGCCTGGGCGAAATCGAAGGGCTTGAGACTGACATTCATGGCGGAGCGCTCCCATTCGGGGGATGTCGGCATCGTAGGGCCGGGGTCGTTCCACGATGGGGCGAACTGAGGCGCGTTTGTCCGGCTGTTCGTTGCATTCGGTCACCTCAAGTCTTCGAATAATGGCCCTCAATCTAGGACGCCACCCGCCCCATGAACAACGCTGTCTCCGTCAACAACAACCTGCCGCTCGTCGAGCCCGCCGGCTTCGTCGATCGCATGGCCGCGATGCCCACGCGCAGCAAGCTCAGCGCCGCCCTGGGCGTGGCCGCCCTGGCCGGCGTGGTGCTGGCGATGACACTGTGGAGCAGCAAGGGCGACTTCAAGGTGCTCTACGCGAACCTGTCCGACAAGGACGGTGGCGCGATCCTGGCCCAGCTCTCGCAGATGAATGTGCCCTACCGCATGAGCGAAGGCGGCGCCGCGATCATGGTGCCAGCCGCGCAGGTGCACGACCTGCGCCTGAGGCTCGCCACCGCGGGCCTGCCCAAGGGCTCGGTCTCGGGCTACGAGCTGATGGACAGCGCGCGCTTCGGCCAGACGCAGTTCCAGGAGCGCCTCACCGCGCAGCGCGGGCTCGAGGGCGAGCTCACCCGCTCGATCATCTCGATGGCCGCGGTGCAGAACGCCCGCGTGCACCTCGCGCTGCCGAACCAGAACGGCTTCTTCCGCGAACAGCAGAAGCCCAGCGCCTCGGTGCTGCTGACACTGCACCCCGGCCGCACGCTCGATCGCGCCCAGGTCGCCGGCATCGTGCACCTCGTCTCCAGCAGCGTGCCCGAGCTCGACCCGAAGGGCGTCAGCGTGCTCGACCAGACCGGCGCCCTGCTCACCAGCGGCGGCGACGGCCAGCCCTCCGCCGGGCTGGACGCGCAGCAGCTGCAGTACGTGAACCAGATCGAGACCGGCTACTCGAAGCGCA
>JBDTVC010000287.1:0-6121 GCA_040007475.1 Burkholderiales bacterium
GCGCCGATCGCCGGCGAGATGAGCGGCCACATCTTCTTCGCCGAGCGCTGGTACGGCTTCGACGACGCCACCTACACGGCCGCGCGGCTGCTGGAGATCGTGTCGCGCAGCAGGAACCCGAGTGCCGTGCTCAATGCGCTGCCCACGAGCTTCTCGACGCCCGAGTTGAACGTGCCCTGCGCCGAAGGCGAGCCCAGGCGCGTCGTCGACGACCTGCTGCGCACCGCGAAATTCCCCGGCGCCAGCGAGATCATCACGATCGACGGCCTGCGCGTGGACTACGACGACGGCTTCGGCCTGATCCGCGCCTCGAACACCACGCCGGTGCTGGTGCTGCGCTTCGAGGGCCACACGCCCGCGGCCCTGCACCGCATCGAGACCGAACTGATGGCCGCGCTGCGCGCCGTCAAGCCCGACGCGCACGTCGGTGCGGCGGCCCACTGAGCGCGGGCGGCGACCCACACTTGCGCGTCCTCATCGTCAAGCTCTCGTCGCTGGGCGACGTGGTGCACACGATGCCGGTCGTGCACGACATCCTCGCGGCGCATCCCGACGCGCGGATCGACTGGGTGGTCGAGCCCGGCTTCGCACCGCTGGTGCGGCGGGTCGATGGCGTGGCCGAGGTCATCGAGTGCGCGCTGCGGCGCTGGAGCAAGTCGTGGTGGACGAGCGCGACGCGCAGCGAGTGGCGCGCGTTCCGTGCGCGCCTGCAACGCGAACGCTACGACGCCGTGCTCGACCTGCAGGGCCTGACCAAATCGGCCGTGATCGCGCGACTGGCCCACGGTGTCAGCTACGGGTTGGCCAACCGCACCGACGGCGCGAGCCACGAGCCGCCGGCCCGCTGGCTCGTCGACCACGCGATCCGAATCGAGCCGCGCATCCACGCGCTGGACCGCGCGCGCGTGCTGGCCTCGCACGCGCTCGGCTACCCGCTGCAAGGCGCACCTGCGTTCGGCCTGCGCAGCGCCGCGGCGTCTCGCGCACACACCGTCGTGCTCGTGCACGGCACCTCGCGCGACGACAAGCTCTGGCCCGAAGATCACTGGATCGCGCTCGGCCAGCGCCTGATCGAGCGGGGCTGGCGCCTCGCGCTGCCGCATGCGGGTGCGAGCGAGCTCGAGCGTGCTCAGCGCCTGAAGGCGGCGCTCGGCAACACGGCCGAGGTCTGGCCGGCGATGAGCCTGGACGCGCTCGTCGACCGCATGGACGCGACCGGCGGCGTGATCGGTGTCGACAGCGGCCTGAGCCACATCGCCGTCGCGCTCGACCTGCCGCATGTGCAGCTCTACAACTTCGCGACCGCGTGGCGCACCGGGCCGCAGGCGGCGCACGGCCACGCGCACCAGGTCTCGGTGCAGGCCCAGCCGACGCCGTCGGTCGACGAGGTCTGGGCGGCGTGGACGCAGGTGTCCACGTGACCGCACGGGCCATCGCTCGCTTCGCGTACTCGCTGCTGCTGCGGCTGCTGCACCCCGGGGTTCTGCTCCGGCTGCGGCTTCGCGGCCGCGTCGAGCCGCTGTATCGCCACGCCGTCGCGGAGCGCTTCGGCATCTATGACGGCGCCGCGAGCAGCGGCTGGATCTGGTTGCATGCGGTGTCGCTCGGCGAGACCCGCGCTGCAGCCGCGCTGGTCGACGCCATGCGCGCGGAACGCCCATCGATGAAGCTGCTGCTGACCCACGGCACCGCGACCGGCCGCGAAGCCGGCGCCGCCTTGCTGCGCGACGGCGATCGCCAGGTCTGGCTGCCGTACGACACGCCTTCGGCGGTGCAGCGCTTCTTCAGGCAGTTCCAGCCCGTGATCGGCGTGCTGATGGAGACCGAGGTCTGGCCCAACCTGATGCGTACCGCGACACGCCAGCAGGTTCCGATGGTGCTCGCGAACGCGCGCCTGAGCGAACGCAGCCTGCGCCGTGGCCTGCGCCTCGACGCGCTGATGCGACCGGCCGCCGAGGCCCTGACGCTCGCGCTGGCGCAGACCGAAGACGACGCGCGGCGGCTGCGCGAGGCCGGCGTGCCGCGGGTCGAGGTCGCCGGCAACTTGAAGTTCGACATGACACCCGAGCCCGCGCTGCTGGCACAGGGCCGCGCGTGGCGTGCCGCACTGACCCGCGACGTGGTGCTCGCCGCCAGCACGCGCGAGGGTGAGGAGGCGATGCTGCTGACGGCCTGGGCGGCCACGCCTGCGCCGCGCCCGTTGCTGCTGATCGTGCCCCGTCATCCGCAGCGTTTCGACGAGGTGGCGGCACTGGTTCGAGGCGCGGGGTTCTCGTGCGCGCGGCGCAGCAGCTGGACCGACGCGCCGCCCGCCGAGGCAGCGCAGGTCGACGTCTGGCTCGGCGACTCGATGCGCGAGATGGCGCTGTACTACGCCTGTGCCCGCGTCGCGCTGCTCGGGGGCAGCTTCGCGCCGCTGGGTGGGCAGAACCTGATCGAGGCGGCGGCCTGTGGCTGCCCGGTCGTGATGGGGCCGCACACGTTCAACTTCGCCGAGGCGGCCGAACTCGCGCTTGCCGCCGGTGCCGCGCTGCGCGTGCCCGACATGGCGGCGGGCATCGACGCGGCCCGCGGCCTGCTCGCGACCCCGGGTCGCCGTGACGACGCCTCGATGCTCGCGCAGCGTTTCGCCGCGCAGCACCAGGGCGCAGCGCGGCGCATGGCCGCGCGCATCGTCGCGTCGATACCACCCCCGCGCTGAGGCATCGTCGCGGCCGCGGCATCTGCTACCCTGCGCGCAGACTCCCTGCAACGACACGATGCGGTTTCGGTCCTCTGCCTTGCTTGCCCGCGCGGCCACCCGGCTGGCGCACGAGATCGGCGCGATCGACGCCCGTCGCGTGGCCGACGAACAGCTGCGCGAAGTCTGGTCGTACACGCGACTTGGCGTGGTGGTGGCGAGCCTGTTCGCGATCGTGATGGTCGTGTACTGGCAGGGCACGCTGCCCGCGACCCTGCTGCAGGGCTGGCTGGTCGCCAAGCTCACCGTGACCGCGCTGCGGCTGATCCAGGTCTACGCGTTCTTCCGGCAACCGCAGGCCGGCGGCGCGGGCTGGCGACGCGCCACGCTCGCGACGCTCGCACTCGATGGTCTCGTGTGGGGCGTGGCCGGCTACTGGCTCGCCGCGCAGTCGGTCGCATCGTTCGCCTTCGCGGTGCTCGCGGCGGTCGCGTGTGTGGCGACCTTCGGCCTGCAGGTCTCGCTGTTCGCCACCGCGGCCTATGTCATCCCGATCCTCTTGCCTACCATCGCCGGTGCGCTGTGGCGCGCGGACGAGGTCGGTGCCGTCGGCGCGATCAGCCTCACGATGCTGCTGCTGTTGCAGCTCGCCACCGCGTACCGCTCCGAGTTGCGCTGGGTCGAGGGCCAGCTGCTGCGCCTGCAGGCCCTGCACCTCGCACACGCGAAGGACGACGCGCTCGCGATCGCGCTGCGCCAGAGCGGCCTGAAGTCGCAGTTCTTCGCCAACGTGAGCCACGAGCTGCGCACGCCGCTGCACGGCATCCTCGGTCTCGCCCGGCTGCTGCGCCCCGACCTGGTCGACACCGGTCAGCAGCGCCGCGTCGAGCTGATCGACGCCTCCGGCACGCACCTGCTCGGCCTGATCAACGACCTGCTCGACGTCTCGCGCATCGAGGCCGGGCAGTTCACGCTGCGCCCGCAGCCGTTCGATCTGATCGCGCAGATCGAGCACGTGGCCGAGGTGTCCGAGCTGCGTGCGCACGAGCAGGGCCTGGTACTCATTCGGCAGATCGCGCTGGAGCGGCCGTGCTGGGTCGATGGCGATGCCGGCCGCTTTCGCCAGGTGCTGCACAACCTGCTCGGCAATGCCCTGAAGTTCACCACCACCGGGGGCATCACGCTGTCGGTGCAGCGCAGCGGCGACGTACCGGATCAGATCGTCGCGCAGGTGATCGACACCGGCGTGGGGATCGCCCCCGATGACCTGCCGCGCCTGTTCGACGCGTTCGCGCAGCTCGCGCCCGCGCTGGGTGCGCCGCTGGCCGGCACCGGCCTGGGCCTGACGATCTCGCGCGAGATCGCGCGCGCGATGGGCGGCGACATCGATGTGCGCAGCGCGCCGGGTGTCGGGTCCACGTTCACCTTCACCGCCCGCCTGCCGGCCTGCGACGCGGTCGCGCCCGGCGCACCGGCGGTGACCGCGCTGGCATCCGCGGGCGACTGGCGGCCGCCGCCGTGCGAGTTGCTGGTGGTCGAGGACGACGAAGTCAACGCGCTCATCATCTTCGCGTACCTCGAACGCCTGGGCCTGACCGTGCTGCGCGCGCGCGACGGCGTCGAGGCGGTCGAAATGGCGCTGCGCACGCCGGTCCGTCCGGCGCTGGTGTTGATGGACTGCCAGATGCCGCGCATGGACGGGCACGTCGCGACCCGGCGCATCCGCGCGCAGGAGGCGGCGCTCGGGCTGCCGGCGGTGCCGATCATCGCGATCTCGGCGTCGCTGAGCGAGATCGACGTGCAGCGCTGCCGCGCCGACGGCATGACCGACTTCCTCGGCAAGCCCTTCACCGCAGAGGGCCTGTCGCAGGTGCTGCAGCGCTGCCTGGCGCCGCGGGAGCGCAAGGAGCCGCGCGCGGCAGCCTGAGGGCGGTGTTCAGCCCCGCAGCAAAGCGATCTTCGCCGACCCGGCGCTGCCCGGGAAGACGGTCGTGTCGAGCGCCGCGGCCGAGACCTGCAGGTGATCCGCGAGCACGCTCTTCATCACCGCGCGCAGATCGGTCGTGATCTTCAGGTCGCGCCCCTCGTAGCGATCGCGCTTGGCCAGGCCGGGCCAGTCCGCGATCACGCGGCCGCCCTTGACCGCGCCGCCGAGCACGAAGGCCGCGCCGCCGGTGCCGTGGTCGGTGCCCAGCGTCCCGTTCACGGCCACCTCGCGGCCGAACTCGGTGGCGACAACGACCACCGTGCGGTTCCAGGTGCCGCTGGCCCCGAGTCCTTCGCGCAGCGCGGCGAGGCCACCATCGAGCTGCCGCAGGTTGTTCGCCAGTGCGCCGGTCGGATTGCCCTGGTTCACGTGCGAGTCCCAGCCGCCCATCTCGAGCACCGCGGCCTGCGGGCCGCCTGGCTGCGCGAGGAACTCGGCGGCGCGCTGCGCGAGCAGGCCGAAGTTGCCGTAGCGTTTGGTCTTGTCCGTCGCGCCCGCCATGTCGCCGGCCGTCTCGGCAGGCATGTTGCCGAAGTGCAGGGCCTTCGCACGCTCGAGCGCGGTGGCGAGCGCGGGATCGTCGGCATACATCTGCGCGAGCCGTGCGACGAGATCGGCGCCGGGGTCCGGCAGCGTCGAAGGCGCCCAGGTGTCGACCACCCCCGGCCCGCGCAGCACCAGCGGCACCGCGGTGCTCAGCGCGATGCTCTTCGCCGAGGCCGGTGCGAGCGCGCGTGCGAGCCAGCCGGAGCTGAGCTCGTAGGGCCGCACGCCGCCGCTCTCGAGCACCTGCTGCGCATCGAAGTGCGAGCGATCGCGGTACGGCAGGCCGGCCGCGTGCACCACGACCAGCTCGCCGCGGCCGTACATCGCATGCAGCTGCGCGAGGTTGGGGTGCAGCGCGAAGGTGTTGTCGAGCGCCAGCGGGGCCTGCTCGAACACGGCCAGCGGCCCGCGTGCGGCGGCGAAAGCGGGGTCGCCGATCGCCGGCACGGCGGACAGTCCGTCGAGCCCGCCGCGCAGGATCACGAACACGAAGCGCGCGTCACTCGCCTTGGCCGCTGCAGCGAAGCTGAGTGAGGCGAACGGAGCGAGGGCACCGGCGGTGAGCGCGCGGCCCAGCAAGTGGCGGCGCGTGAGGGTGGATGAGGTCATGGTGGGTCTCCTTGTGGGCCGAGCGCCAGGCCGCCATGGGCCACGAGGAGGCCCACTTCGTGAACCTCGGCCGGCCCGCATCCCCTCGGATGATCGAACGATGTACACCTCGGGCGAGGGGTTGCCATGTCAGTTGCTCCACCGCGCTTTGCGCGACGCGCGACGGATGAAATCCGAGGGCTGGACGGGTGACGGCTTGCGGCCCGTTGCGGTCCTTGAACGGCTGTCATACATGCGACGGTTGGCGAGAGCAAAGGCACGTGCGGGCAGGTTCCGGCGCTTCGCTTCGGCGGTCGGTG
>JBDTVC010000288.1:0-6103 GCA_040007475.1 Burkholderiales bacterium
AACACCGAGAGCTACCGCCGCGACCTGCGCCGCGTCGAGTACGGCGACGAGCGCGACCCGGCCATGCGCGAGTTCCTGCGGCGCATCTCGCCGCTCACCAACGCCGGCCGGATCACCAAGCCGCTGTTCGTCGTGCAGGGCAAGAACGACCCGCGCGTGCCCTACACCGAGGCCGAGCAGATCGTCGCGAAAGTGCGCGAGAACAAATCACCGGTGTGGTACCTGCGTGCCGAGAACGAAGGCCACGGCTTCGCGCGCAAGGAGAACAGCGATTACTACTTCTACGCGTCGGTGATGTTCCTGCGCTCGACGCTTCTCAGGTAACCGGGTCCTGGAACGCGCCCGACCGAAAGGTCAGCACCAGCGTGTCGCGATGCCCACCCGGCGCGAGAGGCTGTATCGGCGTGCTCTCGTGGATCACGCGCTCGTCGTCGAGCAACAGCGTCGTCCACGGCTCGCTCATCGTGAAGCGCAGGCCGGCCGGGCCGTCGGCCTCGAACACGCGCGTCTCGCCGCCCTTGATGCCCTGGCGGTCGATCAGGATCACGGCGACGAAATCCACGCCGTCGCGGTGCGCCCCTTCGGGCGTCGGCCGGCCGATGCCGTCGGTCGTGTCGATGCGGAACTGATGCGCCTCGACGTACCAGGGCCGCGCCCCCTTCACCGCACTGCACTGCGCCGCGAGTTCGCGCAGCAGTGCCGCCCACGCGGGCTGCGCGATCACGTCGGCCTGCATCGGCGCGAACCAGCGCTCCAGCCCGCCGTGCAGCGCGTTGTACTCGACCGGCTGCCAGTGCGCACGGTGCGGCACCGGCGTGATCGTCGCGCCGTCGACGATGAAGCACGCGTGACGCCGGCGCCGATAGCGGCCGCCGTCGCGCAGGTGCTCGTCGGGCGGCAGGTCGCTCCACGATGGGCGCAGTGCATCGAGCGCGGCCGGCGCGGCATGCACGAGTTCGAACAGGCCCGAAGGGCTGAGTGCGGCATGGCCCTGCTCGCGCAGTGCGCGCGCGAGTTCGGCGGGCGCGGTGGTGGGTGGGGGAAGCATGTGGGTCGTCATGCCCGCCATCATGCCGCGGAACGGAACCATCCCGGCGCGAAGCCCAGATCAGGCGGCTGGTGCGTGCACCACGATGCGCGCGCCCGCGAGGCCGACGACCTGACCCGCGCGGATCTTGCAGGTCTTGCGCAATTCCTCGCGGCCGTCGACCTGCACCAGGCCATCGGCGACCATCATCTTCGCGATGCCGCCGCTGGGCGCAAGGCCGGTGGCCTTGAGCAGGGCGTCGAGCGTGACGTACTCGCCGCGCAATTCGAAATCGATGTGGTTCATCCGAGCCCAAACTCCTTCGCGAGCAGCGCGTAGGAGTGGCGACGCACCTGCGCATCGTGCGCCCAGGTGTTGACGACGATCTCGTCGAGCTGCAACTCGTCGCCCAGCGCGCGCAGCTGCGCACCGACCTCGGCCGCGGTACCGACGAAGGCCTTGCGGCGCATCTCCTCGACCGTCGGCCACTCGTCGGCGGTGAAGCCGCGCGCCGCGATCACATCGGGCGCCTGCAACGGGCCGAGTGCGCCACGCGCGCGGTCGACGCGCCAGCGTTCGCGGCCGAGCGCGTGGTGCATCGCCTCGTCGTGGGTGTCGGCCACCAGTGCCCAGACGCACACGGTCGCCTGCGGAGCGGGATGGCGCTCGCTCGGCTGGTACAGGCGCCGGTAGAGCGCGAGCGCCTCGTCGGCGCCCTGCCCGTCGACGAAGAAGTATGCGTAGGCGTACGGCAGGCCGAAGTGCGCGGCCAGTTGCGCGCCGTAGTTCGAACTGCCGAGCACCCAGATTTCCGGCGCGTGCGGCCCGCGCGGGTGCGCGGTGATGCCCTGGTGCTCCTGCAGCGAGGTCCAGGCCTGCAGATCGCGCACCTGCTCGGGGAAGTTCTCGGCCGCCGCATGCGCGTTCGGGTTGAGCGCTCGCGCGGTCCGCATGTCGCCGCCGGGCGCGCGGCCCACGCCGAGGTCGATGCGCCCCGGCGCGAGCGCCTCCAGCACACGGAACTGCTCGGCCACCTTGAGCGCGCTGTAGTGCGGGAGCATCACGCCGGCACTTCCGATGCGAATGCGCTGTGTGGTCGCGGCGATCGCCGCCATCAGCACCTCGGGCGCGGTGCCGACGATCGCCGGCAGGTTGTGGTGCTCGCTGACCCAGTAGCGGTGGTAGCCCAGGGCTTCGCAATGGCCAGCGAGCGCGACGCTCTCGCGGATGGATTCGGCTTCGCTGCGGCCGGTGACGGCGGTGGACTGGTCGAGGACGGAAAGACGCATGGGGCGGGCGCTCGCGGCGGCACGGCGGCTGCCAAGGTTCGGGCTGATGCTACCCGCCGGCGCAACGCCCTGCGGTCAGTGCGGCCACGGCGCCGCGCAATCGTGTGCAGATGCAAGAACGCTTGAAATGTGCGATATGCACATTTACAGTTCAGGGGTCGCGCGGGCTTCGACCGGCGCACCCCTCGTTCACCAGGAGACCCGACATGACCCGATCCAACCCGTTGCGCCACCGCCCCGTGCAAGGCCTGCTCTGCGTGCTCTTCGCCGCGCTGGCGATCACCGCCTGCGGCGGTGGCGGTTCCGGCAGCAGCACCGACACGGCCGCCGCCGGCACGACCTCGTTCGCCTCCGGCCCGATCACCGGCTTCGGCTCGGTGATCGTCAACGGCGTGCGCTTCGACGACTCGAAGGCCAGCATCAGCGACGACGACGGCGTTGCCCACACCAGCGGCGAACTGCGGCTGGGCATGATGGCCGAGATCGAGAGCGCGGGCATCGTCAGCGACAGCTCCGGCTCGCACAGCCTGGCAAGGGCGATCCGCTTCGGCAGCGAACTCGTCGGCCCGGTCTCTGCCATCGCAGCCGACGGCAGCTCGATCGTCGTGCTCGGCGAGACCGTGCAGATCAACCCCGCCACCCTGTTCGACGACCGCCTGGTCGGCGGCATCACCGCCCTGGTCGCCGGCACGACCATCGTCGAAGTGCACGGCCTGCTCGACGCCGCGACCGGCGCGTACACCGCCACGCGCATCGAGCCGAAGCCGAACGCGCCGTTCTTCAAGATCCGCGGCGTGGTCAGCAACATCGACAAGACCGCGCACACCTTGCGCATCGGCACGGGCACCGACACGATCTCGTACGACGCGATCAGCGCGACCGTGCCGACCACGCTCGACAACGGCCTGCTGGTGCGCGTGCGCCTGCAGACCACGCAGGTCGCCGGCCAGTGGGTCGCTGCCACCGTCGTCAGCGGCGTGCGCAAGCTCGAAGACCACGACGAGGCCGAACTCGAAGGCGCAATCACGGCCACCACCTTCGAGACCGACAAGAAGTTCAGCGTCAACGGCATCGCGGTCGACGCGACGAACGCGACCTTCCCCGACGGCACCGCCGGCATCGTGCTCGGCGCCCGCGTCGAGGTGAAGGGCAGCGCGGTCAATGGCGTGGTCGTGGCGACGCGCGTCTCGATCGAGACCGAGCACGAGCGCGAGGACGCCGGCTTCGAACTGCACGGCGCGATCTCGGCGCTCGATACCACCGCCAAGACCTTCGTGCTGCGCGGCGTGACCGTGAACTACGGTGGCAGCGCGGTCGAGTTCCGCAAGGGCACGGCGGCCGATCTGGCCAACGACAGGAAGGTTGAGGTCAAAGGCACGCGTTCGGCTGACGGCACGACGCTGACGGCCACGCGCATCAGCTTCGAGGACTGATCGCCATCGCCTGCCCGCCAGCATCGTGCAAGGGGTCGGCCGCGAGGCCGGCCCTTTCGCGCGTGGCGTGCGCGCACCGCCCGTAGACTCCCGCTGTGACCGCTCCGCCGCCCAAGCGCCCCCGCCCGTCCGCCGCCCCTGCGGCCACGTCGGCGCCCGATCCGGCGGCTCTGACACAGGCAATGCGCGAACTGATGGGCCCGGTGGCCCGGCTGGCGATCGCGCAAGGTCTCAGCTTCGCGGCGATGGAGGAAATGCTCAAGACCGCGTTCGTCGACGCCGCCCGCGCGGCGCACACCGGTCTGCCAGCGCATCGGCTCGTCAGCCGCATCAGCACCGCCACCGGGATCAACCGGCGCGAAGTGTCACGCATCACGCAGGCCGAGGGCACCGCGCCGGTCGTGCGCGACTCGCCCGCGACGCGGCTCTTCACCAAGTGGATCGCCGACCCGGCGCTGCGCCTGCGCGGCGGGGCGCTGCGGGCCTTGCCGCGTTCGGGGCCGGCGCCGAGTTTCGAGGCGCTGGCCCAGTCGGTGACGCGCGACGTGCACCCGCGCAGCCTGCTCGACGAGTTGTGCCGGCTCGGCCTGGCCCGGCTCGACGGCGAGACGGTGCACGTGGTGCGCGAGAGCGTCGTGCCCGGCAGCGACAGCACGCGCATGCTCGACCTCCTCGGCAACAACGTCGGCGATCACCTGCGCGCGGCGGTGGCCAACGTGCTGTCGCGCGAGCCTCTGCACCTCGAGCAGGCGATCTTCGCGGAGCTGTCGGTGAGCTCGATGGAGCGCATCGACCTGCTGATGCGCGCGCACTGGAAGTCGCTGCTCGCCTCCACCGTGCCCGCACTCCAGCAACTGATCGACGACGACCGCGGCGCCGATCGTGTGCGCGATCAGCGCGTGCGAATCGGCCTGTACACCTATCACGAGACCACGACGCCGGCGGCCGACACCGCTGCCGGCGCGCAGCGCCCGCGGGCGCCGACCGGGAGACGAAAGAAATGATCGACGCACTCATCCACGCGCCGCGCCGCGCCTTGCGCGTGTTCTGGCTGGCACTGGCACTGGCCGGATGCGGCGGCGACGTCGACAGCGGCGGCACCGGCAGCCCGGTCTTCGCCAGCGGGACCATCACCGGGTTCGGCTCGGTGATCGTCGGCGGCGTCCACTTCGACGACAGCCGCGCCAGCGTCACGGACGCCGACGGCTCCGTCCGCAGCCGCGACGATCTGCGCCTGGGCATGACGACGGACGTGCGCGGCTCGGCGGTCGGCACCGACGCCACCGGTGCCACCATCAGCACGGCCAGCAGCATCGCGTTCGGCAGCGCCGTTGTCGGCCCGATCGCGAGCCGCGATCTCGCGGCAGCGCGTCTCGTGGTGCTCGGCCAGTCGATCGACATCGTTGCCACGACCGTCTTCGACGATGTCAGTGTGGGCGGCGGCCTGTCGGCGCTGGCGCTCGGCGATGTGGTCGAGGTCTACGCCCTGCTCGACGCGGCGAGCGGCCACTACACGGCGACGCGCATCGAGCGCAAGACTGCGGTCACGAGCTTCGTGCTGAGCGGCGTCGTGAGCCAGTTCGATGCGGCGACACGGGCGCTCAGTATTGGCACCGAGCGCATCTCGTACGCCGCATTCGGCGGCATCCTTCCCGCAGCACTGGGCAACGGCAGCATCGTGCGCGTGCGGGTCGGCGCCACCCAGGTTGCCGGCGTGTGGCAGGCGACCACGCTGGGCGATGGCGTGCAGCGACCGCTCGACCGCGACGACGTGCGACTCGAAGGTCTGGTCAGCGCGTTCGTGTCCGCCACGCAGTTCAGTGTCGATGGGGTTGTCGTCGATGCGAGCGCTGTGAATCCGGCCGGTGTGGCGCTGGGGGTTCGGGTCGAGGTCGACGGCACGGCGCAAGGCGGTGTCCTGGTGGCCAGCAAGGTCGAGGTCAAGAACGCCGGCGGCGGCAGCGGCAACGGACAGGACTTCGAGCTGCGGGGCCTCGTCGCATCGTCCGATCCGGCCACGCTCAGCTTCGTGATCCGCGGCGTGACGATCGTCTACTCGGCAAGCACGGAGTTCAAGGACGGCACCGCGGCGGGCCTGACGGTCGGCGCAAATGTCGACGTTCGCGGCACGCTCTCGCCGGATGGCACGCGCGTGCTGGCCACGCGCATCACGTTCCGCTGACGCCGGCCCAGTGTCAGCCGTGCGGGTGCGTCGGGTCGATCCAGCGCACCGCCTCGGGCTTCTCGACCGGTGCGATGTCGAGGTTCACGGCCACGGCCTCACCGTCGCTGCGCACGAGCACGCATTCGAGCACCTCGGTCGGGCTGGCGTTGATCTCCTGGTGCGGCACGAA
>JBDTVC010000289.1:0-6063 GCA_040007475.1 Burkholderiales bacterium
TGGCGAGCGAGCGCTTCGACCTCGTGCTGCTCGACCTGGGCCTGCCCGCGACGGCGGCGCCCGGCGCCGAGACCGAGCCCGGTGGTGGCCTCGACGTGCTGCGCGCGCTGCGGGCGCGGCAGGATGCAACGCCGGTCATCGTGCTCACCGCGCGCGACGGCCCGGGCGACAAGGTGGCCGGGCTGGACGCCGGCGCCGACGACTACCTCGTCAAGCCCTTCGAGCTCGACGAGCTCGGTGCCCGCATCCGCGCGGTGATGCGCCGCCACAGCGGGCGTGCCGAGCCCGCGCTCGCGTTCGGCGGCGTGACGCTCGACCCGGCGACGCGCCAGGTCACGCACGATGGCGCGCCGGTGCTGCTGTCGGCGCGCGAGTTCGCGGTGCTCGAGGCGCTGATGCAACGCCCCGGCGCGCTGCTGTCGCGCGCGCAGCTCGAGGACCGTCTCTACGGTTGGGGCGAGGAGATCGAGAGCAACGCGGTCTCGGTCTACATCCATCAGCTGCGCCGCAAGCTCGGCGCCGACTTCATCCAGAACGTGCGCGGCGTCGGCTACTTCGTCGGCGCGAAGGCGTCATGAATTCGATCCGGATCAGAGTGCTGCTCACGCTGCTCGGCGTGCTGGCGGTCACCGCGCTCGTGATGGGCGCGCTGACCTACCGCAACGTGCTGGCCGAGACGGAAGCCCTGTTCGACTACCAGCTGCGCCAGATGGCCCTGTCGCTGCGCGACCAGGGCGAGATCGCGCCGGCGCAGGCCAGCACGCTGAACGACGAG
This sequence comes from Burkholderiales bacterium, assembly GCA_040007475.1. Classification (GTDB taxonomy): domain Bacteria; phylum Pseudomonadota; class Gammaproteobacteria; order Burkholderiales; family Burkholderiaceae_C; genus LMDS01. The sequence continues at coordinate 776 of JBDTVC010000289.1, forward strand.
CAGCTCGATGTCGTGGTGCAGATCTGGTCGGCCGACGGGCGCGCGATCTACCCGCCGCGCCTGCGCGCCGACCTGCCGACGCGCGCGCTGCTCGGCTTCGCCGACATCGCGGTGCAGGGCAAGACCTGGCGCACCTTCAGCGTGGCCACCGGCGACCGCGTGATCCAGGTCGCGCAGCCGCGGCAGATCCGCAGCCGGCTCGCGGCCGATGCGGCGCTGCGCAGCGTCGCGCCGCTGTTCGTGATCGCGCCGTTGATGGCGCTGCTGCTGTGGTGGCTCGCCGCACGCATCTTCGCGCCACTGCAGCGCCTGACGCTGGATGTGCGCTCGCGTGACGAGCAGTCCCTGCAGCCGCTACCGACTGCCGGGTTGCCCGATGAAGTCGCACCACTCGTCGGCGCCCTCAATGGCCTGCTGCAGCGGCTGGGCGACTCGCTCGGCGCCCAGCGCGCCTTCGTCGCCGATGCGGCGCACGAGTTGCGCTCGCCGCTGACGGCGCTGAAGCTGCAGATGCAGTTGCTGCAGCGTGCGCCCGACGAGGCCGCGCGGGCCGACGGGGTCGCCGCGCTGAACGCCGGCATCGACCGAGCGGCGCGTCTGGTCGAACAGCTGCTGACGCTGGCGCGGGCCGAGCCTGGCGCGCCAAGGGCCGCGTTCACCGAGTTCGATCTCCGCGAGCCGGTGCGCGCGGCGGTCGCCGACACGGTGCCTTTCGCGCACGCTCGCGGCACCCGGATCGAGCTGTCAGCCGAGCGCCCAGTGCGGGTGCAGGGCGACGCGATGATGCTCACGCTGCTCGCCCGCAATCTCTGCGACAACGCCGTCCGCTACGCGGGGCGCGGCTCGCGGGTCGAGGTGCGCCTGTTCGACGACGCCGGCAGCGCCGTGTTGCAGTGCGACGACGCCGGGCCGGGCATCCCGCGCGACGAACGCGATCGGGTGTTCGACCGCTTCTACCGCCGCGCCGCGGGCGCCGAGAGCGACCAGGTCGGGTCGGGCCTGGGTCTGGCCATTGTGCGCAGCGTCGCCGAGCGGCACGGGGCCAGCATCGTGCTGGGTGATTCGCCGCTGGGCGGCTTGCGGGTCGAGGTGCGATTCCCGCGCGCGGCCGCACCGGCCATGCCTACACTACCGGTCGCGGCGCCGCTCGGCGATCCAGCTGCAAGATCCACCACCACCTGGGGCGATTCATGAAACCTGGCGTTGCGAGTTTGGCTGTGACCCTGATGTTGGCGACGGGCGCGTTTGCCGCCACCCCGAAGCCGATGAGCCTGGACAAGTCGGCGAGCTTCCTGATCGACCCGGCCACCGCCGAAGCGATCTGGAAGGAGAACACGCCGGCGCGGGTGAGCAAGCTCTACCCGATGCGCAAGTTCCGTTTCGTCAGCGAGGTCACCGGCGGGTTCACCGAGAACAAGACCTGCGTCGTCAGCGCGCGCGCGATGCTGCTGCCGGTCGTGCTGCACCCGGTCCAGGGAACGAAGGTCGTCTACGCGCCGATCAAGTCGGCCTCGGCCTTCGACGCGATGCCCAGCCTGAGCGAGGCGCAGTGCAGGGACCTGGCCAAGACCAAGCTCAAGGAAGCGATTCACTCGATCATGTCGACCTTGGTCGCGACATCGGCCTGAGCCTGGGCGCTCTTGCGCTCGCTGGCCAACTCGGCGTTGAGGCGATCGACATCGGCCGAGAAGCGCGCCGCGACGAGCTCGATCATGTTGAAGCCGAACGCCGGGTTCTGGTAGTAGAGCTGCTTGACCGTGCTCTCGTCGATCGACAGCACGGTGCACTTGTCGGCGCAGCGCGCGGTCAGCCGCCGGCGCCGGTCGGGCGAGAAGAACGCGATCTCGCCGAAGATCTGGCCGGGGAGAAGGCTGCTGTTGATCTCGACCAGCTCGATGCGGCCCTCGGCCAGCATGTAGAGGCGATCGGCCATGTCGCCCTTCCTGAACAGCACGGTACCGGCGCGATGCTTCTTCGCCCGCATGTAGGGCTTGAGCCAGACGCCCGAGTGCGCGGCCTCGGCGCGAACTCGGGCCACGTGCTTCGTCAGTCGCACCATCTCGGCGAGGCGGAAGATGTTGATCGGCAGCAGCAGGGCATGCAGCATCAGCATCGGGTACGACGGATGCAGCGCGCCGTACGCGACGAAGCCGAAGTTGCTGGCGATCGCCAGGCCCCGCAGCGGGATCATCGTCTTCACGAAGCTGCTGACGAGAACCGACAGGCCGGCCGCGATCACGGAGATCAGCGCCATCATTTCGCTCGGCGATTCGAGCGCCAGTTGAGCGTAGCGGCTCATCTCGTTGATCAAGTGGTTGAACAAGCGAAAGCTCCTTGGTCGGTTGGGACACCGATGTGCGCGGCGCGCATCTCGGGTAAAAGGGTGACCGCGTCCAGCGCCGCGCTGGCAGCCCGACGAACCGAACCGACATCACGGAGACAACCCATGGCCACACCCCCGACCTCCGCCATTTTGACGTGCCGCGCACTGACCGCGCTGGTGATCGGACTTGGCGCGGCGGTTTCGGGCCCCGTTCGCGCGGCCGATGCGACCACGATCGCCCCGTTCTCCGCCGCGGCGCCGGGCGAGCCGCCGGCCACCTGGAAGTTCGCGACGCTGCCGCGCAAGCAGCCGACGAAGTTCACGGTCGTCGAACTGGGCGGGGCGCACGTGCTCAAGGTCGAGGCCGAGGACTCCTACGGTAACCTCGTGCACGACCTCAAGCTGCAGCCCACGCCGCAGGCCGTGCTGACGTGGCGCTGGCGCGTCGACAAGCTGGTCGACGACGCCGACCTCAAGATCCGTGCCGGCGATGACTCGCCGGCAAAGCTGTGCGTGTTCTTCGCGTTCGACACCGACAAGCTGCCGTTCGGCGAACGCGCGCGGCTCGGGCTGGCGAACTCGGTCGTCGGGCAGGGCGTGCCGGGCCAGACGCTGTGCTACGTGTGGGACAACAAGCTCGCGGCGAACACCGGCATCATCAACGCCTTCAGCAAGCGCATCCGCATGATCGTGCTCGACACCGGCACCGGCAAGCTCGGGCAGTGGGTCGCGCAACGCCGCAACCTCGTCGCCGACTACCAGCGCATGTTCGGCGACGAATCCGAGGGCAAGGTGCCCGAGGTGAGCGGTGTGGCGATCTCGGCCGATGCCGACAACACCCACGGCCATGCCCTCGCGTATTTCGGCGACGTGACGCTGACGCCGTGAGCGTCGCCGTCACCCCGGCTTAACCCTGGCTTAACCGGGCGCTAATGCAAGCCTAACCGGCCGACCCTATCTTCTGCGACATGCGCCGATCGGCGCTGATTCGAATCTCGCAGAAGGAGTCGCCATGAAAGTCAAACCACTGAGTGCCGCACTGATCGCGGCGGGCGTGCTGGCGGTCGGTACCGCGAGCGCGATCGACCTGACGCCGAGCTGGCTCAAGCCGAAGCCCGCGCCGACGCAGGTGGCGGTCGAGAACACCGCGGCGCCGGCCCCGGTGCCGATGCTCGCCGCGCAGAGCGTGCCCGACTACCGCGCGATCGTGAAGCAGGGCGGGCCGGCCGTCGTCGGCGTCAACGTCGCCGGCATGCACAAGGCCTCGGCCGAGGAGCAGGGCCTGCCCGAAGGCATGGAGAACGACCCGTTCTTCAAGTTCTTCCGCGGCATGCCGGGCTTTCAGCAGCGCGGCCAGCGCGGCGGCAGCGTGCCGTTCAAGGGCATGGGCTCGGGCTTCATCATCAGCAGCGACGGCCTGATCCTGACCAATGCGCACGTGGTGCGCGAGGCCAAGGAAGTGACCGTCAAGCTCAGCGACCGCCGTGAGTTCGCGGCCAAGGTGCTGGGCTCAGACGTGACGACCGACATCGCGGTGTTGCGCATCAACGCGACCGGCCTGCCCATCGTGCGGCTGGGTGATGCGCGCCAGCTCGAGGTGGGCGACCGGGTGCTCGCGATCGGCGCGCCGTATGGGCTGGAGCAGACCGCGACGCAGGGCATCGTCAGCGCCAAGGGCCGCTCGCTGCCGGGTGACAGCACGGTCGTGCCGTTCATCCAGACCGATGCCGCGGTGAACCCGGGCAATTCGGGCGGCCCGCTGTTCGACGGCAGTGGCTCGGTGGTCGGCATCAACGCGCAGATCTACTCGCAGAGCGGCGGCTTCCAGGGCCTGAGCTTCGCGATCCCGATCAACGTGGCGTTGAAGGTCAAGGACCAGATCGTCGCGACCGGAAAGGCCTCGCACGCGCGCCTCGGCGTCACGGTGCAGGATCTGAACCAGGCGCTGGCCGAATCGTTCGGGCTGAAGAAGCCGGACGGCGCGCTGATCGCGAACGTCGCGCCCGGCAGCGCGGCGGCCGCGGCGGGCTTGAAGTCGGGCGACGTGATCACGGAGGTCAATGGCGAATCGGTGGTGCGCAGCGGCGAGCTGTCCAGCCTGATCGGCATGGCTGCCCCTGGCGAGAAGGTCAAGCTCAAGCTCTGGCGCGATCACGCGGCGCGCGAGATCGAGGCCAAGCTCGGCAATGCCGACGCCGACAAGACCGAAGTGGCCGAAGCCAGCGGTGACCTGAAGCCCGGCCAGTTGGGCCTGGGGCTTCGCGCGCTGACGAAAGACGAACGCCGTCAGTCGGGTATCGAGGAAGGCATGGTGGTGGAGAACGTCGCCGGCCCCGCCGCGCGTGCCGGCATCGAGGCCGGCGATGTGCTGCTCGCGATCAACGGCAAGCCGGTGCAGAGCATCGAGCAGGTCAGGAGCGTGCTCGCCGGCAAACCCAAGAGCGTGGCGCTGCTGGTGCAGCGCGACGGCGACAAGATCTTCGTGCCGGTGAACCTGGGTTGATCAGAGATTCGTGCGCAGCGACCAGATCTCGGGGAACAGCACCACGTCGAGCATCTTGCGCAGGTAGCCCACGCCCGAGGTGCCACCGGTGCCGCGCTTGAAGCCGATGACGCGCTCGACGGTGGTGACGTGGCGGAAGCGCCATTGACGGAACGCGTCCTCGAGATCGGTGAGTTCCTCGCCGAGTTGGTACAGATCCCAGTGGGCCTGCGGGTTGCGGTAGACGACGAGCCAGGCGGCCTCGACCGCCGCGCTCGCTTCGTGCGCCTTGGTCCAGTCGCGTTCCAGGTGTTCGGCCGGCACCGCGATGCCGCGCCGTGCGAGCAGGCGCAGCGACTCGTCGTACAGCGACGGTGCGCGGTACGCGGCCTCGACCCGCGCGAGGATCTCCGGCCGGTGCGCGTGGGGCTTGAGCATCGCCGCGTTCTTGTTGCCGAGCATGAACTCGATGCAGCGGTACTG
>JBDTVC010000290.1:0-6023 GCA_040007475.1 Burkholderiales bacterium
GCAGCGCGATGCCGTCGACCTGGCGCATGCGCATCACGTCGCCTTCCATCTTCATCTCGTGCAGCTCGACGGACTTCGAGACCTCGGCACTGACCGACACGAGGCGGTCCGCCTCGCCACCGTTGACGAGCTTCAGGAAGCCGCCGCCGACCGGCTGGCCGGCGCCGGTCGCGCGGGCATAGGGATGGCCGACGCTGATCGCGCCGAGCTTGTAGTCATGGGCGTGGGCCGTGAATGTGGCGAGCATGAGCGCCGTGGCGCCGAACAAGTGAGTGATTTGCATGACGATCTCCTGGGGTGTGTCGATGGATTCAGTGGACGTGACCCGGCGCAGCGGGTTCGATCAGCAGCAGCGCTGCCGGCAGCGGCAGGCCGCGGGTCGAGTTGCCCTCCTTCGGGACCTGCGCCCACTCCTTTCGGACGTCGCGGCCGTTGTCGTCGCAAGTCTGCACGACCTGGAACCAGACAGCACCGGTCTCGGCCGGCAGCGTCGCGCGCAGCACGAACTCGTCGTACCAGGCGTCGGGCAGAAAGGCGTCTTTCGCGGTCGCCGTCCAGGCGACCTCGGTCACGTCGGCGTCGATGCGTTTGCCGTGGCTGAGGTAGGGCGTGGCCAGGGTCTCGGTGCGCGTGGCCAGTGCCCAGCCCGGCTTGGGCATCGGCTTGGCGCCCTGCACGCCGGCCGGGATGCGCACGGTGATCGCGCGTGTGGGCAGCCCGTCGCAGCCGTGCCCGACGCGGAACACGGCCCGGTAGCTGCTGCCTGCGGGCGCGGTCGGCTGATCCAGCACAACATGAGCTCGCGTCTCGACGGCGAGGCCCAGCAGCGCGATCGCTGCGATGGTGGCGAGTGTCTTCACAGGTCGAACCTCAGTTCTGCGCTGTAGCTGCGCTGCGGGTAGGGGTGGAAGTTCCAGTACTGGTCGTTGTTCAGGTTGTCGATGCCGACGGCGGCCGACCACTGGCGGTTGATCTGGTAGCGCACGCGAACGTCCGCCGTGACGTAGCTGCTGACGCCCTGGTAGGTGAAGCCATTCACGTCGGCGTTGTTCAGCGTGCGGTACTGCGCGCCGCTGTAGCGCACACCGAGCGCCGCCGTCCAGCGATCGTCGACACGGTAGCTCGCCAGCGCGGTCGCGCGCCACCTCGGGATGTTGGGCTGGCGCTTGCCGATCGTGTCGCCCGGGGTGACGACGAAACCGTCGTTTTCCTTGATCACGGAGTCAGCGCAGGTCACGCTGCCGCTCAGGTCAAGCCCCCTCGTCAGTACATCCGTGCCGCTGAGCGCCAGCTCCAGGCCATGGGTGCGGATGCGGCCGACGTTCTGCACGCGGCTGATGTTCTTGTTGGCCACCGGGTCGAAGCTGGTCTGCGAGTACAGCGAGTCGCGCGCGTTCTCGGTGAAGAAGGTCAGGCGCAGCAACGCGTTGTTCAGCTCCTTCTCGGCGGTGAGCTCGGTGGTCAGCGACTTCTCGGGCCCGAGGTTCGGATCGTTGATGTACTGCGAGTTGGTGGTCGACGTGGCGCCGTACAGCTCGCCGACTGTGGGCATGCGCACGGCGCGGCCGGTCGAGGCCTTCAGCACGAGATCGGGCAGCGCCTGGTACGACAGCGCGGCCTTGGGCGACAGGAAGTTCTCGCGCCGCGACGGATACGCGAGCGCGCTGGCGGCCGAGAACGAGGTCTGCCCGTCCGACGCGCTCCACTGCTCCACGCGCAGGCCGAGCACGGTCTTCCAGCGCTCGGCGAAGGCCCAGGCATCCTGGGCATATGCGCTGAGCAGCTGCGTCTTGCCGCCGACCTTGCTGGCGAGCGCACCTGCCGCGTCGGCCAGCCAGTTGCCGGCGATGGTCGACGTGAGGTACTGCAGCTTGTAGCGGTCCTGCTGCACGCCGAGGTCGACGATGTGCTCGCCCTGCATGCCCGAGGGGCGCCAGGTGCCCTTGAGCGCCAGGTTGTTCCAGCCGGTGCCGCTGCCATCGGCCAGCGTGCCGGCGCCGCCCGAGAGTGCGTTGGGCAAGGTGTTGGCCGCCGCGTTCTGGCGCTTGGCGTCCTTGCGGTAGTCGTACAGGCTCGCGTCGACCTCCCAGTCCCACTCGCCTTGCGTGTGGCTCTTGACGGTGAGGCCGTGCATCGCGTGCGTCAGGCTCTCGTTCGTCGCCGCGAAGTCGGCACCGGTCAGCGCGGCGAAGGACTGCCCGCCGATGTTGATCGCGCCGCTGTAGACCGGCTGCCCGGTCGCGTCGCGCAGGTACGAGACCGGCCGGTTCACCGAGGTGTTCTGCCACAGGCCGAGCACGTAGTTCGCGCGGATCGTCGGCGTGATGTCGTAGGCCAGCTTGGCCTTGAAGTGGTCCTGCTTCGTGCGGTATTCGGTGCCGGTGCCGAGCACAACCCAAGGCTGGTTCGCGTTGTTCGCGTCCAGCACCGCACCGGACACGGGCGTGCCGGCGTTGCCCGCGGTTCCGGTACTCAGCAAGCGCGTCGCGAAGGTCAGCGGCTGGCCGTGGCTGTCGGCATGGTTGAAGTTCAGCAGCCACGAGAAGTCGCCGCTGCGGTTGCCGACCGATGCGCTCGTCTCCCAGGCGCGGTAGGTGGCGTCGGTGTTGTACAGGCTGAACGGCTGGCTGACATAGCCGGCCTTGGCATGAACCTCGAAACCCTTGGGCATGCCGGTCGTGAACACAACGACCGCGCCGACCGAGTTGCCCGGATAGGCGGCCGAGAACGGGCCGTACATCACGTCGACGCGCTCGATCTCCTCGGGCGTCACCATGCTCCAGCGCGGCGGGAAGCTCAGGCCACCGACACCGTTGCCGAGGTAGTTGGACAGCAGGATGCCGTCCGCATAGACGCCCGAGCGCGCGCTGTTGCCGGTGCCCGAGGCGCGGCTCGAGAGGATCGCGTGGTTGTAGTCGCCGATGTAGCGCTTGCGCACCAGCAGGCTGGGCAGGTACTTCAGCGCGTCCTCGCTGTCGGTGGCGTTGATGGTGCGTGCGATCTGCTCGCGCGTCACGCCCTCCATCGTGGCGGGGATCTGCGTCGGCAGCGAGGTGGGCTGACCACCGACGATGGTGACGACGCCGAGCGATTTGACCGGCACGTGGTCCGGCGTGTCGGTGACGTTGGCGGCAGTTGCAGCGAGCGTCTGCGCGTGAAGGTCGAACGAAAGAGGCCCGATCGCCGCGAGGGCGAGCGCAAGGCGGCACGCGCGCGGCGTGGCGGAAGAGTGAGACATGACGGTTCGATCCTGAACGGTGCGCATCGCGCGCACCAGGGCACAAGCCGGTCAGCGGGCTCGCAGCGACGTCAGTTCAGCTGACGTGCGCGAGCAGCCGCTCGGCACCTGCAGTGTTCAGGCCGCGCTCGGCGGACCGTGCTTGAGCCGCGCGACCCAGGTCGCGCAGGCGTCGGGCGCCTGCGGGCTGGGCGGCGCCAGAGACGCCGCGCGCCGCTGCGCGGGTTCGGCAGCCACCTGCAGCAGCGCGGGCACCGGAGTGACCAGCGCCGTCAGGGCCGTGAGCGTGCAGTGCTCGTTGCCGTGGGCGGTGTGGTCGCCCGCGGGCGTCTCGTGCGCCGGCCCGTCCAGCGGCACGAGCGACACGCCGTAGACCGTGCAGACCTCGACCAGCGCCTTGCCCTGCATCTGTGCCGACGCGCTCGCCAGCCAGGGCATCGCGGCCTTCAGCAGCAAGGCCGCGGCGAAAGCCCAGAGGGCCCAGCGCGAGGACAGTCGACGTGCATTCACAGCGCGATTGTGCAGGAACCCGGTCGCGGCCACGTCCCAACAGCACCCGATTGGCCCCCCACTTGAGCTGGGGAGAGTTCCCCACCGCCGATAATGGGCCATGAGCATCCAGACCGACGAGTTCGAGCCCGCGCGCCGCGTCGTCAGCGCCGCGCCCGCGTCACCCAACGAGGAGGCGATCGAGCGCGCGCTGCGCCCCAAGGGCCTGGCCGAGTACGTGGGCCAGGCCAAGGCGCGCGAGCAACTTGAGATCTTCATCGGTGCCGCGAAGATGCGCAGCGAGGCGATGGACCATGTGCTGCTGTTCGGCCCGCCGGGGCTGGGCAAGACGACGCTCTCGCACATCATCGCCAACGAGCTCGGCGTGAACCTGCGCCAGACCTCCGGCCCGGTGCTCGAGAAGCCGAAAGACCTGGCCGCGATCCTGACCAACCTCGAGCGCAACGACGTGCTCTTCATCGACGAGATCCACCGCCTGAGCCCGGTCGTCGAGGAAATCCTCTACCCCGCGCTGGAGGATTACCAGATCGACATCATGATCGGCGACGGCCCGGCCGCGCGCTCGATCAAGCTCGACTTGCAGCCCTTCACGCTGATCGGCGCGACCACACGCGCCGGCATGCTGACGAACCCGTTGCGCGACCGCTTCGGCATCGTCGCGCGGCTGGAGTTCTACACGCCCGAAGAGCTCGCGCGCATCGTCACGCGCTCGGCCGGCCTGCTGAAGGTACCGACCGATGAGGAAGGCGCGTTCGAGATCGCGCGCCGTTCGCGTGGCACGCCGCGCATCGCGAACCGGCTGTTGCGCCGCGTGCGCGACTACGCCGACGTGAAGGCCGACGGCCGCATCGGCAAGGCGCTCGCCGACAAGGCCCTGAAGATGCTCGACGTCGACCCGCACGGCCTCGACGTGATGGACCGCAAGCTGCTCGACGCGGTGGTGAACCGCTTCGCCGGCGGCCCGGTCGGGCTCGACAACGTCGCTGCAGCGATCGGCGAGGAGCGCGAAACCATCGAGGATGTGATCGAACCCTACCTGATTCAGCAAGGCTATCTGCAGCGCACGCCGCGCGGCCGCGTGGCGACGGCAGCAGCCTATCGCCACCTCGGCGTCACGCCGCCGAAGCCGTCGGGCGCGACGGACCTGTTCGAGCCCTGATCCGGGCTAGACCAGGTCTTCGTTCGCGAGCCGGTGGTAGCGCACCGCGCAGAGTGCATGAAAGCGCGTCGCGACCTCGGTGATGTGCCCGACGGCGGCGTCGTTGGGGGCATAGACGATCAGCCACCCCGCACCCGCCTCGGCGAACGCGAGGTAGCGTCGCATCAGCGTGATCTCGTAGCCGAAGCCGGCCGCCTGACTCGCCGTGCGCACGCGTTCGCGCAGCCGTGGCGTGGCGTCGACGGCCAGGTAGTGAAGAATGTCCTCATCGGCCAGACCCGCGGCACGCAGCGCGTCGACCGCTTCGGACGTCAACGCGTCGTCCTTGAACGCGAGCACGACGTGCCCGACAGGATTCAGCGTGCCGGTGGTGCGGCGGATGTCTTCCTTCGTCAGGCGCTTGATGCTCATCTCGATGTCTCCTGAAATGGCCCGCAAGCCAGTCTAGGCACCGAGAAGCGGCGTTGACAAGACCCTGGTCAGTGACCCTTGCGGCGCTGTTGCCAAGCAATCAGCTCGCCGACGAAGCCGCGCCGGAAGGCGACCACGCAGACGACGAAGATCGCGCCGATGATGACGTTGATCCACGAGCCGACCTGATCCGCCAGGAAGTTCTGCAGCCCGATGATCGTGAACGCGCCGATCACCGGCCCGGCGAAGGTGCCCATGCCGCCGAGCAGGGTCATCAGCACGACCTCGCCCGACAACGACCAGTGCGCGTCGCTGAGCGTCGCGAAGCCGACCACCAGCGTCTTCATTGATCCGGCCAGCCCGGCCAGCGCGGTCGACAGCACGAACGCCAGCAGCTTGTAGCGGTCGACGTCGTAGCCGAGCGAGACCGCGCGCGGCTCGTTCTCGCGGATCGCCTTGAGCACCTGGCCGTACGGCGAATGCACGATGCGGATGATGAACAGGAACACCGCGACGAAGACCGCCAGCACGACGTAGTACATGACCTTGTCGTTGGCCAGCGGCAGCAGCCCGAAGAGCTTGCCGCGCGGCACGCCCTGCAGCCCGTCCTCGCCGCCGGTGAACGGCGCCTGCAGGAACACGAAGTAGATCATCTGCGCCATCGCCAGCGTGATCATCGCGAAGTAGATGCCCTGGCGCCGGATC
>JBDTVC010000291.1:0-5977 GCA_040007475.1 Burkholderiales bacterium
GAAGGCCAGGCGCGTCGGCGTGGCGAAGACGATCTGCCGGTAGGGGTCGACGGCCACGCTGCCCCAATTGAAGACACCGAAGTTGCCCGGGTAGACCAGCGAGCCCTGCGTCGACGGCGGCGTGAAGCGCCCTTCGTAGCGCAGGCGGTGGAAGGCGATGCGGCACCACAACTGGTCGAGCGCGGTGCCGCCCCACATGTCGCGGCCCTGCAGCCGCGGCGGGTCGAAGGATAGCGCCGAGACCGGCTGCGTCGGGGCCGTGCGGTCGCCAGCCGCTGCACCTTGGGGCGCGGGCACCTCGGTCACCGGCTGCAGTGGCGTGCCGGTGCGGCGGTCCAGCACGAAGAGTTCACCCTGCTTGGTCGGCTGCACGAGCGCGGGCACGATGGCGTCGCCGATCTGCAGGTCGACGAGGCTGGGTTGCGCCGGCACGTCGTAGTCCCAAAGGTCGTGGTGCACGGTCTGGAAGGCCCAGCGAACTTGCCCGGTTTGCAGGTCCAGCGCCACCACCGACGACGAGTAGCGCTCCACCGCCGCGCTGCGCCGCCCGCCCCACTGGTCGGGCGGCTGGTTGCCCAGCGGCAGGTAGACCAGGCCCAGGGTCTCGTCGACGCTGCCGATCGACCAGCTGTTGGGTGAATTGACGGTGTAGGTCTGGCCAGCGGCCAGAGGCGCCGTTCTGTTCGGATTGCCCGAGTCCCAGTTCCAGACCAGGGCGCCGCTGTCGGCGTCGAAAGCCCGGATGACGCCCGACTGCTCGTGTGTGGAGACGTTATCGTTCACGCTGCCGCCCACGATGACCAGGTGCCGCGTGACGACTGGCGGCGAGGTCGAGTAGTAGGAGCCGGGCCGCTTGTTAGGCATATTTGCCCAGAGGTTGACAGCGCCACCATCACCGAAGCCGGTGCACACAGTGCCGGTGTCGGGGTCGAGCGCCAACAGGCGGCCGTCGACGGTGGGCATGTACAGCTTGGCAGCGCAGCTGACGGCCGCGTTGGCCGCCACGGGCGCCTCCGCTGCAGGCTTGTAGCCCAGGCCGCGGCAGGTGCGGTGTTGCAGTGCCAGGCCCTGGCCCGGTTGGGCCACCCGCGCTTCGTGGCGCCACACCTGGTGCCCGGTGGTGGCGTTAAGCGCGATGACGTCTTGGTGCGGAGTGCACAGGTAAACGCGGTCGCCGATCTTCAGCGGCGTCACCTCGAATGTCGTCTCCTTCGGGTCGCCGGGCTGGCCGCGCAGGTCGCCGGTGTGGAATTCCCACGCCAGTTGCAGCCGGCCAACGTTGTCCGGCGTGATCTGGTCGAGTGGAACGTAGCGTCGGCCGTGGCCTGTGCGGCCATAGGCATGCCACTCGCCGGGCGGCACGCCGAGGGTCATTGCGCCCCGTTCGCGCAGCTGCCCCTGCGACGGCGGCAGGCCGCCTTGGATGGTGTGCGAATCGGTCGCCAGCGAGATCAGCGAGACCACCGCCACCGCCAGCAAAGCCACCGCGACGGCCCAGCCGCCGTGGCGCGCCGCCGTGCGCGGGATGCCGTCCTGCAAGGCCCTGTTGGCCTGGCCCCAATGCAGCGCGCGCCAGACGGCCGGCAGCAACAGTGGCAGGCCGAGCACGACGAACAGGTCCAGCCGCGGTGCCAGCTGCCACCAGTCCAGTCCCGCTTCCCACACCGACCACCCCAGCGTGGCCAGGCACAGCAAGGCATACAGCCACAGCGCCGCGGCATGTCGCCACAGCAGCAGCAGCGCCACCACCAGCAACCCCAGTGCCATGAGCAGGTAATACGCGCTGCCGCCCAGCCATAGCAGCCAGCCGCCGCCGATGCCTAGCAGCAGCGCCAGCAAGCCGAACACGACGGCCATCGTTCCGGGAAGGCCGCGGAAGTTTGGGGTGTCGGGGGCTGGATGGGTGTTCATCGGATGCTCCTGTCTGGCACGTCGGCTGGGCGGAGTGGCCGTTGGCAGAGCCGCGGGGGAAAGCCGGGCCGGCGCCGCGGTGACTTGGTTGCCTGTTCGTTGCCTCCTCGTTCTGGCCCGGTCGCCTCAGCCTGGGGCGGCATACAGATCGATACGATTACGCGACTCGATGTAGATGCGCGTGATCTTAGGGAAGCGCTCGCGGATCGCGCGCTCAATGCGCTCGACGGTGGTGGCCGCGTCATCGGCGGAGACGCCGTCGGCGAAGACGACGTCAAGCGCCAGCAGCACGTTGTCGGCGCCGACGTACATCGTCAGCGGCAGGCCCGCCTTCTGCACCTGCGGCTGTTGCTGCGCGATGGCGCGGATGGCGGCAGCGGTGTCGGGCCGCACGCCCTCACCGACGAGCAGGCCACGCGATTCCCGGATCAGCAGTACCGCCACGCCCGCCAGGATGCCGCCGATGACGACCGAAGCCGCGCCGTCGAGCACCGGCATCTTCAGGCTGTGGCTGGCCCAGACGCCGGCGGCGGCCACCGCCAGGCCGGCCAGCGCGGCGCTGTCCTCCGCCAGCACGGTATAGATAGAAGGGTCCTTGCTACCGTGCAGTGAGGACCAGAAGGGCCGTCCCGCCGACTGGCGGCGGAAATGGCGCAGGGCGACCAAGAAGCTGGCGCCCTCGAACAGCGCCGCCATGGCCAGCACGACATAGCTCCATGTCGGGTCAGTCAGTGGTTTGGGTTGGCGAATGTGCATCACGCCTTCGTAAATCGACATCCCGCCCCCCAGGCCGAATATCAGCACCGCCACGATCAGGCTCCAGAAGTACAACTCCTTGCCGCGGCCGAAAGGGTGTTCCCGCGTCGCCGGCTTCTTCGACATGTGCAGGCCGACGAGGAGCAGCGCCCCGTTGCCGGCGTCGACGGCCGAATGGATGCCTTCGGAAAGCATCGCCGAGCTGCCGCCGATGCCGGCGACAACGAACTTCGTCACCGCAATGGCCACGTTGGCGGCAATGGCGCCATAGACCGCGATTTTCGATTCACCCATGCTGCAAAGCGCTGGCAGTTGGCGAGCCCGATCTTCGCGACGATGTGCGGCGCGCCTGGCGCCGGCGGCCGATACTCGATGGCGGTGCGGATGTCGTAGACGGCATCAGTGCCATGATCATGATCAGCCAGCCGATGACGCCGAGCATGACTCTATGTCCGACGTGGCTCGTTCCCGGCAGCTTCGAGTCAAGCACGGCGATGGCAATACCGTAGACGACGATGCCGATCATGAAGTGGGCTATCCATCCGATGATGGGCATGTCGGGCGAATCCATCATCCCCGCCAGAATCTTCGGAAGGTCGAGTTTCGGCATGAGGCCCATCATCACATTCAAGCCCATCAGCAACGACAGCACGATAGTAGCGGTGAGGCCGGCAAGGATGCCCTTGGGGAGTCTCTCATGCCATCTCTTCGAAGTAGTACGTTTCGGATCCTGCATGCAGAATCCTTGAGACGCGGGGATTGGTCTGTTCGGTGTCGCACTAAGCGCGAGTCGAGCACCGTAGCCACCTGCGCGGCAGACGAGCGCCTGCGGGTGAAGCGCCAGTTCCGCCACATCCCGCGCGCGGCGCCAGGCAACAAGGAGGTCGCCGCGTGACCCTGGCGCCTGTTCGGTAGCGTGGGCGCACTATGACCGCAGCATCATCGACAGGCGGAGCCGACGATGATGTACACTTTCAAGTGCAAAGCCGCAGGCAACGCGCCAGCCGAGGACGAGGCTGTCGAACTGCATCAGCGCCTTTGGCCCCTGATTGAGATGCTCACGCATGCATGAGCCGTGAGCAAGGTCATCGTCTGGGGGTCTGATCCAACCCCTGGCGGCGCGCCGTCAATTCGCAGATTTCTGTTGACGCCTTCTCGAGTCGAAAGCCCACGCCGCCTGGGCGCCGTGGAGCCACTCGCATTGGTCGGGTGGCGCGGACGGCAATCTTGTGCAGGTCCCCAACGCCGCCGTTTACAAGAGCACCCTGCGAAACTTCACGGTTACCCCCAACCGGCGCGAGAACTTCGTCGTCGGCATCGGTTACGACGACGCGATCGATGAAGCCCAGGAGGTCGCCCTGAAGGTGCTGATGGATCATCCAGCGGTCTTGCAAGAGCCGGAGCCTTGGGTGCTGGCGGATGACCTTGGCAAAGCGACCGTCAATTTAAGAATCTACTTTTGGCTCAATGGCCATGAACACAGTTGGCTCAAGGTGCGGTCTTCCGTGATCCGGCTCGTGAAACGCGCCTTTCAGCAACACGGCATCAGCATGCCGGACGAAGCACGAGAAGTCGTTTTCCCGCGCGGCGTTCCCGTCACGCTGCTTGACGCGAAGCACGAGGCGACGAAGGAAGCTGGGTCGCTCAAATCATCCCGCGAGTTGCCGGGCTCCGAAGTATCGGACGCCGTCTCCACGCAGGCCGAAGCGGGGTTGTCCAGCGAGGCCGGCACGCTTGAGAAACAGGCACGTCAGGCGAAGCCATTGGACGAGGGGGAGAACCTTCTGGGGACGACCGCCAGTGTTCGCCCCAACAAGGCGGCTACCCCTGGTGGCAAACAAAACTGAACCATGAACAAGCTCAAACTGCTTTGGAGCAAACTTCGTTCGAGTCGCTAGTTCCTGCCTTGGCTGATCGTCACGGCGAGCGTGCTGCTTGCAATCCTATAGCGCCACATACCTGAGTGTTCGGCAACGCACAGTGCAGCCCATAGTGGATTGTGACAATCTGCGCGGATCAGTTCTTCACGTGCGAACCTGCCGCCACGTATCCAGGAATCCGGTGCACGGGCGCCGGGCAGTGTGTCTGCGAACCATGACTCAGTTCGTTGGTGGCCTCAGCCATTGGTATCGCCATTCTGCTGAGGTCGAAATCGATGCAGACGCCCGGCCAGACGTGAGTGGTGGCCTGCGAGACCCGGCGTTGGGTCAGTCGGGAAACACGTGCAGCGCCTGTGTCGCGGCCATGAAGGCCACCTCGACCGCCAACTGATCGTCTGCTTCCGGCACGGCTTCCCGCGCCCCTCTGACGATCATGCCGGCATGGCGCTGGAGACAGGCCGCGTCCGCCGCGCGTTGCACGTGGCCTGCGATCTGGACGATGGCATCGAGCATGCGGATCGCCACGGCCGGGTTCGAACGAGCGCTTTGCCTGATCTGGTTGAAGGCCGCGTCCACAATCGCTGCAAACGTGGGCCCCGGCGCCACCAGCCGCACTCGCCCGCGAGGGTCGAATCGCAGGGCTGACGGCATGTCGCGTCGTGCCAGGCGACATAGGCCCGAGCCCAGTCGATCCACGCAGGCGATCGCCGTGAACGGGTCGTTGATGCCCGGGGATAGCGCCCGCACAGCGATCTCGACCAACTGGTGAAAGGAGAACTCGACATCCTGGGCGGCGGTGCGCTGGTTGCCGATCACGAAGGCCGCATTCATCTTTTCGACCAGGGGTTCAGTGACGCGATCCCCGGGCCATACCATCACCATCGCCCGGCCCTTGACGAGGTAGTGCCCGGGCCGGCGCTCCAGCCGAAGCAGCAGATCTTCGTCGGCGGCCAAAGCCATCAGGGCGTCGGCGTCGATCAGCTGGAGATAGCCGTCCTCGAGGGCACCCACGGGACGGGCCTCGCGTGCGAACGCCGCTGGCAGGTCGGGTTCGCTCGGCGCTTTGGAGACTTCGGATCCGGGCTTGCCAAGGTGGCCGGGAAACAGCCTGTCGATCCCGTCCTCCAGTTCCCTGCCGACCCGTGCGACGACCTCATCGGCCTGGATCGAGACCGAGACGTGATGGATGAAGTAGATCAGCACCCCGATGCTGACCATGGCCAGCAGCACGCCGATGCTGACGGCCAGATGAGGCACGAAGGCCACCTCGTCGGCGCGCCGGATGGTACGCAACACGAGCAGGCAGTAGACGAACGTGGCCACGAAGGTGCCCAGCACCACCTGGTTGGCGGTGTCGCGCATGAAGTTGCGCAGAAGGCGGGGGCCCAGCTGGGACGAGGCGAGCGACAGCGCCACCAGCGTCATCGAGA
>JBDTVC010000292.1:0-5946 GCA_040007475.1 Burkholderiales bacterium
TCCTGAGCTACATCATGTGCAAGGCGATGAACCGCTCGTTCTTCAACGTGATCCTCGGTGGCTTCGGCGGCGAGGCGACCACGGCCGCGGCCGGCGCCGCCGAGCAGCGACCGGTGAAGAGCGGCAGCGCCGACGACGCGGCCTTCGTGCTCGGCAATGCCGAGACCGTCGTGATCGTGCCGGGCTACGGCCTGGCGGTCGCGCGCGCGCAGCATGCGGTGAAAGAGCTCGCGGCCAAGCTGACCGAAAAGGGTATCAACGTGAAGTACGCGATCCACCCGGTCGCCGGCCGCATGCCGGGCCACATGAACGTGCTGCTGGCCGAGGCCGAGGTGCCGTACGACCAGGTCTTCGAGATGGAAGACATCAACGGCGAGTTCGGCCAGGCCGATGTGGCGATCATCCTCGGCGCGAACGACGTCGTGAACCCGGCCGCGCACATCAAGGGCAGCGCGATCTACGGCATGCCGATCCTCGAGGCCTACAAGGCCAAGACGATCATCGTCAACAAGCGCTCGATGGCTGCCGGCTACGCCGGTCTAGACAACGAGCTGTTCTACATGGACAAGACGATGATGGTGTTCGGCGACGCGAAGAAGGTCGTCGAGGACATGGTCAAGGCGATCGAGTAAGAAGAAGGCCGGGCCGCTCAGCCGGGCCGCGCATACCCGCCCTCGACCCACGCCGCCGCGCTCGTCGGGTTCAGCCTGAACCCTGGCGGCACACTGGCCTCGCCGAGCATCGTTCCCTCGTCGTCGTGCGCGCTCAGCCGCGCGCTCGGGTGGTCGTCGTCGGGGACGATGTCGAGCGACACCTGAACGCGCCGCCCACCCACGCTGACGACGACGCGCTGGTGCAGCTGCGCATGCAACTGCTGTTCATGCCGGCGCAGCACTTCGCTGGCGGTCTTGACCAGGGTGTGGAACGCCGGCGCATCCAGTGGCTTCGGGTTCTTCTTGTCGCGCCCCATCGTCCAGGGACCGACGAGCGCCGGCTCGCTCTCGCCTTGCCGGGTCATCGCCACGGCCCAGCCCTCGTCGTCTTCGTTCTTGATGACCTGTGCGGTCCAGCCGTCGGCCCGCCAGGTGCGGTCGTCGTGAATGTCGTCGTGGTCGTCGCGGGTGTCGGATTGCATCGCGACAGTATCGCCGCGCTCAACCCGCGAGCACCGTCGCCACCTCGGCCGCCGAGCGCACGCCGAGCTTGGCGTACACCCGTGCCCGATGAACCTCGACCGTGCGCACCGACACATGCAGCTCGTCGGCGATCACCTTGTTGAGCTTGCCGGCGGCGACGCGTTGCATCACCTCCTGCTCGCGTTCGGTCAGGCTCGCCAGGCGCGCGGCGCGCTCCTCGCTGCGGGCGTCGGTCTGGTGCATCGCGGTGTCGACGGCGAGCGCCTGTTCGATCCGGTCGGCGAGTGCGTTGTCGCTGTACGGCTTTTCGAGAAAGTCGAACGCGCCGTTCTTCAGTGCCTCGACCGCCATCGGGATGTCGCCGTGCCCGCTCAGGAACAGCACCGGGTTGCGCAGCCGCCGCGCACTCAGCTCGTCGAACACGCGCAGGCCCGACATCGGCTCCATGCGCACATCGAGCAGGAACACACCGGGCAGCGGGCGCGGCGTGGCGTCGACCGCGGCCAGCAGCGCCGGGCCGCTCGCGAACGCGCGCACATCGAGCCCGCGCGAGGTCAGCAGGAAGCCGAGCGCGTCCAGCACGGCGGCTTCGTCGTCGACGAGGTAGACGACGCCGGGTGCCTTCATGCGGTCTGCTCCAGCGACGGCACGGCCACCGTGAGGTCCACCGGCAGCGTCATCGAGAACCAGGCACCTCCACCGGGGGCCTCGACGGCATCCAGCGCGCCCTGATGTGCCTCGACGATCGAGCGGCAGATCGCCAGCCCCATGCCCATGCCTTCGGTCTTGGTCGAGTAGAACGGCGCGCACAGCGCCTCGATGCGGCGACCCTGCAGGCCGGGGCCGTTGTCGATCACGTCGATGCGCACGAAGCGCTGGTCCGGCGTGCGTTTCGTGCGGGCCTCGATGCGGCGTTCGCCGCCGGCGCGCTCGGTCAGCGCATCGCTCGCGTTGCGGATCAGGTTGATCACGACCTGTTCGACCAACACCGCATCGGCCACGACCATCGGCAGCGTCGCATCGAGCGTCAACGTGAGCTGCACGTCGCGCCGTTCGAGCTCGCGCTTGAGCAGCGCGGCGGCGCCTTCGACGATGTGGTTCAGCGAGCAGGCTTCGAGTTGCGGCTCGCGGCGTGTCAGGAACTGGCGGATGCGCTGCACGATGCGGCCCGCGTGCGCCGCCTGCTCGCCGAGGCGACCCAGCGCGCGCAGCACGTTGGGGTCGGTCGGGGCCGGTGCGTCCGCGCGCTGCAGCGAGTTCAGCACGCCCGCGTTGTAGCTGGAGATCGCCGTCAGCGGCTGGTTCAGCTCGTGCGCGAGCGTGGACGCGATCTCGCCCAGCATCGTCAGGCGCGCGTGGTGCGCCATCGTGTCGGTGTGGCGGCGCTCGCGCTCTTCGATGCGCTTGGCGGCGGTGATGTCGAGCACCGAGCCCATCCAGCCGATCTGCTGGCCGCGCGCGTCGACGAGCGGCGTCTCGAACAGCATCACGTCCAGTGCGTGCCCGTCGCGGTGATGCCAGCGTGTCTCGTAGCCTTCGCGCGGGGCTTCGCCGGCCATGTTGCGCTGGTGGCGTTGCATCGCGGCTTCGGTCGAGTCGGGCGGCCAGTAGGGCATCGGCGGCAGCAGGCCGATCAGTTCGTCGCTCGTGAAGCCGATCATGTCGGCGAACGCGCGGTTCACGTAGACGAGCCGGCCGTCGAGGTCGCGCGCGCGCAGGCCCACGGTGAGCGAGTCTTCCATCGCGCTGCGCCACGCGGCCTCGGTGCGCCACGCGGCCTCGGCGCGCGACACGTCGATCACCTGGCGACGCAGCATCCAGGTGATCGCGGCGATCAGCACGACGAAGCCGGCGACCATCGACGCCGGCAGGCTGCGGTACCACGGCCGGATGCGGTCGCGCGCGATGAGCTCGAGGTAGCCGTCGCTGAGTGCGGGCTCCAGGCTGATCCGGTGCGACTCGCGCCCGGTGATCTCGCGGCCCTCGGTGGTCGAGGCGATGACCTCGCCGAAGCTGTCGACCAGCCGCACGTCGTACTTGCGTGCCAGCCACCAGGGCACGCTCTGGCGCAGCATGTCGGTGGGCGACCAGCGCGCGACCAGCGCACCGCCGCTGGCCACCGGCGCGCGCAGGTGCGCCGAGAGGCCCGTGCCCGACAGCGCGTGCAGGTCGGGTCGCGGCGCGAGTTCGGGGAGGTGGGCGCGGATGCGGTTGCTGGCGTCGAGCCAGGTCAGGCCGATCCAGAAGCGGTGCAGGCCCTGTTGCACCTCCGGGGCATTGGCGAAGGTCTCGGGCGAGAGCGCGCGGGCGTCGAGGCTGGCGGCGAATTCGGCGAGCAGCGCCGCCTCGTGCTCGATGCGCGCGCTGACCTGGGCCTGCAGCGACAGCGCATCGGTGATCAGCTCGGCACGCTGCTCGTCGCGCTCGGCCTGCTCGGTGCCGCGCAGCCACGTCAGCACCGCGGCGACGAAGGCCAGCGACAACAGCAACGGCAGTGCCCACAGCCCGCGCCGCAGGGCAGGGCGCGGCGGCAGTGCGAGCGCGGGCCGCGGCGGCGCGGTCACGACGGTGGTCGGCTGCAACATGGCGTGAAGTCTAGGCGGCCGGCTTCGCCGTACAAATGTGGAACTCCACAATTCCACGGCGCAGGGGCGCGGCCGAGAATCGCCGCCAAGAACAGAAACAGGAGACAAGACTTGATCCACGCTCTCGCCCGCCGGGCGGCGCTTGCCGTCGGCGTGTTCGCCTGCCTATCGACCACTGCGCCCGCGGCGTTCGCGCAGGCGCCCATCGTCATCAAGTTCAGCCACGTCGTCACGCCCGACACGCCCAAGGGCAAGGCGGCGCTGCGCTTCAAGCAGCTGGCCGAAGAGGCGACCAAGGGCCGCGTCAAGGTCGAGGTTTACCCGAACAGCCAGCTCTACAAGGACAAGGAAGAATTGGAAGCGCTGCAGCTCGGCGCCGTTCAGATGCTGTCGCCGTCGCTGTCCAAGTTCGGGCCGCTGGGTGCGAGGCAGTTCGAGATCTTCGACCTGCCCTACATCTTCCAGACCGAGGAGCAGTTCGTGCAGGTCACCGGCGGCAAGATCGGCCAGGAGCTGATGGCGAGCCTGGAGAGCAAGAGCATCAAGGGCCTGGCGTTCTGGAGTGGCGGCTTCCATGTGTTCTCGGCCAACAAGCCGCTGCGCAAGCCGGAAGACCTGAAGGGCCTGAAGATGCGCATCCCGTCCAGCAAGGTGCTCGAGGCGTCGCTGCGCACGATGGGCGCGCTGCCGCAGGTGATGCCGTTCTCCGAGGTCTACCAGGCCATGCAGTCGGGCGTGGTCGACGGCACCGAGAACATCCTGTCGAGCTACACGACGCAGAAGTACTACGAGGTGCAGAAGCACATCGTGCTGACCAACCACACACACACCGGCTACGCGCTGATCGTCAACAAGAAGTTCTGGGACGGCCTGGCGCCCGACCTGCAGGCGCTGTTGAGCACCGCCGTGAAGCAGGCCACCGACTACGAGCGCGCGTTGGTGACCCAGGAGAACAAGGATGCACTGGCCGAACTGAAGGCCTCCGGCAAGACGCAGGTGCAAGACCTCACGCCGGCCGAGCGCGAGGTCTGGCGCAAGACGCTGTGGCCCGTGCACAAAGAGATGGAGTCGCGCATCGGCGCGGCCACGTTGAACCAGGTCTATCAGGCCACCGGCGTCGCGAACTGAAGCAGCGCCTTCCGATCACCCCACCACTCTCAGCAGGAGAACCCAAACCATGATGCAGACCACCCGCCGCGCCGTGCTTGCCGCCGCCGCCACCCTCGCGTTCGCCGCACCTGCGGTCGTCCAAGCGCAGGCCCCGATCATCATCAAGTTCAGCCACGTCGTCGCCCCCGACACGCCCAAGGGCAACGGCGCCATGAAGTTCAAGGCGCTCGCCGAGGAGCGCACCAAGGGCCGAGTCAAGGTCGAGGTCTACCCGAACAGCCAGCTCTACAAGGACAAGGAAGAACTCGAGGCACTGCAACTCGGTTCGGTGCAGATGCTGGCCCCCTCGCTGGCGAAGTTCGGCCCGCTGGGCGTGAAGGACTTCGAGGTCTTCGACCTGCCGTACATCTTCAAGGATTCGGCCGCGTTCAAGGCCGTCACAGAAGGTCCCGTGGGTGCCAGCCTGTTCCAGAAGCTCGAACCCAAGGGCATCCACGGCCTGGCCTACTGGGACAACGGCTTCCACATCATGAGCGCCAACAAGCCGTTGCACCACGTGGCCGACATGAAGGGCTTGAAGATGCGGATCCAGTCGTCCAAGGTGCTGGATGCGCAGATGCGCGCGCTCGGCGCGATCCCCCAGGTGATGGCTTTCAGCGAGTTGTACGCGGGCCTGCAGTCGGGCGTCGTCGATGGCACCGAGGGCGTGCCGTCGAACTTCTATACCCAGAAGATCTTCGAGGTGCAGAAGGACATGACCATCTCCAACCACGGCCACCTCGCGTACGCGGTGATCGTCAACAAGAAGTTCTGGGACGGCCTGCCCGCCGACATCCGCACCACGCTCGAGGGCGCGATGAAGGACGCGACCACCTACGCCAACGCGATCGCGGCGACCGAGAACGCCACGGCCCTCGACAAGATCAAGGCCAGCGGCAAGACCACGGTCTACACGCTCAAGCCCGACGAAGTCAACGAGTGGAAGAAGGCGTTGATGCCGGTCCACAAGGAAATGGAAGCCCGCGTGGGCAAGGCCACGATCGACGCCGTCTACAAGGCGGCTGGCTTCGTCGCGCCGAAATAAGGCAGCGGTGGCCCGCCGCGGCGGGCCACCG
>JBDTVC010000293.1:0-5915 GCA_040007475.1 Burkholderiales bacterium
GCGACGGCCACCTGTACGGCAGCGTGATCGACATCCTGAACCGCGCCGCGCCGCTGGCCCTGGTGGCGCTCGGCATGACGCTGGTGATCGCCACGCGCGGCATCGACATCTCGGTCGGTGCCGTCGTCGCGATCGCCGCCGCAGTGGCCGCGCTGATGATCGGCGGCGAGCTGGTCGTGAAGGACGGCGTGCAGACGTACACCAGCCGCTTCCCGATGAGCCTGGCGATCGTCTGCGCGCTCGTCGCCGCGGCCGGGTGCGGGCTGTGGAACGGCCTGCTGGTCGCGAAGGTCGGCATGCAGCCGATCATCGCCACGCTGATCCTGATGGTCGCGGGCCGTGGCATCGCACAGCTGCTGACCGGCGGGCAGATCATCACGGTGTACTACGCGCCGTTCTTCTTCCTCGGCAACGGCTTCCTGCTCGGCCTGCCGTTCGCGGTGTTCATCGCCGCAGCGGTATGGGGGGTGCTGCACCTGCTGATGACGCGCACCGCACTGGGCCTGTTCATCCAGGCCATCGGCATCAACCCCGCCGCAGCGCGGCTGGCCGGTCTGCACGAGCGGCTGATCACGGTCTGCGTCTACACCTTCTGCGGCCTGGCCGCGGGTGTGGCCGGTCTCGTCGTGAGTTCGAACGTGAAGAGCGCCGACGGCAACAACGCCGGCATGCTGATGGAGCTGGACGCGATCCTCGCCGTCACGCTCGGCGGCACGCTGCTGACCGGCGGGCGCTTCAGCCTCGCGGGCAGCGTGCTCGGCGCGCTGATCATCCAGACGCTGACCTCGACGATCTACTCGATCGGCGTGCCGCCCGAGATCAACATGGTCGTGAAGGCCGGCGTCGTGTTCGTCGTGATGCTGCTGCAGTCGGCCGAGTTCCGCGCGGCGTTGCGCGGCTGGATCGTGCGTCCGGCCGCGGGTGGCGTGCGGTGAGGCGCGTGGACTCGCGCTATGTGCCGCTGCTCGGCACGATCGCCGTCTTCTTGCTGACGGCCGGCTACGGCTCGTTCGCGTACACGAGCTTCTTCTCGGCGCAGGTGTTCCTGAACCTGCTGATCGACAACGCCTTCCTGTGCATCATCGGCGTCGGCATGACCTTCGTGATCCTGTCGGGTGGCATCGACCTGTCGGTCGGTTCGGTGATCGCGCTGACGACGATGATCTCGGCCGAGCTCGTCGAGCATCGACACTGGAGCGTGTGGCAGGCCATACCCGTGGTGCTCGCGGTCGGCACGGCGTTCGGCGCGCTGATGGGCTGGCTGATCCAGCGCTTTCGCTTGCAGCCGTTCATCGTCACGCTCGCCGGCATGTTCCTCGCGCGCGGGTTGTGCTACCTGATCAGCATCGATTCGATCAGCATCACCGACGCCGCCTACACGGCGATCTCGCAGGCGCGCCTCGCGCTCTGGGCTGACGGCCCGTCGATCACCATCGGTGCGCTGCTCGCGCTGGCGATGGTCGCGCTCGGCATCTGGCTCGCGCACGCCACCGAGTTCGGCCGCACGGTCTATGCGATCGGCGGCAGCGAACCTTCGGCACTGCTGATGGGCCTGCCGGTCGCGCGCACCACCGTGCTCGTCTACACCTTCAGCGGTTTCTGCTCGGCGCTGGCCGGCGTGGTGTTCACGTTCTACATGCTCTCGGGCTACGGGCTGCACGCGGTCGGGCTCGAGCTGGATGCGATCGCCGCCGTCGTGATCGGCGGCACGCTGCTCAGCGGCGGTGTCGGCTATGTCGCCGGCACGTTGTTCGGCGTGCTGATCCTGGGCATCATCCAGACGCTGATCGCCTTCGACGGCTCGCTGAGCTCGTGGTGGACGCGCATCGTGATCGGCGCGCTGCTGTTCGTGTTCTGCCTGCTGCAGCGCGCGTTCGAGTCGCGCCGGCTCAGATAGACCGTGCCCGAGCCAGCTCCTTCGCCACCTTGTGTTCGGGCAGGCAACAGGTGCCACCGAGCCAGAACTGCGACGGCTTGCCGCGTGCATCGAGTACCAGCCGCGCCGGTTCGCCGTGGCTCATGTAGCCACCGGCCAGAACGATGCGGCCGTGTGATGCGCGATCGCGTTTACCGGCGACCTCGATCTCGCTCGCGTCCTGCATCGGGTTGAGCAGCGCCGGGTTCGCGACCAGCACGCGGCCGTCGACCGGCACCAGGTCCATCGCGCCCCACAGGCTCCACCACCGGCCGCCCCACGCCGCTGCCTTGCGTGACGGCGCGCCGCGCGTCGCGTGCGTGCGCAGGATGTGCAGCACGCCGTCGAGCCAGCCATGCGACAGGCCATCGGCCGCGTTCGTCAACACCGACACGGTGAGCCCGTGCGCCGGCACGCTGACCGTGCGCGTGATCACGCCGGGGTAGCCGCCCGAGTGGCCGCACCAGTCCCAGTCGACGAGCGTGCCGCAGATCGTGCCGAGGCCGTACCAGCGCACGAGGCTCGAATGCTCGTCCTTCCACTGGCGCCGGTTCATCTCGCGCCGGCTCGCCACCGACAGCACGCTCCTCTTCGCGCAGGGCTGCAGGCTCGCGAAGAAGCGCGCGAGGTCGCCGGCCGTGCTGACGAAGCCGGTCGCCGGCGCGAGCGCGTGCGTCGAGCTCTCGGCCGGGATCACGACGCGGCGGCCGAGCGGGAGCTTTGCGCTGTGGCCGCGCGCGGACAGCATGGGCACCGTCTTGACCGGCCCGTCGGGCGTGGTCTCGTGCAGGCCGGAGGCCGCGACGATCTCGCGCGCGATCCAGTCGGCATACGGCTCGCCGGTGATCGCCTGCATCGCCAGGCCCACCAGGCCGTAGCCGTGGTTCGAATACTTGAAGCGCGAGTTCGGGTCGATCACCGGGCCGGCCGACAGGTCGGCGCGCAGCTCGGCTTCATTCAGGAACGGGCGGCGGTTGCTCCACTGGCCCGCGTCCGCACCGTCGCGCACCAGCCCGCCCGCGTGCGACAGCAACTGGCCGAGCGTGATCGCGGCGACGTGCGGATGCAGCTCGCGCACATGGGTGCCGACCGGGTCGTCGAGCGTCAGCCGCTTCTGCTCGCGCAGCTTCAGCACGCCCGCCGCGGTGAAGCTCTTCGAATGCGACGCGACCCGGAAGCGGTGCCGCGGCGTCAACGCGATGCCGAGCTCCAGATCGGCGTGGCCGAAGGCCTGTTCGAGCACGAGCTTGCCCTTGTGCGCGATGGCGATCGCGCAGCCGGGCTGCTCGCTGAGGCGCATCTGGTGTTCGAGGTAGCCGGGGATGTACCCCAGCGCCGCACGCAGCCATGGTTCCAACGGTCGCCTCCTTCAGTCCACGCTTCTGAAATCGATGAAGCCCTGCCTCGCGTCCACCGACACGAGCTCGACGCGCACACGGTCCGCCACATCGAGGCCCGCGAAGCCCTGCACGATGCGGCCTTCCGCGATCGGGTGCGAGATGCGCACCCAGGTGCCCTTGCCCGACACGCCGGTGACGATGCCCTCGAAGCGCTGCCCGACGCGCGGGGCGAGCAGCACCGCCGCGGCCGACTTGCGCACCTGGCGCTCGACCTTGGCCGCGTTGTCCTCCTGTACGGTGCAGTGCTGCGCGAGCGCGTTCAGTTCGGCGTCGCTGAACGGCGGCGCTGCGCCGGCGATCGCAGCCTTGAGCAAGCGGTGCGTGATCAGGTCGGGGTAGCGGCGGTTCGGCGCGGTCGAGTGCGTGTAGTCGTTCACCGCCAGGCCGAAGTGACCGGTCGGCGTCTGGCCCGGCCGCGTCATCGCGTACTCGCCCGAGCCGAGCAGCTTGACGATGGACAGCGACAGCTCCGCGAACTTGTCCGGCGCCGCCGCGCGCTGGCGCGCGAGGAACGCATCGAGCGCGATCGAATTCGGCGCGGCCGGCAGCGTCTCGCCCAGCCCGAGCGCGATGCTGGTGATCTTGTCCCAGCGCTCGGGCTGGCGCAGCAGGCGGCGCAATGACGGCGAGCCCTTGCGATCGAGGTAGCGCGCGCTGACGCCGTTGGCCGCGATCATGAAACTGGCGATCAGGTCCTTCGCTCGGTTGTTGCCGTCGACGCGCAGGTCGGTCAGCACACCGTCGAGGAACACCGGTCGCGCTTCGGGCGTGCTCAGGCTCAGCGCGCCCTGGCGGCGCCGCGCCTCGTGCAGCGCCTGGCCGGCGCGGTCCTGCTGCCGCAGTTGGTCTTCGAGGCCGGGCACCGCGGCAAGCCGCGGCGGCGGGGGCGCCTTGCCATCGAGCCACGCGGCGACGCCGTCGTAGGTGAGCTGGGCCCGGTTGCGCACCCACGCCCGGTAGACGTCGCCGTCGGCCGAGACGCCGTCGGCGCCGATGCGCACCTCGATCACGATCGCCGCGCGGTCCTGCGCCTCGTTCAGCGAGCTGAGGTCGGTGGACAGGCGCAGCGGCAGCATGGGGTACACGCCGGCCGCCGTGTAGACCGAGGTCGTGTTGATGCGCGCATGCGCGTCGATCGCGCTGCCCGGGCGCACCAGCACGTCGACATCGGCGATCGCGACCAGCACGCGCAGTTGGCCCTCGCCGTCGGCGTGCGCGACGGTGAGCTGATCGAGATCGCGCGAATCGTCGTTGTCGATCGAGCACCAGAGCAGTTCGCGCAGATCGCGCAGCGCCGGGTCGGCATGCGCGGCGATCGGCTGCAGCGCCTCGGCCTCGCGCAGCGCCGGCTCCGGGAACCGTGGTTCGAGGCTGCGTTGCTGCATCGCCGCATCGGCAATGTCCTTGAGCGTCGGATGGTCCATGCGTGGCGTCGTCGAGGGGGTCGGCCGATGATAGTGGGGGTGCCTGTCGGCGTGCTTCAGCCCCGTTGGACTTGTGCCGATAGACCCGTTGTGGTGGCACTCGTCACCAGCACTTGAGTGGGAAGCGATATCTTGGACACAGCCAGCGGCGCAGACAGCGGCCATGCCGACGCAGCAGACGTGCGCCTGCTCGCCGCGGTGCGCGAATCCTTGCGCAGGCCGCGCTGGCACCTGGGGTTCGAACCCATGCTCGAGGCTCGCATGGAGGCCGACCAAGGGGCTGAACGCAGTCGGCATCTGGTGCAGGCCGGCCTGGTCGCGCTGCTGATCTACGACCTCTTTCTGATCAACGACCATGTCTCGCGCCCCGAAGTCATGGACGTGGCCCTTGTCGGGCGCCTGGGACTGATGACAACCATTGGCGCGCTGGTGCTGCTGCTGGTGCACCGCGGCCTGCCGGCGTTCTGGCGCGACTGGTTGATGGCGGGCACCAGCGTGCTCGCGATGGCAGTTTCAAGCTGGATCTTCCACCACACCCGCTCTCCGGCGGCGGCCTACGACCCCTTCGTCTTCAGCCTCGTGCTAATGGCGACCAACATTGCGTTTCCACTTCGCTTCGTCGCGGCCGGCGTCAGCTCGGCGCTCGCGCTGGCAGTGGCAGCGGTAGGCGTGCTGGGCCACCCGTTGATGCCTCAGAGTGCCGCGGGCTTCGCGCTGGGCCTGCTGCTGGGCACGGCAGTGTTCACGGTGCTGGCGGCGTATCGCATCGAGCGCGGCGGGCGGCAGTCCTATCTGCTGCTGCTGCGAGAGGAACTCCGCACCCGTTCGGCACAGCGGTCCGCAAGGGCCTACGCCAGGATCTCGCAGACCGACCCGCTGACGAAGCTGGCCAATCGGCGCGCCTTCGACGAAGCGCTGCAGCTGCGCTGGGAAGCCGCGCTGCCACGGGGCGAAAGCCTGTGTTTGCTGATGATCGACGTCGACCACTTCAAGCGCTACAACGACCACCTGGGTCATCCAGCCGGTGACGAATGCCTGCGGCGTGTGGCAGCGGCTCTGCGCGGCGCCACCCGGCCCGAGGACCTGCTGGCGCGCATCGGTGGCGAGGAATTCGCGCTGCTGCCGGCCGAGGGATCGATGCAGGTGGCGGCAGCCCTGGCCGGCCGGCTTTGCAAG
>JBDTVC010000294.1:0-5890 GCA_040007475.1 Burkholderiales bacterium
ACGCTCCAACGCTCGGCACTGGCTCTTCTCGTACACACACAGCACCAGCGCGTTCTCGGGCGGGCTCAGGTACAGGCCGACCACGTCGCGCAGCTTCTCGACGAAGAATGGATCGTTAGACAGCTTGAAGCTCTCCGAGCGATGCGGCTGCAACCCGAAGAGCTGGAAGTAGCGTTGCACGCTGCTCTTGGAGATGCCTGTCTCGGCGGCCACCGAGCGCACGCTCCAGTGGGTCGAGCCGTTGGCCGGCTTGGTGTGCAACGTCGTCTTGATGAGGCCGGCCACGCGCTCATCATCAATGGTGCGTGGCGGACCGGGGCGAACGTCGTCGTAGAGCCCAGAAACGCGACGCTCGATGAAGCGAGCGCGCCACTTGCCAACCGTGGCCTTGCCCAGTTCGAGGCGCTCGGCGATCGAACTGTTGGCTTCACCATCAGCGCTACTCAAAATAATGCGAGCTCGGGCACTCAACGATGCAGGCAACGAGCGGCTTCGCGCAAACGATATGAGCTGGGTTCGCTCGTCGTCCGTGATCACCAGATCCGCCTT
Source organism: Burkholderiales bacterium (assembly GCA_040007475.1). GTDB lineage: Bacteria > Pseudomonadota > Gammaproteobacteria > Burkholderiales > Burkholderiaceae_C > LMDS01. The sequence goes on from JBDTVC010000294.1 coordinate 550, forward strand.
CGGTCTGCCTCTCGTCATCGCGGTATCTCCGTCCCAAAGATACCGCAAAGGTACGCACTATTTATGCCCGTTACTAACGGGACGGGACACTAGAGGCGTCGTGCCGATCTATGATCGGTCGCGACCCTGCTGCAGTTTGCTGCGTATCGTCGCTTTCCCGAGGAGGGCATCGTGTCCAAACTTGCTCGTCTGTCCCTGTGCCTGCTGCTGCTCTGGCAAGGTGCCTCGGTGGCCGCCACCGAGATCGTCCGGTTCCCCCGGCCGGAGTTTGAAGGGGACAAGCGCTTCGACTATGCGCGTCAGCTCCTGGAACTGGCCCTGTCGAAGACAGGCACCGACTACCGCATCCAGCTGGCGCCGGTACCGATGAACCAGGAACGTCAGGCCGTGGAGCTCGAGGAAGGCCGCACGATCGACGTTGCTCCGATACCGGCCTCCGCCGAGCGCGAGGCGCGCCTGCTGGCGGTGCGCATCCCGGTGAATCGCGGCGTGCTGGGATGGCGCCTGGGCCTGATCCGTCGCGGCGAGCAGGACCGCTTCGCCCAGGTCAAGACACTCGGAGACATGAAGGGCCTGCGCATCGCTCAGGGTCAGGAATGGCCCGACACGCGGATCCTGCGCGCCAACGGCCTCCAGGTGATCACGGCGCCCAGGTACGAAGGACTCTTCGACATGCTCACCGGACAGCGCTTCGACTACTTCCCTCGCGGCGTCACCGAGATCTGGGACGAACTCGAGAACCGGTCGGACACGCTCGAGGTCGAATCGCGCATCGTCCTGCACTACCACTACGACGCCTACTACATGGTCAACAAGAAGAACACGAGGCTCGCGCAGGACATTACCCGTGGCATGGAAGGCGCCATCGCCGACGGATCCTTCGACAAGCTGTTCGACCAGTACTACGGCGAACGCCTGCGCAAGGCGAAGTTGGACACGCGCATCGTCATCGAACTCGAGAACCCGCTGCTGACCCCGGGCACGCCGATCAACCGGCCCGAACTCTGGTACGACTTCCGCCGCTGGCCCGCCAACCCGCCGAAATGAGCGGGCCGCAGCGCCAGCGCCCGGCCGAATGCGGTGGGCGTCACTCGGAGGCTTCCAAGCCTCCCCCAGCGGACGCGGCGGCCACCGTCGGCGCAGCACTGCCGGATGGCGTGGATACGGGGCGGATCCAGCGAGCGAGCACGGCGAACAACTCGTCTACCCGGATCGGCTTGGCGATGTGATCGTTCATGCCGGCAGCCAGGACGGCTTCGCGATCGCTGATCAGCGCATTGGCCGTCATTGCGATCACCGGCAGCTCGCGCCACTGCGGCTCGGCCCGAATCCGCCGCGTGGCTTCGTAGCCATCCATGATGGGCATCTGGCAATCCATCAGCACGCCATCGAAGGGCTCTCGCCCAAGCGCCTCCAGCGCCTCCCGACCGTCGCAGGCCGTGCGAACGCGGATGCCAGCACGGCTGAGCAGTTCCACGCCGAGCTCGCGGTTGATGGCGTTGTCGTCCACGAGGAGCACGTGCGCCCCGCTGACGCGGCTCCGGTTCGCCTGCAGCTCGTCTTGGCGCCGCGCGATCCGCGCTGCAGGCACGACCGTGCCTGGCGAATCGTCGCTGCGCAGGCCGAAGCCCAGTTCGAATCGAAAGCAGCTGCCCATGCCGGGCGTGCTGTCGACGTCGATGTCCCCACCCATGAGTTGCGCGAGGTGCCGGCTGATCGATAGTCCGAGGCCCGTGCCACCGAATCGCCGGCTCGTCGACGAATCTCCCTGAGAAAACGGCAGGAAGAGGTTGCGCAGAACCTCGGCCGACATGCCGATCCCGGAGTCGCGCACGTCGAAGCGCAATCGCACGGACTGCGCCGCGCGTTCGAGGATCTCCACCGCGAAGGTCACCTCGCCACGCTCGGTGAACTTGACCGCGTTGCTGCCCAGGTTCAGCAGCACCTGGCGCAGACGCGCGGGATCGCCGACGACCGATTCCGGCAAGTCGGGAGGACAGACCAGCCGCAGCTCGAGGCCCTTCGGTTGGGCATTCAAGGCGACCAGCCCGACCGCCTCGTTCAACACGGCAGGAAGGTCGAAGTCGATGGCTTCGACGTCCAGCTTGCCGGCTTCGATCTTGGAAAGGTCGAGGATGTCGTTGATGATGCCCAGCAGCATCGTCGCAGCCCCGTTGATCTTCTGCACGTAGCCCAACTGCTGGGGATTGAGGTCGGTCTGCTCGGCCAGGTACGACATGCCGATGATGGCGTTCATCGGCGTTCGGATCTCATGGCTCATGTGGGCCAGGAATTCGCTCTTGGCGCGATTGGCGAGCTCGGCCACCTGCCGTGCCTGACGATCGGCCTCGGCCTGTCGGCGCTCGCTGATGTCGCGCGCAATGCCGACCGTTCCGACGACCTTGCCGTCGGCGTCCCGCAGCGCCATCTTGACGGTTTCGATCAGCGTGACGCGTCCATCCGCATGCGCGAGTTGCTCCTCGAACCGCCCACGTTCCCGCGCAGCCATCACCGTCGCGTCGTCGCGTTGATAGGCCTCGGCCAGTTCGGGCGGTTGGATGTCCCGATCGGTCTTCCCGATCAGGTCGGCGGGGTCCGCGAATCCCTTCGCCTCGGCCAGGGCGCGATTGACGGCGATGAAGTGACCCTCGGCGTCCTTGACCCATGCGAAGTCGGGCATGTTGTCCAGGATTGCCGCCATGCGCACGTTGGCGTTGCCGAGTTCCGCCACGTGTTGCCGCAGTCGCTCGCGCATCGCATTGAGGGCGTCCACGAGCTGGTCCAGTTCGTCCGCACTCGGCCCTTCGCGTCGCAGCCGAATCGGTGGCGCCACAGCATCGGGCATCACGCTGCCCACCGACGCCGCGATGTCGAGCAAGTGGCGTGTGGCCAGCTGGTGGACGACGAACAGGATGAAGAACGCAACCACGAATGTCTTGGCCGCATTGCTCAGGAGAATGACCAGTGCCTGCGCCACGAGGTCGCGATAGATGTCCGACAGTGTCGCGTCGATGTGGAGCACGCCGATCGCGCTCAACTGGTCGCCGCAGCACGACAGCGGAATGTCCTTGCCCAGAGCACCGCCGCTCTGCCGCTCGCCCCTGAAGACCGAGTACTCGTGGCCAGATGCGCCGACTTCGCGGACCTCCACTGCGCGTATGGAGGGCAGGCGCAAGATGCCCTGCAACTGCTGCTCGAGCTGCCTGGAGTCGCGTGCCCACAGGCTCTCGGCGAGGCTGCCTGCGCTGGCCTGCTCGATCTCGTCGAGCCGGCTCTCCAGGCGCGCACGTTCGCTTCGATAGCTCAAGGTCAACTGCAGAATCGTCAGCACGAGCGTCACCAAGGTGCTGAACAGAATCACGCGGACCAGCAGCGCGACAGCGATGCCGCCACGCCGCATCCGCAATGCAGCATGCAGCCACCCCCATGGTGGCCACCTTGGGTCGGCGGGATGATTTTGAAGGGCCATGGCGCGACGGGCGATCCCGCCATTTTGCTGTTGTCCGTGATCGGCACATCGACAAACATGCTGGATCTGCACTCTTCTTCGGGTTTGCCCGAAGAATCTACGCGGCAGAAGATGTGAGCTGCCCGGCCAGGAAGCCTCGGTCGCCTGACATCAGGCGCTCCCAGGGGCGGCGCGGTGGTTGCAGCACGTTGGCGGTCTGGGCGGCAGAAGCGCAAGTTTCTGTCGGCGAGACAGGGGCGCAGTTCATTGATCGGGGATGGCCGCGAACTACCTTCCCTACGAGCCGCAGCAGATGATGTTGCTTCCCGGGTCGTTGCAGGAAAGGCTGCCCGAACGGCACCTGGCGCACTTCATCAGTGATGCCGTTGACGGACTCGATCTTGGCGCGTTCCACGCCCCCTACGACAAGGACGGTCCACGACCAGCCGTTCCATCCGGCCATGATGGTCAAGGTGCTCGTCTACGGTTACGCCACAGGCGTGTTCAGTTCACGCAAGATCGCCAGGAAGCTGCACGAAGACGTGGCCTTGCGGGTGCTGGCTGCGCGCAACTTCCCCGCGCACCGCACGATCCGCGACTTCCGTGCGTTCCATCTGAAAGAGCTCTCCGACTTGTTTGTGCAGGTGGTGCGCCTGGCGCGCGAGATGGGCCAGGTCAGGCTCGGCACCATCGCGGTGGACGGCACCAAGGTCAAGGCCAACGCGAGCCGCCACAAGGCGATGAGCTACGGCCACATGCTCAAGGCCGAAGCCGAGTTGAAGGCGCAGATCGAGGCCCTGCTCAACAAGGCGCGTGCAGCCGACGAGGCCGAGAGGAACGAACCCGAACCCGATCCCCACCGGTAGTGCCGGCCAAGCGCGTGCACTGACGACAGTCGGCCTCATCACTGGACAAAGTCGGCGCGATGGAAAGCACCAGTCTGGCGCATAGAGTCCGCCGGACTTTGCGCGCGGCAGAGGCCTACCCTCTGATCAAAGGCGCGCGGCCGAGCCAGTGGTCGTCGGTCAACTGGTCGACGACAAATCTTGCAACATCGGATCGGCCAATCGCTCCGCCATGAACCTCCGATAGATCCGTGAGAGCCTGCACCACACCCGTGCCGGGCTTGTCGTTGAGCACCATCGGTCGAACCAGCACCCAATCCAGCCCGCCGGCCCGCACGATGTCTTCCTGGCGGTTCTTGTCCTCGTAGACCTTGCGCAACAGCAACGGCATGACGAGCTTGTCGAACACGAAGCCGCCATGGCCGCGGCTGTCGCCGGCGCCCAGGCCGGTGATGCAGACCAGTCGGCGAACTCCTTCTTGAGCCATCACCTTCACGAGTGCGCGCGTTGCGGTCGAAAGCAGGGTGACTTCGTTGAACGGGCTCACAGAAGTGCCGAGCGAACTGATGAGTGTCCTTTCGCAGCGGCCCGCGCGGCAAATCTCGCGACCCGTTCCGCCGGTCGCGCCGAGAACCAACACCTTCATGATGACCTCACGCTGGTTTCGACCTTGAAGCACTGCCGCAAGAAGTCACCGATGTCGTCGAGTGCGGCCTCTGCCGCATGCAGTGTGGAAACGTAGGAAGGGAAGACATGCACCATCCCTTCCCAGACGTTGACCTGGCAGACCCCACCGCTCTTCTCGACCCGATCGCCGTAGCGCGTGGAATCGTCGAGCAGAACTTCGTCTTCCCCGACGTGGACGAGAATCGGAGGCAGGCCGGCGAGATCGGCACACAGAGGCCACGCTCGCGGATCGCGCGGGTCGTTCTTGCCGAGGTACAGGGGCGCCGTGGTGGCAGGCGCCTGCTTGGTCGCAAGCGGGTGCGCTCTGGCGCGGGTTGCCATGCTGTCGCCGGTCAGCGCCAGATCGGTCCAGGGTGACATC
>JBDTVC010000295.1:0-5878 GCA_040007475.1 Burkholderiales bacterium
GCACGCATTCGAGCACCTCGGTCGGGCTGGCGTTGATCTCCTGGTGCGGCACGAACGGCGGCACGTAGATGAAGTCGCCCGGGCCGGCCTCGGCGGTGAACTCGAGCGCATCGCCCCAGCGCATCCGCGCGCGGCCCTTCACGACGTAGATCACGCTCTCCAGCGGGCCGTGGTGATGCGCGCCGGTCTTCGCGTCGGGATGGATGTGCACCGTGCCAGCCCAAAGCTTGTTCGCGCCGACGCGCGCGAAATTGATCGCCGCTTTGCGGTCCATGCCCGGCGTCTGCGCCGTGTTGGCGTCGAGCGAATCGGCGCCGATCACGCGCACGCCATCGTGTTTCCATGCCGTCATGCGTACTCCCGTCGCGGGTCGTGTCGATTCTGAACCACAGGCCCCGCCGTTTTCGTGTACATTCGCGCCACAGTTATACGCAAGACAGTGGTTGTTCGAGATTCTTCTTTTACCTGTTGCGGTCCTCGCGGCAGGCGCCGATAGAAATCCCCTGATCGTTTCTTGAGTGTCGCTGCATGCGCTGCATGTGCCGCGCATTATTTGAAAATAGATAGGATAGTTTTCCATGACGACCCAAACCGGTACCGTGAAGTGGTTCAACGAGAGCAAGGGCTTCGGCTTCATCGCTCAAGACGCGGGCGGCGCTGACCTGTTCGCCCACTTCCGTGACATCACGGGCACTGGCTTCAAGACCCTGCTGGAAAACCAGCGCGTCGAATTTGAAGTCAAGCAAGGCCAGAAGGGCCTGCAAGCAGCCAACATCAAGGTGCTGTAATCCTGCCGGGCGCGAGCCCTGCACGAACGAAACCGCGGCTTGTCCGCGGTTTTTTTATGCCCGTCGCGTCGGCGACTCGCGGGCCTGGCCTGCCGCCCTAACATCCACGGTTCCTAGCTCTGGAGACACGCCATGACCGCACTCGCCACCCTCACCAACCACCAGATCCGCCTCGCCGCGCGCCCGAACGGCCTGCCCACGCGCGAGGGCTGGAGCTTCACGACGGAACCGGTAGCCGAGCCGGCCGATGGCGGTGTGCTGGTCAAGACCTTGTCGCTCTCGCTCGACCCCGCGATGCGCGGATGGATGAACGAAGGCAAGAGCTACATCCCACCGGTCGGCATCGGCGAGGTGATGCGCGCGGGTGGCATCGGCCAGGTGATCGCGTCGAAGAATCCGGCCTTCGCGGTCGGCGACGTGGTCAGCTGCACGCCCGGCGTGCAGGAGTACTGCCTGATCGCGGCCGGTGAGATCAAGCGCAACGGCTTGTTCAAGATCGACACGCGCCTGGGCACGCCGAACCAGTGGCTCAACGTGCTCGGCATGCCCGGCATGACCGGCTACTTCGGGCTGATGGACGTGGGCATGCCCCAGCCTGGCGAGACCGTCGTCGTCTCGGGCGCTGCGGGCGCCGTCGGGCAGACGGTCGGCCAGCTCGCGAAGGCCAAGGGCTGCCGCGTCGTCGGCATTGCCGGCGGGCCGGCCAAGTGCGAATGGGTCGTGAAGGAGCTGGGCTTCGACGCCTGCGTCGACTACAAGGCGGGCAACCTGAAGAACGACCTGCGCGACGCCTGCCCGAAGGGCGTGGACATTTACTTCGACAACGTCGGCGGCGAGATCCTCGATGTCGTGCTCACGCGAATCACGCGCAAGGCACGCATCATCATCTGCGGCGCGATCAGCCAGTACAACAACACGACGGCGGTCAAGGGCCCGGCGAACTACCTGTCACTGCTCGTGAACCGCGCGCGCATGGAGGGCATCGTCGTGTTCGACTATGTCGATCGCTTCCCCGTCGCCGTGGCCGAGCTGGCCGGGCTCATGAAGGCCGGGAAGATGAAGAGCAAGGAAGATGTGGTCGCCGGGCTCGACACCTTCCCGGAGACGCTGCTCAAGCTGTTCAACGGCGAGAACTTCGGCAAGCTCGTGCTGCAGGTCGCGAAGCCCTCCTGACACACGGCTCGCCCACGCGCGACAATCGCCCGTCATGGGCCGACAAGACGACCTCCCCTCGCGCGCCCAACCCCCGCAGGCGCTGCTCAACGCCTGGCTGGATCAAACCAACGATCTGCTCGCCTTGACCGACGCGGCAGGGCACATCACTTGGGCCAATGGCATGTTCGAGCGCGCCACCGGCTTGTCCGCCGGTGGTGCTCTGCTGCAGCTCGCGCCCGGGACGTGGCGAGACGGCGCACCGCTGTGCGCGTTGCGCGGCGTGCTCGAGGCCGGGCACTCGACCGGCATCGAGCTCCATCTCGTGCACGCCGGAAACGGCACCGCCTTGTACCTGGACGTTCGCGCCGTCGCGGTCGGGTCGTCACTGCTGTGGACCCTGGCCGATCGCACCGCGCTCCAGGCGGCGAACGCACGTGCTCGACTGGAGCGTGAACGTCTCGAGGTGGCCCGAGACTTCGGTCGCCTGGGCATCTGGGAGCGCGAGATCCAGTCGAGCGAAGGCCATTGGGACCGCAACGTGTTTGAGTTCTGGGGCCTCGACCCGGCGGGCGGGACTCCCAACTACGAAGAAGCCTCGCGCCGCGTCCACCCGGACGATCACCGCACCGGCCTTTACGCCGCATCGGTCCTGAAAGCGGGACGGTACGAGCAGCACTACCGGGTCCTGCGGCCGGACGGCGGCGTGCGCAGGATCCACTCGCAGTGGGAGGTCAAGAACTCGCCCGAGGGCGTGCCGGACCGCGTGATCGGCATCATGGTGGACGACACCGAGGTCTACGAACTCGCCCGTTCGCTGGACAACGCGACCACCCAGATGCGACTGGCCGCCGAGGCGGCCGACATCGTGCTCTGGCGGCATGACCTGGCGACGGGTCTGCTGCACTACAACGACCACGGTTTCAAGGTCCTGGGCGTCCCCTATCGAACAGGAGGCCTGACCATCGAGGAGGCCCGCTCGTACACGCATCCCGACGATGTGGGCAAGCTGGCGACGTCCGCGGCGCAGGCGCTGGGCGCCGACAGGCCGATCGATGTCGAGACCCGCCACCGCGCGCCCGACGGCTCGTGGCGCAACATGCTGGTGCGGCGCGTCGTGGAACGCAACACGGCGGGCCAGCCGGTGGCGTACGTCGGCGTCTCGCTCGACGTGACGGAGCGGGCCGCTCACTCGCGCCGCGTCGAGCAACTGGCGCAGCACCTCGAAGCCACCGCCCGCGCGGCGCGCCTCGGCATCTGGACAACCAGCCTCGGCACGACCGAGACCGAGTGGAACGCGCAGATGTTCGAGCTCTTCGAGCTGGACCCGACGAAGCCGCCGCCGACGCTCGCCGAATGGCTGGCCCAGTGCGTTCACCCTGACGAGGCGGAGTGCGTCGGAAACGCCGTTCGCGCGTACATGCGAGCACGGCAGGGCGTCTTCGAGATCGAGTTCCGTGTCCGCACGCGCGATGCCAGCAATCGCTGGATGGTGCTGCGCGCCGATCTGGACCGCAGCAACACGTCGACGTTGCGCGTCTTCGGCATCGCGATGGACGTGACCGACCGGCGCACCGCGCAGGCCGCGCTGCACACGGCCAACGAGCGTGCAGCGCTGATCGCCCGGCACGCTGGCATCGGCACCTGGGAGAGCGAGGACATCTTCAAGCCTGCGCGGTGGGACGAACAGATGTTCCGGCTGCGCGGCCTCGAACCCCGCGCTGTTTCACCGACGCCCGAGGAGCGCCTCGCGATGACGCACCCCGAAGATCGCGCCCTCGTGCTCGACGCGCACCCCGAACTCCACGCCAGCCGACAGAGCACGGCCTACGAATTCCGCATCCGCTGGCCCGATGGAAGCTACCGCTGGATCGCCTCGCGCTCTGCACCTTTGCTCGACGCCGGCGGCAACCTCCTCCGGCGCGTCGGCGTGAACTGGGACGTCACAGACCAGAAGAACGCCGAACTCGCACGCCAGCAGGCGCTGCTGGCCGAACGCGAGAGTCAGGCCAAGTCGCAGTTCCTGTCGCGCATGAGCCATGAGCTGCGCACGCCGCTGAACGCCGTGCTGGGCTTCACGCAGCTGCTGCAACTCGACGCACGCCAGCACCCCGATGCCGGCCGGCTCGCCAAGCTGAACCACATCCGCGCCGCGGGCGAGCACCTGCTGACGCTGATCAACGACGCGCTGGACCTGTCGAGCCTGGAGGCCGGCACGCTCAAGCTCGATCTGCAGCCGGTGTCGATCGCGCTCGCCGTGGCGCGCGCGCTGCCGCTGGTCGAGGAATCCGCCGCTGCCCGGCGCATCGCGATCCGCACCGGGCGGCTCAGCGGGTCGGCACGCGCCGACGCGACGCGGCTGCACCAGGTGCTGCTCAACCTGCTCAGCAACGCCGTCAAGTACAACCGCGACGGCGGCGAGATCGTGCTCGAGTCGCAGATCGCTGGCGCCGACCTGCGGCTGAGCGTGCGCGACACCGGTCGTGGCATGCGGCCGGAGCAGCTCGCGCACCTGTTCGAGCCGTTCAACCGCCTCGGGCTCGAGGGCGAAGGCATCGAAGGCTCAGGCATCGGCATGACGATCGCACGCGCCCTGGTCGAAGGCATGGGCGGGCGCATCGTCGTGAGCAGCGAGTTCGGCATCGGCACGGTCTTCGAGGTGCATCTCCCGAACGCGCGCGCGGATGCCGGCGACTCGGCGTGGCTGGCCGACCTGCGCGAGCAGTCGGTGCTCGCTGACCCGGCGGCGCTGCCGTCGCCCGAAGGTCGCGCAGGCCAGTTGCTCTACATCGAGGACAACGCCGTCAACGTGCTGCTCGTCGAGGAACTCGTGCGCCAGCTGCCGGGGTTGCGCGTGGCCTCGGAGGGCACCGGCGCCGCCGGCGTGGCGCGTGCGCGCAGCCTGCTGCCGGATCTGATCCTGGTCGACGTGCAGCTGCCGGATTTCGACGGCTTCGAGGTGCTGCGCCAGTTGCGTGCGCATGCCGAGACGGCGCGCATCCCGAGCATCGCGCTGTCGGCCAACGCGATGCCGGCCGACATCGAGCGCGCCCTGGCCGCGGGCTTCGAGGACTACTGGACCAAGCCGATCCGCTTCAAGGAATTCATCGACGCGTTGAAGCGCCGCTTCCCGCCGATGGCTCAGCCGGCCGCCGGGCCGCCCCAAGCCGGCTGAGCACCCGCTCGGCGGGCGGCCTCGCGTACTCGCGAGGCCGGGTGCCCCACCCTAATCGTGAGCCACCAGCCCGCGCTGCTTCAGCATCGGCAACACCGTGGGCGCGCGGCCTCGGAACGCGCGGTACGCCGCCGACGGCTCGAGCGAATTGCCCGACGAGTAGATGAACTGGCGCAGCCTCGTCGCCACCGCCGGATCGAACGGATCGCCGGCCTCGACGAACGCATCGAAACCGTCGGCATCGAGCACCTCGGCCCACAGGTAGACGTAGTAGCCCGCCGCATAGCCCGATCCGGAGAACAGGTGCTGGAAGTGGACCAGCCGGTGGTTCATGCCGACCGCGGCGGGTGCACCGATACGTGCGAGTTCGTCGCGCTCGAACGCGGTGACCTCTGGAACCTCGGCCGTGGTCAGCGCATGCGCGGCCATGTCCACGAGCGCCGAGGCGGTGTAGCGCACGGTCTCGAAGCCCTGGTTGAACAGGCGTGCGCGCCTGAGCTTGTCGATCAGCGCATCGGGGATCGCCTCGCCGGTCCGGTGGTGGCGGGCGTGGCGCTTCAGGACCTCGGGCTCGCTCAGCCAGTGCTCGAACAGCTGCGACGGCAGCTCGACGAAGTCGCGCAGCACGCTGGTGCCCGAGAGGCGTTGGTAGGTCACGTTCGACAGCAACCCGTGCAGGCCATGGCCGAACTCGTGGAACAAGGTCTGCGCGTCGTCGAAGCTCAGCAGCGTGGGCTCGCCCGGTGCCCCCTTCGCGAAGTTG
>JBDTVC010000296.1:0-5858 GCA_040007475.1 Burkholderiales bacterium
AAGTTGAAGTTCTTCGGCGCGTAGTACTCGCCCATGTGCTCGTTGTAGAGCTTGGACAGCGGGAACCGGTTGTCGACCCAGTTCAGCAGCTTCTGGGGTGCGGTCGCGTTGGCGGGAGCTTCGTGATATTCGGCCATGGTCGTGCTCAGGCTTTCTTGTCTTCGCCGATGATCAGGCGGGTGTCCGACAGGTACGCGTACGGCGGCACTTCGAGGTTGTCCGGCGCGGGCTTGTCCTTGTAGACGCGGCCGGCCATGTCGAACGTCGACCCGTGGCACGGGCAGAGGAAGCCGCCGGCCCAGTCATCGGGCAGCGAGGCCTGAGGGCCGGGCACGAACTTGTCGCTGGGCGAGCAGCCGAGGTGGGTGCAGATGCCCACCACGACCAGCAGGTCCGGCTTGCGCGAGCGGTGCTCGTTGCGGGCGTATTCGGGCGTGAACTCGTCGGGCTTGCGCTTGGATTGCGGGTCGGCCAGCTGGCTGTCGACCTTGGGCAGCTCGGCGAGCTGCTCGGGCGTGCGGCGGATGATCCACACCGGCTTGCCGCGCCACTCGACCGTGAGCTTCTCGCCCGGCTTGATCCCGCCGATGTCGACCTCGACCGCGGCGCCCGCGGCGCGTGCGCGCTCGGAGGGCTGGAAGCTGGCGACGAACGGAACAGCGGCGGCGCCGGCACCCACCACACCGGCGCAGGTGGAGGCGATGATCCAGGTGCGTTTGCCGGTGTCGATCTGCGGTTCGCTTTGCTGTGCGGTCAGCGTGCTGCTCATATTTTTCCTCGGGCGAGACATCAGGTCAGGGTCAACCCGGCATTCTAGCGGACGTGTCAAGGCGCTTGACTTCATCGCGACCTCCGGAATACTTGGCGCCGACCCGGGCCGGCCAGTGCGCGGGCACAACCATCCTTCAGGAGCGCAGCGCATGTCATTTACAACCGAGTTCAAAGAGTTCGCCATGAAGGGCAACGTCGTCGACCTCGCGGTCGGCGTGATCATCGGTGCGGCCTTCGGCAAGATCGTCGACTCGATCGTCAAGGACCTGATCATGCCGATCGTCGGCAAGGTGTTCGGCGGCCTGGATTTCTCGAATTACTTCGTGATGCTGTCCAGCCCGCCCGCGACCTACAACGGCCCGATGACCTACGAAGCGCTCACCAAGGCTGGCGTGCCGTTGTTTGCATACGGCAACTTCATCACGGTGGCGATCAACTTCCTGATCCTGGCGTTCATCATCTTCATGATGGTCAAGCAGATCAACCGCATCAAGAAGGACACGTTGATTGTCGCCGCGCCCCCGGCGCCGACCCCGGAAGACGTGCTGCTGTTGCGCGAGATCCGCGACTCGTTGCGCAAGTGACGCAGGGCGCCGCGGGCGCTGATTCACCCTCATGTTTGGGCTCATACTTGTCGAAGTAGTGACAAGCTGGGGCCGAATGCGCCCCGGCAATGCCGCGCCGTGCCACCGTGCCCGAGATGACCCTGACAGACCCACGCCTGCAAGCCGCACTCGCTGCGGCTTCGAATCCGATCCGCGCCACCTTCGCCACGGTGGCCGGCCGCGTTTCGGAAACGCTGGCCGCGCAGGGGCAATCGAGCACGCGCATTGCCGAGCGCGATCTTCTGGCGAGCACCCAGTTCGAGTTGCGGCGCAACATGGGAATGTTGCAAAACGTGTTCGCCGCCGAGATGAGCACGCGCATCAAGCAGGAACTGGAGCCGCGGGGAGAGGGCCGTCGCCGACTGGCCGAAACGGATTGGCAGTCGCTCAGCCTCGTCGACGACGCCGAGATGGAAGAGCGCATGTTCGCCGATCGCATCAGCCAGCAGATTGCGCACGCCTGCGAGGCCGAGCTCCGCGAGCTCGGAACCTACATGAGCACACTGCTGAAGTCCGGCCGCGTCGACCAGGAGCGCAACCCGTTGCGCGCGGAAGTGATCGGCGCGTCCGTCTACAAGGCGATCGAGGCCGTCACCAAGGAACCCGAGTCACGCAAGCTGCTGGCGCGCGAGCTGGGCGGCGCGGTGGCCAGCGCGATGCCGGGGTGCTACGCGGAGGTGCTTCGGGGCCTGCAGGCCACCGGCGTGCAGCCCACGGGCCTGACGGTTCGCCAGTCCGAAGGGCCGGGGTACCAGCTGCCCGGGATCAACTCGGCGTACTCCACGTTGGGCAGCACGCGCAGCCAGTCGGGTGAGTTCGACGTCGCATCCGGGCATTCGGGTGGCGGCGGGCACTACGGCAGCCATCCGTCACAAGGCTCGCGACCCACGACGCGCGGCGGCAGCGCGAGTGGGTTCCGTGGTGTGTCGCGCTCGGGCCTGACGCCGAGCCAGGCCGACGCGCAGATGATGGCGCTCTTGCGCCACCTGAACGCGGTCTCCACCCGCACCGGCGAGTTCGACGGTTCGCCGCGCAGCGGCGTGGGGTCCGGGCCGGGTGGCCTGCTGCAGGCCACCAGCGAGATGGCTGCAGCGCCAGCGGCCTACTCCAGCGACGGCCTCACCGGCCTGATGGCGGTGAACCTCATCCGCGCGCACCGCGAGGAACTGCTGCAGGCCACCAGCGGCAAGCTCGATCACATGGTGATCGACGTGGTCGGCAGCCTGTTCGACCAGATCCTGTCGGACTCACGGGTGCCGCCGCAGATGGCGCGGCAGATCGCGCGGCTGCAATTGCCGGTGTTGCGCGTGGCGTTGAACGATGCGACCTTCTTTTCGTCGCGCCGCCACCCGGTTCGGCGCTTCGTGAACCGCATCGCATCGCTGGCCTGCGCGTTCGACGACTTCGACGAAGGCCCGGGCAAGCAGTTTCTCGAGCGCGTTCGCGCACTCGTCCAGGAGATCGTCGAGGGCGATTTCGACCAGGTCGATATCTACACGGCCAAGCTCTCCGAGCTCGAGGTTTTCATCGCCGATCAGACGCACGGCGAGGCCCAGGAACAAGGCGCGGTCGCCACGCTCGGCAGCAAGGAAAGCGAGCTGCGCCTGCAGCAGCGCTACATGATGCAGTTGCAGGGCGCACTGCAGCCGATGGCGCTGCCAGGTTGGCTCAATGAGTTCCTGCCGCAGGTCTGGGGCCAGGCGCTTGTGCTGGCGGCGAGCCGCGACGGCCCCGATTCCGACCGCGCCAAGCGCTACCGCCGCGTCGGCCGGGATCTGGTCATGAGCATCATGCCCAAGGGGTCGCCGGCGCTGCGCAAGAAATTCCTGATGGCGCTGCCGCCACTGATGAAAGACCTCCACGAAGGTCTGGCGCTGGTCGGCTGGCCCGAGGCGGCGCAGCGCGAGTTCTTCGCCAAGCTGATGCCGGCTCATGCCGAGTCGCTGAGAGGTGCAGCGCAATCCGAGCTCGACCACAACATGATGGTCAAGCAGCTCGAGGCGATCTTCAACGCGACGATCCCCACGATCGAGAACCTGTCGGCGGCGGACCAAGTGCCCGATTTGGCGCCCGAGGTCGTCGCGCAGCGCTTCTCGCCCGAAGAGGCGAAGCAGGTGGGGCTGATCACCGAGAGCGCGGTCGACTGGTCGGGCGTGGTCGACATCGACATCACGGCCGAGGACGACACCCGCGCCGGCTCCGACACCGAGCCGGGCGAATTGGGTCGGGCCCGGCTCGCCGCGATCGACGTCGACCTCGATCTCACGACCGCCGACCCCGCCGAGCCGTCACGCGGGCCGCAGCTGTTCGACCACATCCGGCTCGGCTTCGCGTACCAGATGCACCTGAAGGACGAATGGCAGAAGGTTCGCCTGACCCACGTCAGCGCGGCCCGCAGCTTCTTCGTGTTCTCGCGGGGCAAGAAGCATCAGGAGGCGATCTCGATGACCGCGCGCATGCTCGCGCGCATGTGCGAGACCGGGCGCATGCGCGCCGTCGAGAGCACCTACCTGATGGAACGTGCCACGCACCGAGCGCGCAAGCAACTCGCGGCGCTGGGCGCGCCAACGCGCTACTGAGCCGCACCGCTCAGGCGGCGGGCCATGCGCAGCGCGGCGCGCAGACTGCTCGGGTCGGCGCGCCCCGACCCGGCGATGTCGAACGCGGTGCCGTGATCAGGGCTGGTGCGCACGAATGGCAAGCCCAGCGTCACGTTCACGCCGTGCTCGACGCCCAGGTACTTCACCGGGATCAGCCCGTGGTCGTGCGTCATCGCGACCACGATGTCGAACTCACCGGGGTGACCCGGTGCATCGCGGGCGCGCATGAACACGGTGTCCGGCGCGAAGGGGCCGTGGGCAGCGATCCCCTCGGCGTGCGCTGCCCGGATCGCCGGGCCGATGATGCGGATCTCTTCGTCGCCGAACAGACCGCCCTCGCCTGCGTGCGGGTTCAGCCCCGCCACCGCGATGCGCGGCGCCGGCTGGCCCCAGCGTGCGGCGCTGTGGTGGGCGATGCGCAGCGTCTGCAGCACGGCATCGAACGTGACCTGCTCGATCGCGTGGCGCAGCGACAGGTGGATCGTCACGAGCACGGTACGCAATTCGTCGTTGGCCAGCATCATGCGCACCGGCGGCAGTGCTGCGCCCGGCGCGCACAGCGCCTGCAGCATTTCGGTGTGACCGGGATACGGCACACCGGCGGCCGCGAACGCCTCCTTGTGGATCGGCGCGGTGACGATCGCGGCGATCTCACCGGCCAGCGCGAGTGCGACCGCGCGCTCGATGCACGCCGCAGCAGCAGCACCTGCGCGCGCATCGATCTGACCGACGGGTGCCGCGAGCAGGTCCGCGGCGAGGCCAAAGACCGGCAGCACCGGCACGCAGTTCGGCGGCACGCGCAGCGCATCGGCGGCACGCTCGATGCCCGCCACCGCCAGCAGGCCACCGGTCGTCGCTGCGGCACGGCGCATCACGCCCACGTCGCCGAGCACGAAGCATCCGGCACTCGCCGGTTCGCGAAACAGGTGGGCGATGATCTCAGGGCCGATGCCACAGGCGTCGCCCATCGTCAGCGCGACGGGCGGGGAGGTCGATACCGTGCTCATACAGCATTGTCGCGCGGGCCGCTGATCGATAATCCTGTACCCACCACCGAATCCTCATGCGCAAGACTTGGCTTCTTTTCTCGCAGGCCGTGACCGTCGCGGTCGCAGTGCTGTTCGTCGTCGCCACGCTCAAGCCGGAGTGGATCAAGCGCGGCGGCATGGTCGCGCTGCCGAACGTCGTCACGATTGCCGCGGCCCCGGCGCCGCCCGCCTCCAGCGGCGGTGTGGCGGCCGTGAGCTACAGCGCGGCAGCCAGGGTGGCTTCGCCTGCCGTGGTCAGCATCACCGCGAGCAAGGCGCCGGCGCGCAGCGCGCGCAACGACGACCCGGTGCTGCGCTTCTTCTTCGGCCAGCGGTCGGCGCCATCGCAGACCGAACCGCAAGTGGGCCTGGGTTCCGGTGTGATCGTCTCCAGCGAGGGCTACCTGCTCACGAACAATCACGTGATCGAGGGCGCTGACGACATCGAAGTTTTGCTGCCCGACGGCCGCCAGGCGCGCGCCAAGCTCGTCGGCACCGACCCCGAGACCGATGTGGCCGTGCTGAAGATCGCGCTCGACAGCCTGCCCGCGATCACCTTCGGCGATGCCGAGAAGGTGCAGGTCGGCGACGTCGTGCTCGCCATCGGCAACCCGTTCGGGGTCGGCCAGACCGTGACGGCGGGCATCGTCAGCGCACTCGGTCGCAACCAGCTCGGCATCAACGTCTTCGAGAACTTCATCCAGACCGATGCCGCGATCAACCCGGGCAATTCGGGCGGCGCGCTGGTCGACGCGGCCGGCAACCTGCTGGGCATCAACACCGCGATCTACTCGCGCACCGGCGGCAGCCTGGGCATCGGCTTCGCGATCCCGGTGAGCACCGCGCGCCAGGTG
>JBDTVC010000297.1:0-5855 GCA_040007475.1 Burkholderiales bacterium
GCCGCGCGGCTTTGCGATGCTGCGCCGCTTCGGGCGGGGGCACGCGATCGGTCCGGTGGTGGCGCCCGACGCTGAAGGCGCCAAGGCGCTGATCGCGCACCTCGCCGGGATGAATGCCGGCCACTTCACGCGCATCGACATCGACTTCGCCAGCGGCCTGGCCGAATGGCTCGAGAGCATCGGCCTGCTGCGCGTGGATGCGCCGACGACGATGGTGCGCGGCACGCCAATCGCCAAGTCGCCCGGCGGGCCGTCGCTGTTCGCGATCGTCACGCAGGCGGTGGGCTGAGTTCGATGGGCACGACCAGCTTCCTCTACAAGTCCGACCCCGTGCGGGGCCGCCAGTGGGCCGAGGTGTTCCAGCGCCGCGCGCCGGGGATCGACTTTCGCATCTGGCCCGACATCGGCGACCCGGCGCAGGTGCGCTTCCTTGCGGCCTGGGAGCCGCCGCCGAACCTGGCCGAGCGCTTCCCGAATCTCGAGGTCCTGTTCTCCTCCGGCGCGGGCGTCGACCAGTTCGACTTCGCGGCGCTACCGCCGCACTTGCCGGTGGTGCGTATGGTCGAGCCCGGCATCGTGCACGGCATGGTCGAGTATGTGACGCATGCGGTGCTGGGCCTGCATCGCGACATGCCGCAGTACCGGCGCCAGCAGCAGGAGGCGCAATGGCGCCAGCTGCCGGTGCGGCCGGCAAGCGAGCGGCGCATGGGGGTTCTCGGGCTCGGCTCGCTGGGCCAGGCCGTGCTGGCGCAGCTGGTCGGCCTGGGCTTCGATTGCGCGGGATGGAGCCGGTCGCGGCATGCGGTCGACGGCGTGCAGTGCCATGCCGGTGCCGACGAGCTCCAGTCCTTCCTGGCGCGCACCGACATCCTCATTTGCTTGCTTCCGCTGACCGATTCGACGCGCGGCTTCCTCGATGCGCGGCTGTTCTCGATGCTGCCGCAGGGAGCGGGCTTCGTGCACGTCGGTCGCGGGCCGCAACTGGTCGATGCCGACCTGCTGGCCGCGCTGGCCGGCGGGCAGATCGGCGACGCGGTGCTCGACGTGACCGATCCCGAGCCGCTGCCGCCGGAGCATGCCTTCTGGCGCCATCCGAACATCCAGCTCACGCCGCATATCGCGAGCATGACGCAGCCGCTGAGCGCGGCAGAGGCGGTGCTGGACAACCTGCGTCGGTTCGAAGCTGGTGAACCGATGGTCGGTCTGGTCGATCGTGCGCGCGGATACTGAGGCGAAGCAGGATCTGCTGTTGCGGCGCACACAACCGCAGCCTGCTGCGCGCGGCACCCCCAAAGCAGCACCACGCGATGCGGTGCGCCGCCTAAGCTGATGCCCATCGAAGCTTCTTCGCTCTCGCAACACTCGACACCGATATGACGCATCCCACCGCATTGCCTCAAAAGGCCGCGCTCGACGCGATCGACCGCGCCCACCTCATCCACCCCGTCTCGCCCTGGCGCGTGCACGAAGAGCGTGGGCCCACCGTGCTTGCCTCGGGCCGCGGCGCATGGCTGACCGATGCCAACGGCCATGAACTGCTCGACGCCTTCGCCGGCCTGTGGTGCGTGAACGTGGGCTATGGGCAGGAGAGCGTCGTGCAGGCCGCGGCCGAGCAGATGCGCCGCCTGCCCTACGCCACCGGCTACTTCCACTTCAGCAGCGAGCCGGCCATCCGCCTGGCTGAGAAGCTGGTGCAGATCACGCCCGCTTCGCTGACCCGCGTGTACCTGACGCTCGGCGGCTCCGAGGCGATCGATGCCGCAGTGCGCTTCATCGTGCAGTACTACAACGCGATCGGCAAACCGTCCAAGAAGCAGTTCATCGCGCTGGAGCGCGGCTACCACGGCTCCTCGTCGACCGGCGCCGGCCTGACCGCGCTGCCCGCCTTCCATCGCGGATTCGACCTGCCGCTGCCGACGCAGCACTACATCCCCTCGCCCAATCCCTACCGCCATGCGCAAGGCGGCGACCCGCAGGCGCTGATCGCCGCGTCGGTCGCGGCGCTGCGCGCCAAGGTGGCCGAACTCGGCGCGGAGAACGTGGCGGCCTTCTTCTGCGAACCGATCCAGGGTTCGGGCGGCGTCATCGTGCCGCCCAAGGGCTGGCTCAAGGCCATGCGCGAGGCCGCGCGCGAGCTCGACATCCTGTTCGTGGTGGACGAGGTCATCACCGGCTTCGGCCGCACCGGCCCGATGTTCGCCTGCGAGGCCGAGGGCGTGGAGCCCGACCTGATGACCCTGGCCAAGGGCCTGACGGCCGGCTACGTGCCGATGGGCGCGACCATGCTGTCCGAGAAGGTTTATGCCGGCATCGCCGACGGCGCACCGGCCGGCGCGCCGATCGGCCACGGCGCCACCTATTCGGCCCACCCGGTCAGCGCCGCGGTCGCGCTCGAGGTGCTGCGTCTTTACGAGGAAGGCGGCGTGCTCGCCAACGGCCAGCGCGGCGCGGCGCATTTCGCGGCCGGGTTGGACGCGCTGCGCGCGCACCCGCTGGTGGGCGATGCGCGGCATCGCGGCCTGCTGGGTGCACTGGAACTGGTGAGCGACAAGGCCAGCAAGCGAGGCTTCGATGCGGCGCTCGGCCTGGCCGACCGCATCTTCGCCGCCGGCTACCGCAACGGCCTGGTGTTTCGCTCCTTCGGCGACCAGATCCTCGGCTTCGCGCCGGCGCTCACCTTCACCGAGGACGAGTTCGCGCAGATGTTCGCGCGGCTTCGCAAGACGCTCGACGAGGTGCTCCAGGCGCCCGACGTTCGCGCCGCGCTGGCAGCCTGAAGCGATCGAGGAGAACACCGGACGCAGCGCGTTGCGGCAGACACAGAATCGAGTCCTCCCCGTTCACCGCCACCACCATGTCAGAAGCATTCAAGATCGACCGGATCGACCTGCGCATCCTGGCCCAGTTGCAAAAGAACGGGCGCATGACCAACGTCGACCTGGCGGATGCGGTCGGCCTCTCGCCCAGCCCCTGCCTGATCCGGGTCAAGCGGCTGGAGCAGGCCGGCTACATTGCCGGCTATGGCGCGCATCTGCGGCTGGAGAAGCTGGGTGACACGCTGACCGTGTTCACCGAGGTCACCCTGCAGGACCATCATCGCGAGGACTTCGTGCGCTTTGAGGCAGCCATCCGGGAGGTCGACGAGGTGCTCGAGTGCCACCTGGTGAGCGGCGGCTACGACTACTTGCTGCGATTCCTGACGCGAGGCGTCAACCACTACCAGGAAGTGATCGAGGAACTGCTCGAACGCAACATCGGCATCGCCAAGTACTTCAGCTACATCGTCATCAAGTCGCCGTTCATCAAGACGCACTGTCCGATCGAACAGCTGTTTCCCCACGAGCGCTGAACCGGCGCTCCCGACCGACCATGCCCGAATCCAAGCCTCGCTCCCAACCGCCCGCCCTCCTCGTTCGGCTAGTCGAAACCGACAGACCTGCGCTGGCGCTACAGATCGCAAAGGATCGATCCTCATGAACGCCTCCATCATCGAGCGCCTCGCAAGTGCTGGCCGTCTGGATCGCATCTACATCGGCGGTGAGTGGGTCCTGCCCGCAGGGCAAGCGCGAACCTCCGTCATCGACCCGTCGACGGAAGAACCTGTCGCGGAGCTGGCGTTGGGAAGTGCGCAAGACGTCGCGGCGGCCGTGGCCGCGGCTCGGCGAGCCTTCGTGACATGGTCCGTGAGCTCCCCTCAAAGCAGGGCCTCGCTGCTCGACCGCGTGCACAGCCTGATCCTCGAGCGGGCGGAGTTGTTTGCCCAGGCCATCTCGCTGGAGATGGGCGCGGCAATCGGCATGGCGCGCAGCGCTCAGGTGCCCATTGCGGCGGAGCACATCCGCGTGGCCCGGGACCTTGCGGGCAGTTATCCCTTCCTCACCCATCGGGGCGACACGGCCATCGTGCGAGAAGCCATCGGCGTGTGCGGCCTGATCACGCCCTGGAACTGGCCGCTCTACCAGATCACCGCCAAAGTCGGGCCCGCCTTGGCGGCGGGATGCACCGTCGTTCTGAAGCCCAGCGAGCTGTCACCCCTGAGCGCTTTGCTCTTCGCAGAGGTGATGCGCGACGCCGGTGTGCCCACGGGTGTTTTCAACCTCGTGAACGGAGAGGGGCCGGAGGTCGGCGCCGCAATGGCGACGCACCCCGATGTGGACATGATCTCCATCACTGGCTCGACCCGGGCAGGGATTCTGGTCGCGCAGGCCGCGGCGGTCACTGTCAAGCGCGTGGCCCAAGAACTCGGTGGCAAATCGCCCAACGTCATCCTGCCGGATGCGGATATCGCACGTGCCGTACCGGCCGCAGTGGCGGCCGGCTTCCGCAACGTCGGACAGTCGTGCAGCGCACCGACCCGCATGATCGTGCCGCGCGAGCGCCTCGCGGACATCGAGCGGATCGCATGCGATGCTGTATCGGGCATCGTGGTGGGCGATCCGCGCTCGCAGCAGACCACGCATGGTCCCGTGGCGAATCGCGCGCAGTTCAACCGGGTGCAGGAGATGATCGGCGCGGGTATCGCCGAAGGTGCGCGGCTCGTCTGCGGCGGCCTCGGGCGGCCGCAGGGCCTCGAGCGCGGCTTTTACGTTCGCCCCACGATCTTTTCCGACGTGCATCCGCAGATGCGCATCGCTCAGGAAGAGATCTTCGGGCCGGTGCTTGCTGTCATCCCCTACGACAGCGTGGATGAGGCGGTGGAGATCGCCAACGGGACGGTCTACGGCCTGGGCGCCCATGTCCAGAGTCAGGACCTCGGCGCGGCCCGCGCGGTCGCCGCGCGGATCCGGTCCGGCCAAGTGCATATCAACAACCCGGCATGGGACCCCCATGCCCCGTTCGGTGGCTACAAACGCTCCGGCAATGGCCGGGAATATGGGGTGGAAGGCCTCCAGGAGTACCTGGAGACCAAAGCCATCCTTGGATATATGGAGGAGAAACAAGCATGACTACGACCCTGATGCTGCACCGCGCCGACGGTGCACCGCTTTCGACCCCCTTCCGGAGGGCGGCTTTCGGCAAGGACGATCCCTTCGCTCGCGATCGCGAAATTGCCTGGGAAGGACCGGACTCGATGAGCGCCGGCCGCGTCAGCTTTGTCGGTGAGCTCGAAGTCCCGAGCTTTCCCCACACCGAGACCATCGTCGTCATGGCCGGAGAACTCAGCCTGACGGCCGAGGGCGCGGCACCGCTCGTGCTCGGCCACGGCGAAGGGGCCGTCATCGCCTGCGGCACGGCAGTTCGCGTACTGGCCGCATCGCGCACGTTGTTCGTGTCCTGCGCAGCAGCGGCAGGGGGGCCGAACAACTCCGGCATCACTCCGTTGCGCGCCGACGCCGCCTTCAAGGCGTCCACGCCGCCCCCGGCCGACACGCTGCTGGGCCCGACCCCCCAGTGCCGCAGCGACAACGTCTTCACCGACGAGCAGGCGGACTACCGCGCAGGCACCTGGGATTCGACGCCCTACCACCGCGTCGTTCGCCCGCATCGCCTCAACGAGTTCATGTACCTGCTGGCCGGCGGTGTGCGATTCGCCGGCCCCGATGGCAGCGTGCTGTCGGCAAACGCTGGCGACGCGCTCTTCGTAGCGCAGGGCGCCCCGATCGGGTGGGAGAGCAGCGGGCGCGTCGCCAAGTTCTACGTCGTGCAGAACGTGCAGTCCTGAAACGACGATCGAGCCCCAGCCATGTCACAGCCACTTCGTCTTGTCGAGACTTCGCCCAACCCGCCGGCCCGTGCCGACGTCGTCGTGATCGGCGGCGGGATCATCGGTGTGTTTACCGCGTACTACTTGGCCCGGCGTGGGCTTTCGGTCGCCGTGGTCGAAAAGGGCCGCATCGGTGCCGAGCAATCGAGCC
>JBDTVC010000298.1:0-5808 GCA_040007475.1 Burkholderiales bacterium
CGACCGCAGCTTCGCGGTGACCTACTGGCTGCAGGCGGTGGCGATCGCGATCGGCCTGTTCGGCATCGCGGCGAGTTTCTCGGCGCAGGTGCTGGCACGCCGCAAGGAGTTCGGCCTGCTCGCGCACCTGGGCCTCACGCGCGCGCAGGTGCTGCGCGTCGTCGCAGCCGAGGGCGCGGTGTGGACCGCCGCCGGCGCGCTGCTCGGCCTGCTGCTGGGCCTGGCCGTCAGCGTGGTGCTCGTGAAGGTCGTGAACCCGCAGAGCTTTCACTGGACGATGGATCTGCTGCTGCCCTGGGCACGGCTCGCGGCGCTGTGTGCGGCCGTGATGGCGGCCGGCACCCTCACCGCCTGGCTCGCAGCACGCAGCGCAGCGGGGCGGCAGATGGCGCTGGCCGTGAAGGAGGACTGGTGATGATCGATAGCGCATTGCCGGCTCCGCTGGTGACACGGTTGCGCGCGATGTACGCCGAGCCGCAGCGCTACTACCACACGCTCGCGCACGTCGAGGCCCTGCGGCGCGGGCTCGCGCACTGGCAGTCGCTCGCACGCGAGCCGCGCCTGATCGATGCGGCGATCTGGTTCCACGACGCCGTCTACGACACGCGGCGCAGCGACAACGAGCCGCGTTCGGCCGAGCTCGCGCGGGTCGAGCTCGCGGCGCTCGGCTGGGCCGCGGCCGATGTCGAACGCGTCGCCGCGCTGGTGCTCGCCACGCAGCACCACCAGGCCGATGCCGACGACACGGACGCTTGGTTGTTCCTCGACCTCGACCTGTCGGTGCTCGCGCAGAGCGCGGCGCGCTATGCGGCCTACGGCGCGGCGGTTCGTGCCGAGTACGCGTGGGTCGACGAGGCCCGGTATCGCGAGGGCCGCAGCGCGGTATTGCGTTCGTTCCTCGACCGCGCGGCCATCTACCGAACGCCTGAACTGCACGCCACCTGGGAGGCCGCGGCCCGCACCAACCTCGCGGCCGAACTCAGCGCGCTGATCTGAACTCCTGCTGCGTCATGTAGACGCGCAGGTCGAACTCGAGCTGGTGGTAGTCGGGCTCCATGTGCTGGCACAGCGCATAGAAGGCCTTGTCGTGCTGCCGCTCCTTCAGGTGCGCGAGTTCGTGCACGACGATCATCTTCAGGAACGCCGCCGGCGCATGCCTGAACACGCCGGCGACGCGGATCTCGCGCTTGGCCTTGAGCTTGTTGCCCTGCACCCGCGCGATCGCGGTGTGCGTGCCGAGCGCGTTGTGGATCACGTGCAGGCGGTTGTCGAACGCGACCTTGCTCAACGGCTCGGCGTTGCGCATGAAGCGGGTCTTCAGTGCCATCGTGTAGTCGTACAGCGCACCGTCGGTGCGTACCTCGTGCGCGTCGGGGTAGCGGCGCTGCAACGCGTCGGCCAGGCGACCCTGTGCGAGCAGCAGACGCACGGAGGCCAGTGTCTCGTCGGGATAGCCCGCGAGGTACGGCAGCACACCGGGTGCCAGCTCCTGCACAGCTAGCGCGCGTGTGGCCGCGGGTCGTCTCTGCCGCCCGGCCGCGGGGCGGGTCGAACGTCGGGCTTGCGCGGCGGCTGGGGGGCCGGCCGCACGATCGGCGGGCGTGGCGGTTGGGGCTGCGGGCGAACGACCGGGGGACGTGGTGGCATCGGGCGCACGATGGGCGGACGCGGACGCGGCGGTGGTGGCGGGCGGACCCCGGGCCGAAAGTGCTGATGCTGCCAGCGGTCCCAGCGGTTCCAGTCGCCGTACCACGGGCGCTGGCGGTAGTAGCTGCCCCAGTACGCGCCCAGCACGAAGGTGACGACCGGCAGGCCGATGCGGGGGCCGTACTCGATGATGGTGACGTTGCCGTTCTGGTACGGATAGACGAGGTTGCCGGCATAGACCCAGCCGCGCGAGTTGTCGGGCGTGGTCACGTCGCACCAGCTGAAGTCCGACATGCATCCCTGCACGGCCACCGGTGTGGCCGGCGGCAGCTGCAGCACGAGCGGGTACTCGCGCGCCGGGCCGGCGCGCAGATGGACCCACTTGGTGGTCTGTGCCTGCTGTGCCACGGCCGCGACCGGGGCCAGCAGTGCGGCACTCAGCAGGAACACGCGGCTCGCCAGCATCGGCAACTCCATCGATCGAGGCACGAGCGGCGAAGCATACAGGCCAGCCTAGAATCGCACTCCTCTCAATGTGCCGAAAGGTCAAGCTGATGATTGCCAACGTGTTGACCGGGCTGGTCGCGCTGATCCACCTCTACATCGTCGTGCTCGAGATGGTGCTGTGGGACAAGCCTTTCGGCCGCAAGGTGTTCGGCAACACGGTCGAGTTCGCAGCCGCCTCCAAGGTGCTCGCCGCGAACCAGGGCCTGTACAACGGCTTCCTCGCCGCCGGCCTGATCTGGGGCTTGAGCATGGGCGCGGCGGGCCAGGCCGTGCAGCTGTTCTTCCTCGGCTGCGTGCTGGTCGCCGGGCTGTACGGCGCGATGTCGGTCGGCATCAAGATCCTGTTCGTGCAGGCCGTGCCGGCCGCACTGGCGATCGCCGCGGTTCTGCTGAAGATCTGAACGATGGCGCGCCGCTCGCTCTGGGCGGCGTCGCTCCAGCGCACGCTGAAGGCGCTCACGCGCGCGGGCACGCGTGCCGTCAGGGCCAGCGTCAAGAAGGCGGCGCGCAAAACCAAGAAGAAGGCCGCGCACCCGCCCGCGACGCGACGGGCCGGCCCGGCTGAACGCTGGCTGAGCGGCGTGGCGCCGAGCGCGGCCGGCGCGCGCCGCTACCGGCTCTTCAAACCACCGGGTTCGCGCCGGGCAGCGCCGCTGCCGCTGTTCGTGCTGCTGCACGGCTGCGATCAGGACGCGGCATCAGCCGCACGCAGCACGCGCATCGGCAGCCTCGCGGCGCGCGAGGGCTTCATCGTGCTGTGCCCCGAGCAGGATCGGCTCGCCAATCCGCACGGCTGCTGGAACTGGTTCGAGATGCGCTCGGGCCGCGCCGCGCGCGAGGCCGCGTCCATCATCGCGGCCATCGACCAGGCCTGCGCGATGCACGGCGCCGATCCGGCGCGTGTCGCGATCGCGGGCCTCTCGGCGGGCGCGAGCATGGCCGCGTTGCTCGGCGCGTCCTACCCGGCTCGTTTCAGAGCCGTGGCGATGCACTCGGGCGTCGCCCCCGGTGCGGCCAGTTCGGCGGCCGGTGCCATGCGCGCGATGCGCGGCCACGGCGCGCCGCCCGCATTGCCGACGACGACGGCACTGCCACCGCTGCTGGTGATCCAGGGCACGCGCGACAGCGTCGTCGCGCCGGCCAACGGGCGAATCGCCGCCCATTGGTGGGCTGCCGCCGCATCCGCCGCGCCGACCGCAATGCGCAAGCTGCAGCGCGGCCAGCGGTACGCGATGACCGTGACGGATTTCAAGGCCGCGTCGCGCATCGCCGTGACCTTGTGCGAGATCGACGGGCTCGCGCACCACTGGAGCGGCGGCGTCGCGAGCCTGCCCTATGGCGACGCCAAGGGGCCCGATGCCGCCCGCATGATCTGGGCGTTCGCGGCGCGTGCGTTCAAAGCACGCGCCTGACGCCGGGCCCCTGAGGCAACACGCCGCCAACAGCGGTCGTGGTCGACGGTCGTCGCATCCCGCGGCGACCGGTCAACGCGTCATCTCAGTCCGACGCGAAGCAATAGAACAGGCCGGCGCCGCCGGTCGCCTTCAGCGCGTCGGGGCTGCAGCCACGCGACATGTGGGACGAGTTCCATGACTTCGCCGGCACGCTCTCGTCCAGGCCGGTCTTGTCGTGGTGGCCGAGCATCGCCGAGCCCTCGCCGCTCTGCGTCCAGTTGCCGCAGGTGGTGTTGACGTTGCCGGCGATGAAGCGGCCATCGGGCTGCGAGCCCGTCAGCATGTCGTGCATGTTCGGCGTGTCGCCGCGACCGCTGACGACCGCACCGGTCTCGGTCAGCGACGTCGTCTTGCTCAGGTTGTTGGTGCCGTGCAGGTTGTCGACATCGGTCGCGACGACCACGCCCTTGGCGTTGATCCACGGGCCCTTGCCGATGCGGTCGCGCGCGTTCACGCCGGGCACGTTGGCGGTCGGCTGCTGGCTCAGGTACGCACGCCACACGCGGTTGCCTGCGCCGGCAGCCTTGGCCAGCGCCTGGCACTGCTTGTCGGCGCCATCGAGCCCGCCCAGATCCGCGCCCTTGCCCGGCCCGGCGCCGGTGACGAAGAAGCTCATGCCGGTCTTGCCGCCCCCCATGGTGCCGCACGCGGCGAGCACGGCGATCGTGGTGACGGCCGCAGCCCATTTGAACGATTGGTGCATCTTGTTTCTCCTTGAGGGTTCGATGGATTCGCGCGCCGAGTCTGCCGCAATTCGACGAACGGCGAGCCTAGGGCAAAGACCGAGCCAACTCCGACCGTGGGGTATTCGACCGTGCGCTCAGCGCCGCCGCTTCGGCGCGCCGCGCTGCGTGCCGGCGCGCTGTACCCAGAGCTTGTAGGCATTCGGTGTCAGCTCGCGCTTGAGCAGCGCGACGACCTGGCCTTCGTTCAGACCATGGCTCAGCAGCACGGCGTTGAAGGGCGGGCGGTCGTCCCACGCGATCTCGATCACGCGGGCGATCTCGGCAGCGCTGAGGCGCGGAGCGGGTTTGGCCATGCCCGCATTGTCACTGTGCGATGCTCTGGCCATGCGTCGACGCGATCTGATCATCCTGCTGGCGGGTACCGCGCCCCGGGCATGGGCCGCCCAAGGTCTGCAGTTCCCGGCCGACGCCGGCGCGCACCCGGCCAGCCGCACCGAGTGGTGGTATGTGACCGGCAGCCTCGAGGCCGGTGCGCGGCTTTGGGGTTTTCAGGTGACGTTCTTTCGCTCGGCCACGGGGGTGACGGGTTCGAACGCCAGCCGCTTCGCCGCGACCGAACTCGTGTTCGCGCACGCTGCCCTCAGCGATCTCGCACAACAGCGGCTGCTGCACGACCAGCGCGTCGCGCGCAGCGGCTTCGACATCGCGAACGCGGATGTCGGTGACACCGCGGTCGCGCTGCGCGACTGGCGGCTGATGCGCGCCGGCGCCGGCTACCGCGCCGTGGTCGCCAGCGACAGCGCAGGCTTCGTGCTCGACCTGGCGCTCGAACCCACGCAGCCGCTGCTGCTGCAGGGCGACGCTGGGTTGTCGCGCAAGGGCCCGTCGCCCGAGCACACGAGTCGCTACTACAGCGAACCGCAGCTGGCCGTCGCGGGCACGTTGACGCAGGCCGGGCGACCGACCGCCGTGACCGGGCGCGCCTGGCTCGACCATGAATGGAGCGATGCCTTCCTGCCGCCGGAAGCGGTCGGTTGGGACTGGATCGGCATGAACCTCGACGATGGCAGCGCGCTGACCGCGTTCCGCCTGCGCCGGGCCGGTGGCACCCCTGTTTACGCCGGTGGCAGCCTGCGGCGTCGCGGCGAGGCGGTGCGCAACTTCGCGCCTGGGGAGGTCGAGTTCACGCCGCTTCGCACATGGCAAAGCGCGGCGTCGCAGGCGCGCTACCCGGTGCGCTGGCGCGTGCGCACGCCCGCCGGCACGCACGAGGTCGCGGCACTGCTCGACGACCAGGAACTCGACAGCCGCGGCAGCACCGGCGCGATCTATTGGGAAGGCCTCAGTGACCTGCTCGATGACCGCGGGCGACGCATCGGCCGCGGCTACCTGGAGATGACCGGCTACGCCGCCAGGCTCAGGCTCTGAGACGTCGGCGAGACGCGCCGACCGCCGCGCAGTCTAGCCCGGATATTTCACCTACCCCCGTAGAAGCGAGGACGGCATTGCCCGTT
>JBDTVC010000299.1:0-5765 GCA_040007475.1 Burkholderiales bacterium
GTAGCGCCTGCCGCGACGCACCGAGCCGACATGCACGAACGACAGCAACGGGCCGACAGCCGCCACCCATCCGGCCCTCGGATTTCATGCGACGCAGGTCGCGCGAAGCGTGGTGGAGCAACTGAGATGATGGCGCCCACCGCATTGATTGCCGACGACGAGCCGCTGCTGCGTGATCAGCTGGCCGCCCACCTCGCGCGGCTGTGGCCCGAGCTGCGGGTCGTCGCGCAGGCGCGCAACGGCCGCGAGGCGGTCGAGCTGTTCGACGAGCACCGCCCGCAGGTCGTGTTCCTCGACGTGCACATGCCGGGCATGAACGGCGTCGAGGCCGCGCGCTGCGTCGACCGCCGTGCCGAGATCGTGTTCGTGACCGCGTTCGACCGCTACGCGGTCGAGGCCTTCGCGCAGGGCGCGATCGATTACCTCGTCAAGCCGATCGAAGAAGAACGCCTGCTCGACACCGTGCAGCGGGTGCAGTCTCGGCTGCGGATGGCCGAAGAGGCGACGCGGCCCGAGTTCGGCGCGCTGCTCGACCGCATGGCCGAACAGCTGCGCGAGCGCGGCGCGGCGCGGCAGTACCTGCAGTGGATCAAGGCCTCGGTCGGCAACGCGGTGCGGCTGATCCGCATCGAGCAGGTGCTCTACCTGCGCGCCGATTCGAAGTACACGGTGGTCGCCTGGGAAGGCGGCGAGGCGCTGATCCGCACGACGATCCGCGAGCTCGCCGACGCGCTCGACCCGGAACGCTTCGTCCAGATCCATCGCTCGGCGATCGTCAACCTCGCGCAGGTCGACCACTTCTCGCACGGGCCCGGCGACTCGGGCGAGGTGCATCTGAAGGGTCGCAACGAACGGCTCTCGGTGAGCCGAAGCTACGTGCATCTGTTCCGGCAGATGTGACGGGCCCTAACATCGTCGGCACTCAACCAGGATCGAACCGTGGCCGACTTCCCCTCCGACATCTACACCGAACCCGCCAACCAGGACGGCGACACTCTCGCGAACCTCGGCCCGCTGCGCGGCCTGGCCGGCATCTGGGAGGGCACGCGCGGTGCCGACGTGAAGCCCAAGGCCGACGGCCCGCGCACGCAGGCCTACGTGGAGCACTACGAGCTGCACCCGATCGACCCGCAGACCAACGGGCCGCAGCTGCTCTACGGCCTGCGCTATCACACCTACATCACCAAGCCCGGCCTCACCAAGATGTACCACGACCAGGTGGGCTACTGGCTCTGGGAGCCGGCCACCGGCGCGATCATCCACACGCTGTCGATCCCGCGCGGACAGGTCGCGATGGCGGCGGGCAACGCGGCGGTGGACGCAACGAGCTTCGAGCTCGTCGCGACCCGCGGGACCGAGGTCTACGGCATCTGCTCGAACCCGTTCATCGAGTACGCGTTCAAGACGCTCGAGTACCGCATCAAGGTGACGACGAACCCGGACGGCACCTGGTCGTACGAGTCCGATACGGTGCTGATGATCCGCGGCCAGACCGAGCCGTTTCACCACACCGACCGCAACACGCTGACGCGCATCGGCGCGCCGACCTTGAACCCGCTGGCCGTCAAGCCTGCCGGCTGAGCGCCTGGCGCAGCCGCCGCGTGCTGTCGAAGCCCGCGAGCTGGGCCGCATCGACCGCCGAGGCGCCGCCCGCGAGCGCGTGCTGCGCGAGCCCGCGGCGAACGTGCTCGACGTAGGCGCGCGGGCTCAGCTGCACATGGTCATGAAACAGCCGCGCCAGATGCCGCGGCGTGACGTGCGCGGTGGCCGCGAGACGCTGCGCCGTCCAGTCGGTGCCCGGCGCGGCGCAGACCGCGTCCTGCACGCGGTGCACTGCCGGGTGCAGGTGGTCGCGGTGCATGAGCAGCGGCGAGCGCTGCGTGTCCTGCGGGCCGCGGCGCGTGAACGCGACCATGACCTGCGCGACGGCCGATGCGATCGCAGGCCCGCACTCGCGCGTGATCAGGTGCAGCGCGAGGTCGATGCCGGCCGTGATGCCGGCACTCGACAGCAGCGGGCCGTCCTCGACGAACACGCGGTTTGCCTGCACCGAGGCCGCCGGGGCGAGCCGCGCCAGTTCGTCGAGCAGCTCGTGGTGCGTGGTCACGCAGCGCGTGCCGACCAGGCCTGCGTCGGCCGCGAGCAGCGCGCCGACGCAGACGGTCAGCAGCTTGGTGTCGCGATCGAGTCGCGGCGCGACGACGCGTGCGAGCCAGTCGCGCGCGGCGAGCCAGGGCCGCTGGCGCCGCAGCACCTCGGGCGCGCTGCCGGGGCGGCCGAGCACGACGATCCAGCAACGCGGCGGCAACATGGTCGGCAAGGGCTCGATCCGCGACAGGCTCAGGCCGACCGACGAGTCGACCTCGGCCAGCGGGCCGACGAAGCGCATGCGGAACATCGGCGACCGGCGCGCTTGGTGCAGCTGCTGGTTCGCGAGCCGGAAGGCCTCGGCCGGGCCGGCGAGGTCGAGCAGCAGCGAGTCGGGCAGGACGAGGAACAGAACGTCGATCACGGCAGGGTGGCGGTCAGGGCATGTCCATCCAGCGTACATCCATCTGGCGCGCCGTGCGCTCGGCAAGCGCACGGCCGGCGAGGCGCTCGACGAGGTGCAGGCTCATGTCGATGCCCGCGGCGATGCCGGCCGAGCTGATGACGCGGCCGTGCTCGACCCAGCGCACGCCGTCGACGACCGCGCAGTCGGGATGCGCAGCGCGCAGGTCGGCAAGGTCTTCCCAGTGCGTGGTCAGCGGCGCGTCGCCGGTCACGCCGGCGGCCGCGAGCAGGAAGGCGCCGGTGCAGACCGATGCGACGATCTCGCACCCCGGCGCAGCGCGGGCGATCCAGGCGCGCGTCTGCGCGCACGCGAGTGCAGCCTCGACGACGCCGCCGGGCACCAGCAACAGGTCGAAGGCCGGGGCATCGGCGAATGCGTGATCGACCTGCACGACCAGGCCGGCGCGCGCCCGCACGGTGCCGCCGTCGCGCGAGACCGTGTGCACCTCGAACGGCGCGACGGCCCCTGGCGCGAGCCGTGCCTGCATGCGGGTCGCGGTCGTGAAGACCTCGTACGGCCCGGCGAAGTCGAGCGCCTCGACGCCGTCGAACATCAGGATGCCGACCCTGCGCGTCCTGCTCATTGCGCGCGCTCCAGCGCCTGCGTCGCCGTGCACAGCGTCGCGAAGCGGCCGGCCAGCACGGTCTCGGTGCGCTCGCGGATCGCGGCGGCGCTCAGCGTGGCGCCGGCCGGCGTCGTCATGTCGAAGGTCAGCGTCGCCTCGGTCACGAAGTCGACCTGCCAGCCCTCGTCGCTGGCGTGGCGCGTCGTCGTCTCGCAGCACTGCTCGGTGCGGATGCCGGCGACGATCAGCCGCGTGATGCCGCGCTGGTGCAGCCAGATCGAGAGGCCGGTGCCGACGAGCGCGCTGTGGCGGTGCTTCTCGACCGTCAGTGCGGCGTCGAACGGCGCCAGGCCGTCGAGCGGGCGGATCAGCCCGCTCGCGGGGGCGAACGCGTTGTCGGCGGTGTTCGGGCCGTCGGTGTGGAACACGCGCACGATCGGAAGGCCTCGCGCCATGCTGCCCTGGATGAGCGCGTTGGTAGCCGTGAGGAATGCGGGCAGGTCGTTTTCGGACCAGTACGGGCGGTGCTTGAACGATTGCTGGACGTCGATCAGCAGCAGGGCGGTGGGCATGGTGTTCTCCAGTGGTGAGGAGGCTCCATGTTCGCGCGAGTCCGCCAAGGTGTGGCGCTGAAACGCGACCGAACATCACCAAAAACGGACATCTCCGTTCACCGGTTCATCGAGTCTCTCCCCGACCTCGGCCGACATGGACAAGCCGATCTGAATATCATCAGAGGATTGCCGCCCCGGAAGCCCACGACGTGTCCATGGTCCAGCTCGCGCTGAAGCGCCCGTACACCTTCATCGTGATGGCGATGCTGATCGTGCTGGCGACGCCGTTCGCGCTGCTGAAGATGCCGACCGACATCTTCCCCGAGATCGACATCCCGGTCATCAGCATCATCTGGAACTACAACGGCCTGTCGGCGACCGAGATGGGCCAGCGCATCGCGTCG
Organism: Burkholderiales bacterium; assembly: GCA_040007475.1. Lineage (GTDB taxonomy): Bacteria > Pseudomonadota > Gammaproteobacteria > Burkholderiales > Burkholderiaceae_C > LMDS01. The sequence goes on from JBDTVC010000299.1 coordinate 4,078, forward strand.
CAGAACGAGCGCAGCCTGACGACGACGGTGAGCGACATCGAGCACATCGAGTCGACCTCGCTCGCCGGCATCACCATCATCAAGGTCTTCTTCCAGCCGACCGCCAACATCCAGACCGCGATCGCCCAGGTGGTGGCAATCGAGCAGACCCAGCTGCGCCAGCTGCCGCCGGGGATCACGCCGCCGCTGATCATCAAGTATTCGGCATCGAGCATTCCGGTCGTCCAGCTCGGCATGTCGAGCCAGACGCTGCCCGAGCAGACCGTGTTCGACGCCGCGATCAACATCCTCAGGCCGCAGCTGATCACGATCCCGGGCATCGCCATCCCGTTTCCGTACGGTGGCAAGAACCGGCTGATCTCGGTCGACCTCGACATGCAGGCGCTGCAGGCGCGCGGCCTCGCGCCGGCGGACATCGTCAATGCGGTCAACGCGCAGAACCTGATCCTGCCCTCGGGCACGGCCAAGTTCGGCGGGACCGAATATTCGGTGAAGATGAACTCGTCGCCCGACGCGATCGCGGGATTGAACGACCTGCCGGTGCGCACGGTCAACGGCACGACCACGTATCTGCGCGACGTCGCCAACGTGCGCGACGGCTTCACCACGCAAACGAACATCGTCCGCCAGGACGGCGTGCGCGGCGTGCTGCTGTCGGTGATCAAGAACGGCGCGGCGTCGACCCTCGACATCGTCTCCAACCTGCGCGACATCCTGCCGCGCGCCGCGCAGCTGATGCCTCCCGACGTGAAGGTGACGCCGCTGTTCGACCAGTCGATCTTCGTCAAGGCGGCGGTCAAGGGCGTCGTCCTCGAGGCGCTGATTGCCGCGGGACTCACTGCGCTGATGGTGCTGCTGTTCCTCGGCAACTGGCGCAGCACGCTGATCATCGCGCTGACGATCCCGCTGTCGATCCTCGCGTCGATCCTGGTGCTGCAGATGCTCGGCCAGACGCTGAACTTGATGACGCTGGGCGGCCTGGCGCTCTCGGTGGGCATCCTGGTCGACCAGGCGATCGTGACGATCGAGAACATTGAGCGCCATCTGCACATGGGCACCGAGCTGAACCAGGCGATCCTCGTCGGCGCACACGAGATCGGGCCGGCCGCGTTCGTCTCGACGCTGTGCATCTGCATCGTGTTCGTGCCGATGTTCTTCCTGTCCGGCGTCGCGAAGTTCCTGTTCGTGCCGCTGGCCGAAGCGGTCGTGTTCGCGATGATCGCGTCGTACTTTCTGTCGCGCACGCTGGTGCCCACGCTGGTGATGCTGCTGATGCGCAACGTCAAGGTCGGTCACGCGCACGTCGACGGCGCGAAGCCGAACCTGCTGCAGCGCCTGAACCGCGCGTTCGACAGTCGCTTCGAGCGCGTGCGCCGCGCCTACACACTGCTGCTGTCGGCCCTGCTCGCGCGGCGCAAAGGCTTCGCGCTGATGTTCCTCGGCTTCTGCGTGCTGTCGTGCGCGCTGTACCCGGTGCTCGGGCGCGACTTCTTCCCGAGCGTCGATGCCGGCACGATCCGGTTGCACATGCGCGCGCCCACCGGCACCCGCATCGAGGAGACGGCGCGTCTGGCCGACCAGGTCGAGCAGGTGATCCGCGAGCTGATTCCGAAGGACGAGCTCGAGACCATCCTCGACAACCTGGGCGTGCCCAACAGCGGCATCAACCTGTCGTACAGCAACGCCGG
>JBDTVC010000300.1:0-5744 GCA_040007475.1 Burkholderiales bacterium
CTGAACTACGTGCAGAAGGTGCACCGCGCGGCCGAATCGCTGCTCGGGATCATCAACGACATCCTTGATTTTTCGAAGATCGAGGCGGGCCACCTCGACATGGAGAACGTGCCCTTCCAACTCGGCGACGTGCTCGACGACCTGGCCACGCAGGTCGGCATGAAGGCCCAGGAGAAAGGGCTGGAGCTTGTCTTCGCGCTCCCGCCCGACCTCCCGGCCACGCTCGAGGGCGATCCGATGCGGCTCGGACAGGTGCTGCTCAACCTCGGCAACAACGCCGCCAAGTTCACCGACCACGGCGAGATCGTCGTCACGGTCGCGGAGCTCGAGCGCGACGATCGCAGTGTGCTGCTGCGCTTCGAGGTGCGCGACACCGGCATCGGCATCAGCGGCGAACAACAGCAGCGCCTGTTCCAGCCCTTCTCGCAGGCGGACAGCTCGACCAGCCGGCGCTACGGCGGCACCGGGCTCGGGCTGGCGATCAGCAGCCACCTCGTGCGCATGATGGGCGGCGAGATCGGGCTGGAGAGCGCGCCCGGCCAGGGCAGCCGCTTCCACTTCACCAGCCGCTTCGGTCACCGCCCGCAGACGCGCACCGCAGACGAACCTGGCCGCACCGAGCGCCTACACGGTCTGCGGGTACTGGTCGTGGACGACAACGAGGTCGCGCGCGAACTGATCGTGCAGATGACGGCGCGCTTCGGCATGGTGCCGTCAGCCGTGGCCGGAGGTGCCGCCGCGGTCGAGGCGCTTGAGCAGGCCGACCGCGTCGACCAGCCCTTCCAGCTGCTGCTGCTGGACTGGCAGATGCCGGACGTCGACGGCATCGAGTGCCTGGCCAGGATCGCCCGCCTGAAGTTGCGCCACCCGCCTCCGGCCGTGCTGATGCTGACCGCCTTCAACCGAGACGAAGTGGCACGGCGTCTCGCGGCCAAGCGACTCAACGCAGCGGCAACACTGACCAAGCCGGTGACGCCCTCGACCTTGCTCGACACCTGCCTCGGTGCGCTTCACCTGCCGGGGCAGCACGCACTGCGCGCGGAGCGCCGCGAAGAAGCGCACGGCCTGCACCGTGCCTCGCTGGTGGGCGCGCGCGTCTTGCTCGTCGAGGACAACCCGATCAACCAGGAGGTAGCGCGCGACCTGCTGGGCGGTGCCGGTGTCGTGCTCGCCGTCGCGGACAACGGGCAGCAGGCGCTGGACCGATTGGCGCAGGAGGATTTCGACCTCGTGCTGATGGACTGCCAGATGCCCGTGATGGACGGCTACGAGGCAACGCGCGTGTTGCGCCAGCAGCCACGTTGGCGTGACCTGCCGATCATCGCGATGACGGCCAATGCCATGGTGGGGGACCGTGAGAAGGTGCTGGAGGCGGGCATGAACGACCACATCTCCAAGCCGATCCGGGTCGACGAGATGTTCGCGACGCTGGCGCGCTGGATGCCACGCGCCCAGCTCGCTCCCGCGCCGCCGGCAGCAGTGGATCGCGCTGCGGCGCTCGCGGCCATCGGGGGGGACGAAGCGCTGTACCGGCGCATCGCCGGCATGTTCGTGGCGCGCGAGGCCGGCTTCGTCGAACGCTTCACCGCGGCACGCGCTGCTGACGATGAGGCCACCATGGAGCGGCTGGCGCACGACCTCAAGACCGTGGCCGGCACGCTCGGTGCCATGAGCTTGTCCCAGGCCGCGGCCATGCTCGAGCGCGCATGCTCGCGAGGTGCTGCAGCAGCCGATGTCGACACGCTGCTCACGCGAGTCGATGCGCAAATCACCGGCGCGGTTGCCGCGTTGCGAAACACACAGAGCGCGGCGGAGCTCGAGTCCGCACCGACAACACGTTCCTGAACGGTTGGCAGGGCAAGGGCTGTTGCGACAGCGGGCTTGCAGGTCAGGTCATCCGCTCGCGGACCATCTCCAACATCGACTTGATGGCCGCTCGGTAACCCCCCGGGGCCGAGGCCCGCGATCACCGCATCCGACAGGTACGAGTGGTGATACATCTCCCCGCGGCGACGGATGTTGGAGATGTGCGCCTCGACGATCGGGCCCGGGAACATCTTGAGCGCGTCCATGTTGGCCATCGAGGTGAACCAGCGAACCCACACCGATCTCGCCGGAGCACCTGTACAGGCGGCAGGCGCATCCGAAGGTTCAAGTGAGTGGTCTTTACGTGCGCTCGCATTCGGCCACGGCCGAGGCCATCGCCAACGTGAACAAACCGCCGACCGATTCACCCTTGAGAATCGGCCTTCGCGAGACGAAGCCGGAACCTGCGGGACGCTTAGGTGGCCCCGGCGGAGTTGCATGGCCATCGAGTTGGTCGTCGGCTGTTGCTCAATCTGCGCCCGTGGTCGGCTCGATCCCAGCCAACCGCGCCGGGCCCGGCGTCGGCCCGCGGGACGAAGGCTCGGCCATCAGCGATCGTGCTTCGGCCACTGCGAACGGCACCACTGGGTCGGTCCAGCGCGCCAGGCTCGACGCCAAGGTGTCGACTGAGGCTTGACGGCGACTAAAGTGGCCAGCCCGGAGGGACTCGAACCCCCGACATCCGACTTAGAAGGTCGGTGCTCTATCCAGTTGAGCTACGGGCTGTGCGGGCCGGGAGGGGCCGATGAAGGTTGGTCGGGGCGGCGGGATTCGAACTCGCGACCTACTGGTCCCAAACCAGTTGCGCTACCAGGCTGCGCTACGCCCCGAACAAGCGAGCATTGTACCCAGCGATGCGCAGCCCGGCCGCGGTGCCCTGTCTACGCCGCCTTCGGCGCGGCCAGCATGAGTTGCCGCGACACGGCCACACACTGCTGGATGTGCTGCTCGCACACGTATTTCAGCCCCGAGAAGGTCAGCGCCGCCGACACGGCCTGCCCGGCGATCGGCACGTACTTCGCCGCCTGCTGCGTCGTGAGCCGCACGCCGATCAGCTTGAGCAGCCCGACGATCAGTTCGCGCGTGATGACCCGGCCCACGAGCATGCCGCTGCCCGCCGAGATCGCCTTGTAGACGACCACGCGGCGGTCCGGCGACAGCCGCTCCACCTGCTCGGGCGTGAGCCCGAACGCCTTGTTGATCGCGGGGATCAGCTTGAGCAGCACGGCCACGTCGGTGATCCAGTCGACACCCGGGATCGGCACGACCGCGACGCCCGCGGCCACCAGCGCGCGCCGGTTGACGAGCCTCCGGCACTGGCGCACGACGGCCTCCACCTCCTGCGGTGTGTCAGGGACGACCACCCACTCCGTGGAGGCGCTCATCGCATGTCAGCTCGACGACGGGCCCTTGAGCTTGCCGACGATGAACAGCAGCACGATCGCGCCGACCACCGATGCGAGGAAGCCGGCCGGCGCGCCGGCCGTGTACCAGCCCAGCGCCTGCCCGATGGCGCCGGCGAGGAAGGATCCGGCAATGCCGAGCACCGCCGTGAGGATGATGCCCAGACTCTGTGTGCCGGGCAGGATGGCGCGTGCCACCAGACCCACGACGAACCCGATCACGGCCATCCAGACGTATTGCATGCTTCAACTCCTCTTGCGGTTTCGGTGCGCCAATGTAGCGCAAGCCATGAGCCCGCCGGGCCGCCCCAAGGGCGAATACCGGAGTGCGAAGCATGGAGGTACTCGAGTGCACGCCACAAGGCACGCCACGGTTGTCAGCCCGGCTCAGATGTTGATTTGGGCCCAGACCTTCTCGAGCCGCTTGGCGCTCACCGGCTGCGGCGTGCGCAGCTCCTGCGCGAACAGGCTGACGCGCAGCTCCTCCAGCAGCCAGCGGAACTCGTCGAGACGCGCGTCGGCCACGCCCCGGCGGTCCGCCACGTGGCGCGCATAGCGCTGCTCGATCGGTCGCAGCTCGGCAAGCCGCTGCGTATCGCGCGCCGGGTCGGCGCGCCACTTGTCGAGCCGCATCACGACCGCCTTCAGGTAGCGCGGCAGGTGCGCGAGTTGCGCCCACGGCGTCTCGCCGAGAAAGCGCTTCGGCACCAGCCGCGCGACCTGCGCGGCGATGTCGTCGGCCAGCTCGCGCGGCGCGCGCGCATCCTTGAGCTTGCGCAGCGCCGCCGCGTGGTCGATCAGGATCGTGCCCGCGGCGCGCGCGACCTCGCTCGCGATCAGCGTCAGCCGGCCGCGGCCTTCATCGACGCGCCGCGCGAACGCTGCCGCGTCGGTGGGCAGCGGATCGGCCAGGAAGGCGCGGTCCAGCGCGAGCTCGATGATCTGGTCGCGCAGCTCATCGGCCGAGCCCAGCGGCATGTAGGCCACCGCCATGCGCTGAAGATCGGGCAGGTTCTTCTCGAGGTACTTCAGCGCATCGCGGATCTGCAGCGCGACCAGGCGACGCAGGCCGGCGCGGTGCCTGCGCGCCGCGACATCCGGCTCGTCGAAGACCTCGATCTCGACGTGGGTGGTCTTGTCGATCAGTGCCGGGAAGCCGACAAGCGACTGGCCGCCCTGCCGCACTTCCAGCAGTTCGGGCAATTCGCCGAAGCTCCACGTTGTGTGCTTCGCGGCGACGCTCGCGGTTGGTGCCGCGACCGGCTTCGCCGACTCGCGACCTGCGACGCGCACCGGCCCTGTCTGTGACGGGGTCGGTGCCGGTGCCGCCGCCACCTTCAGCGTCGCGAGTGCCTGGAAGGCCGAGCGTGCTTGCCCGCCCAGCTCGGCCTTCAACGCGGCGAGGTTGCGGCCCATGCCGAGCTGGCGACCATATTCGTCGACGACGCGGAAGTTCATCAGCAGGTGCGCCGGCACCTGTTCGAGCTTGAAGTCGTTGCGCTTGACGTCGAGCTGGGTCTTGTCGCGCACATGTTTCAGCAGCGCATCGGTCAGGCCGCCACCGCCGAACGGCACCGCCGCGATGAACGCGTCGGCATAGTCGGGCAGCGGCACCAGCCGCGAGCGCGGACGCTGGTGCAGGCTCTTGACGAGCGCGACGACCTTGTCCTTCAGCATGCCGGGCACCAGCCACTCGCAGCGCTCGTCGTGCACCTGGTTCAGCGCGAAGATCGGCACCGTGACGGTCACGCCGTCCTTCGCGTCACCGGGCTCGTGCAGGTAGGTTGCGGCGCAGTCGACGCCACCCAGCCGTAGCGTTTTCGGGAACGCGGCGCTGGTGATGCCGGCGGCCTCGTGGCGCATCAGCTCCTCGCGTGTGAGCAGCAGCAGGCGCGGCTGACGCTTGACCTCGTCGCGGTACCAGCGCTCCAGGCTGTGACCGCTGCAGACGTCGGCGGGCAGCTGCGCGTCGTAGAACGCATGGATCAACTCGTCGTCGACGAGCACGTCCTGCCGGCGCGACTTGTGTTCGAGCTCCTCGACCTGCGCGATCAGCTTGCGGTTCGCGTTCACGAACGGGAGCTTCGTCTCCCATTCGCCGGCGACCAGCGCCTCGCGGATGAAGATCTCGCGCGCCGCCACGGCATCCACGTTGCCGAAGTTCACGCGCTTGTTGCTGTAGATCACGATGCCGTAGAGCGTCGCGCGCTCGAGCGCGATCACCTCCGCGGCCTTCTTCTCCCAGTGCGGTTCGAGCAGCTGCGTCTTGATCACGTGCGCCGCAATGCCCGGCAGCCACTGCGGCTCGATCGCAGCGATGCTGCGGCCGAACAGCCGTGTCGTCTCGACCAGCTCGGCCGCCACGATCCAGCGCCCCGGCTTCTTCGACAGGTTCGCGCCCGGGTGCTTGTAGAAGCGGATGCCGCGCGCGCCGAGGTACCAATCGTCCTCGTCGCTCTTCAGGCCGATGTTGCC
>JBDTVC010000301.1:0-5733 GCA_040007475.1 Burkholderiales bacterium
CGACGCCGAAGGTGTCGAAGGCCTGCATGCCCCACTTCATGAACTGGTAGCGCTCGTTGTTGCGCTGGAACTCGAGCTTCATGTTGAGGTCGAGCGAATTCTTCGTGCCGAAGTGGTCGATCATGATCGAGTGGTCGACGACCAGGTCGACCGGCACCAGAGGTTCGATCGTCTTCGGGTCCTGGCCCATCGCGGCGGCCACGCTGCGCATCGCGCCGAGGTCGGCGAGCAGCGGCACGCCGGTGAAATCCTGCAGCACGACGCGCGCGACGACGAACGGGATCTCGTTGACGCGCTCGTCGTTCGGCCGCCAGTTCGCGAGCTCGGCCACATGCTCCGGCGTGACCTTCTGGCCGTCGCAGTTGCGCAGCACCGATTCGAGCACGATGCGGATCGACTGCGGCAGGCGCTTGACGTTCGGATAGATCTTCGCCAGCGCAGGCAGGGAGTAGAACTGGCCCTCCTTGCCCGAGGCTGTCTTGAAGGTCTTGCGGGTCTTGGCGAAGGCGTGCCGGGGAGTGGCTTTGAGCATGGCGGTGACCTCATCGAAACGCAGTGGCGGGTGGAGCGGTCATTGTGTCAGCACGCGATACGGCCCACACCCGGCAGGGCCGTTGCTCACCGGAGGACGTGCAGGCCTGGCGGCCTGATGCCCCGTCAGGCGCGCGCGAGCAGCCGGTCGATGGCCTCGAGAACGCGCTGCAACTCGGTGTGCGTGCGCTCGAGTTCGCTGCCCGCGTGGGCCGCCTGCTGCGAGCCCACGGCGGCGTGCAGGGTCTGCACGAGCTGCGCCAGACGGTGCGCGCCGATGGTGCCCGCCAGGCCCTTCATGTCATGCGTGCGGCGCAGCACGTCGCTCCAGCGCCGGTCGGCCAGCGCCTGCCGGACATCGGCGGCGAAGTTCGCCTCGGAAGACCGGAAGCCGGCGAGCACGCGCCAGTAGAGATCCTCGTTGCCTATGCAGTGCTTCAACGCCGCGGCGGTGTCGATGGGCGTTGCGGTACCGTCGGGCGGAACGATCCACTCCGCCATCGTGCCGAGCATCGACTCGACGTGAATGGGCTTCGTGATGTGCGCGTTCATGCCGCTGGCCAGCGCCCGCTCGCGGTCCTCGGCCAGCGCGCTGGCGGTCATCGCGATCACGGGCAGATCGCGCCACGCGGGGTTGCGGCGCAGTTCGCGCGTGGCGGTGTAGCCGTCCATCACCGGCATCTGGCAGTCCATCAGCACGCCGTCGAAGGGGCCGTTGGCGACCAGCCTGTCCAGTGCTTCCTGGCCGTCCTTCGCGAGCACCACCTCGATGCCGGCGCGGCGCAGCAGTTCGCACGCCAGCTGCTGGTTCAGCGGATGGTCCTCGACGAGCAGCACGCGTGCTCCAGCGAGCCGCTGGAGCACGGCCGGCGGCGAGGCCGCAGCGCCGGCTGCGCGCCGCGGGGCGATCGACGCCATCGGCTCCGAACGCCGCGCCTGCACCAGGCAGTCGTGCAGGCTGGACGGCGTGACCGGCTTGTTCAGCACGCCGGCCAGTGCCAGCCCGGCGCTCGCGCGCAACGCGTCGTCGCGCGCAAATGCGGTCACGAGCAGGATGCACGGGTGCACGAGCGGGTGGCGCCTGAGGATCTCGCGTGCGCACTCGATGCCGTCCATCACCGGCATCTTCCAGTCGATCAGGAACCAGGTGTAGGCATCGGGCGCCGCGTCGACCAGGGTCAGGGCCTGCTCGGCGCTGTTGGCGCGATCCACGACGAGGCCGAGCGTGTCGAGCATGTCGCCCAGCACGTCGAGCGCAGCGGCGTTGTCGTCGACCAGCAGCACGCGGCGGCCGCGCAATCCATTGGCCATCCACGCGCGTGCCGGCGCACGCGGCACGCTGCGGCCGAAGCGCGCGGTGAAATGGAACGTCGAGCCGTGGCCCTCGGTGCTCTCGACCCACATCCGCCCGCCCATGCGTTCGACGAGCTGCCGGCTGATCACCAGGCCCAGGCCCGTGCCGCCGTAGCGGCGCGTGGTCGAGCTGTCGACCTGAACAAAGGGCTGGAACAGGCGCTCGATCTGCGCCGGGCTCAGGCCGACGCCGGTGTCGCGCACCCAGCCGTGCAGCTCAAGGCTATCGGCATCCTGGCTCGCGATCTCCATGCCGACCGTGACCTCGCCGGCATCGGTGAACTTGATCGCGTTGCCGCCGAGGTTGACCAGCACCTGGCGCAGCCGCGAGGGGTCGCCCACGAGGCGTCTGGGCAGATCGGGCGCGGCCGTGAACAGCAGTTCCAGGCCCTTCTCGTCGGCTTTGAGGCTCAGCACGTCGGCCATGTCGCCGACCACCGACTCGAGTTCGAAGTCGACGCGGTCGAGCGCGAGCTGGCCGGCCTCGACCTTGGAGACGTCGAGGATGTCGTTCAGGATCTGCAACAGGTTGCGGGCCGCGCTGTTGGCCTTGTCGATGTAGTCGCGCTGCTTGTCGGGCAGGCCGTCCTCGAGCGCGAGATGCGTCATCCCGATGATCGCGTTCATCGGCGTGCGCAGCTCGTGCGACATGTTCGCCAGGAAGATCGACTTGGTCTGGCTCGCGGCCTCGGCGGCCTCGCGCGCCTTCTGCATGTTGTCTTGCATCTGCTTGCGCTCGGTCACGTCCTGGACCACGGCGCAGAACTCCGGGGTGCCGGCCCACTGGAGGGCGATCACGTTGACATCGGCATCGAACACCGTGCCGTCGACGCGCTGGAAGCGCCATTCGAACGAGTGCACGCGCTGCGCCGATCGCTGGTGCTCGCGCAGGTCGGCGAGCGCACGTTCGCGGCTGGGCTGACCGTCGGCCTGCTCGTCAGGCGAGAGGTCGGGGAACCACAGGATGCGCCCGAGCAGCTCCTGCGGATCGCTCGCGCCGAACATGCGAAGTGCGGCTGGGTTGCAGTGCGTCACGCCGCGTTGGGCATCGAAGAACAGATAGCTCGTCGATGCGAACTCGAACACCGCCGCGAAGCGTGCCTGCGTCTCGCGGCGTGTCGTGATGTCGAGCCAGTAGCCGTTGTACGTGGTGCTGCCGTCGGCCTCGTGCCTGGGGCGGCTGTCGGCCAGCACCCAGGCGACACGCTCGCCGCTGTCAATCCGGAACTCCTGCGGCGCGGTCGGCGGACGGTCGCCGCTGCCGGCCAGGCGCCAGGGGAGTTTCGGGTCGCGCTCGATCGCCGCCGCGTGGACGCCGAACAGCTCCGAGACGCCTCGGCCGATGAACGCGAAGCGCGCCGCACCGACGGCGGGCTGGATGTAGCGGAACACCGTGAGCGGCAACGCCTGCGCAAGCTCGACGATCTCGCGCCGGGCCCGCAGCGTGTCTTCGCGCAACTGCACGCGGCGCCAGCTCAGCCAGATCAGCACGCCGCCGACCACCCACAGCATGATGCCGCCGGTCCAGGTGTTCTTGGTGATGAGGCCTTCTTCGTCCAGGGGCTCCAGCACCCACACCTTGAACGGCGTGCCAGCGAGCGCAGACGACAGGTTCACGTGCCGCATGCTGCCCAGTCGCGTGATCATCGCGCCGCGCGGTGCGTCGGCCGGCTGCGTCTGCTCCCACGGGAGCGCCTCGGGAATGCCTTGGTAGACGGATTGCCAGAGCGCGTCCGGCCGCGCCGGCGCGTCGGGCACGCGCTTGAGAAGAACGCTGCGGCGATTGGCGAGCACGACGACCCCGTTGCCGTCGGTGACGAACACGACGGCGCCATCGGCAGCGCTGAGCAAGCGGTTGAGGGTGTCGGTGTCCTGCTTGACGACGGCGACGCCCACGGGCGAACCGTTGTGCTCAATGCGACTGGCGAAGTACAGCCCCGGTGATCGGCTGGCCCGGCCGAGCAGGAACTGCACCGACGCGCCACGCGCCATCGCCTCGGTGAAATATTGCCGATCGATCAGGTTGCCTGCGGCCGCGGCGCTCACGGCGTTCAATCGGCTGTTGATGCCTGCCACCTCGCCGTCGCGGCGAACGAGCATGACAAGCGGCAAGTCGAAATCCGTGCCGAGCCGCTCGAGCATGGGCTGGATCTCACTCGCCGCGCTCGACCGACCGCTCATGAAGGCCGACACGGCAGGTCGGTGCGACAGATCGAGCGGCAACGAGGCGAGCTGCCTCAGGCTGATCGCGAGCGTGTCCTTCACGCCGTTCAGGCGCACGTTCCCCGTCGCAGTCGATTGCTCGCGGTGATCGTGCAGCCTGTCCTGCAGCCACCAGCCGGCGATCGCGAGGCAGGCGAGGCTCCAGGCGGCGATCAGGATCGACAAGGTCCGCCAGCCCCAGCTGCGGACGCTGAGCGCGGCCATCGGCGTCTCGGACTTCGTCACACGACTCCTTCAGCGAAGGAAGCAATGGGTAAGGGTTCTACCAGAAAAGCACCGCGCGCCACCCGTTGCGGGGCCTCAGCCGCCGGGCTCGGGCAGGTAGCGCACGGCAAGCACGCCGTGGATCGCGCGCAGCGCGTCGAGCACCGTGTCGACCACCGGGCTGTCGACATCCACCAGCGTGTAGGCCATGTCGCCGCGCGACTTGTTGACCATGTTGTGGATGTTCAGGCCCGCGCCGGCCATCGTGGTGGAGATCTGGCCCAGCATGTTGGGAACATTCGCGTTCGCGATCGCGATGCGGTACGCGGACTCGCGCGCCATGCCGACGGCGGGGAAGTTCACCGCGTTGACGACGTTGCCGTGCTCGAGGTAGTCGCGCAGCTGATCGACGACCATGATCGCGCAGTTCTCCTCTGCTTCGGCGGTGGACGCGCCGAGGTGCGGCAGCGCGACGACACGTGCGTGGGCATGAACGGTCGGGCTCGGGAAGTCACACGCGTACCAGCCGAGGCGGGCCTTGGCGTCTTTGCTGTCGAGCGCGGCGAGCACCGCGGCCTCGTTCACGACGCCTTCGCGCGAGAAATTCAGCAGCACCGCGCCGGCGCGCATCAGGCCGATGTTGTCTGCGCTCACCATGTCGCGCGTCGCGTCGATCAGTGGCACATGCAGCGTGACGAAGTCGGACTGGCGCAGCACCTCGTCGACGCTCGCGGCCTTCTTCACCTGCGCGGGCAGGCTCCACGCGGCTTCGACCGTGATGTGCGGGTCGTAACCCCACACCTCCATGCCGAGCTTGATGGCCGCGTCGGCGACGAGGCAGCCCACCTTGCCCAGGCCGACGATGCCGAGCGTGTGGCCGGCGAGCTCGAAGCCGGCGAAGGCTTTCTTGCCGTCCTCGACCGCCTTGTCCATGTCGCTCGGGGCGAGGCCCGCAACGAAGCGCAGTGCCGGCGCCAGGTTGCGCGCGGTCAGCAACATCGCCGCGAGCACCAGCTCCTTCACCGCATTCGCGTTCGCGCCGGGGGCGTTGAACACCGGCACGCCGCGGGCGCTCATCGCCGCCACCGGGATGTTGTTGGTACCGGCGCCGGCGCGCGCGATGGCTTGGACGCTGGCGGGGATCTCGAGCGCGTGCATGTCGGCGGAGCGCACGAGCACGCCGTCTGGCGCGGTGATGTCAGCGCCCACGGCATAGCGCGTGGCCGGCAGTCGCGACAGGCCCTTCGACGAGATCTGGTTCAGCACCAGCACCTGGAAACGCGGCGCGGCGCTAGCCATGCTTCGCCTCGAACTCCTTGAGATAGGCCACCAGCGTCTGCACGCCTTCGACCGGCATCGCGTTGTAGATCGAGGCCCGCATGCCGCCGACCGAACGGTGGCCCTTGAGCTGGATCATCGAAC
>JBDTVC010000302.1:0-5709 GCA_040007475.1 Burkholderiales bacterium
TGCCCACCGAGTCGCACCTGTTCTTCAACCAGATGATCATGAAGTACACGAAGTACCCGCAGGCCGCGAAGGAATTCCTGCGCTTCATGATGGAGAAGGATCAGTTCGACCCGTGGCTCACCGCGGCCGGCGGCTACATCGCCCAGCCGCTGCGTGCCTACGAGAGCACCGCGATCTGGACCAGCGACCCGAAGAACACGCCGTACCGCGACGCTGTGAAGAACATGCGGCCGGCCGGCTACGCGGGCAAGCTCGGCTATGCATCGGCCGGTGCGGGCGCGGACTTCATCGTCGTCAACATGGTGGCCGAAGCGGCGAGCGGGTCGAAGACGCCGAAGGAGGCCGCGGAGCGCGCCCAGAAACGCGCCGAACGCTATTACAAGGTCTGATATTCCGGACACCTGCGGTGCCGGAATATCTCGCCTCGTTCGACCCTCACGCGCGCCGCTGCGCGGCGGGCGTGAGGGTCAACTCGGCGGGCTGGTTTGGCCAGCTTTGATGAATCTTCATGCTTGAGAAATTACAGAACAGTCGCAATGCGCTGGGGCTCATCTTCATGCTCCCGGCGGCGCTGCTGCTGTTGCTGTTCCTGACCTACCCGCTCGGGCTGGGCGTGTGGCTGGGCTTCACCGACGCCAAGATCGGCCGCGGCGGCGGCTGGATCGGGCTCGAGAACTATGCCTTCCTGCTCGGCGACAGCGTGACGCAGCTCGCGCTGTTCAACACGCTCTTCTACACCACGGTCGCGAGCGTTCTGAAGTTCTTCGCCGGCCTGTGGCTCGCGCTGCTGCTCAACCGCAACCTGCGCTTCAAGACCTTCTTCCGCGCCGTCATCCTGCTGCCGTACATCGTGCCGACGGCACTGTCGGCGATCGCGTTCTGGTGGCTCTACGACGCGCAGTTCTCGATCATCAGCTGGGTGCTGATGAAGATGGGCGTCATCCACGAATACATCGACTTTCTCGGCAGCCCGTGGAACGCGCGGCTCTCGGTGATCGCGGCCAACGTGTGGCGCGGCGTGCCCTTCGTCGCGATCACACTGCTCGCGGGCTTGCAGACGATCTCGCCGTCGTACTACGAAGCCTCGGCGATCGATGGTGCCACGCCGTGGCAGCAGTTCCGCCATGTCACGCTGCCGCTGCTCACGCCGATCATCGCGGTCGTGATGACTTTCTCGGTGCTGTTCACTTTCACGGACTTCCAGCTCATCTACGTGATCACGCGCGGCGGCCCGCTGAATGCGACGCACCTGATGGCCACGCTGTCGTTCCAGCGCGCGATCTCGGGCGGCGCGCTCGGCGAAGGTGCGGCGATCTCGATCGCGATGGTGCCGTTCCTGCTGGCCGCGATCATGTTCAGCTACTTCGGGCTGCAGCGCCGCGCATGGCAACAAGGTGGATCTGACAAGTGAGCAAGGACACCGCAGCCGACACCGTCGGCATGAGCTTCCTCGAATCGACGCCGCGCAAGCTTGTCACCGTCTATCTGCCGCTCGCGATCTTCCTTTTCGTGCTGCTGTTCCCGTTCTACTGGATGGGCATCACCGCGTTCAAGCCGAACAACGAGCTGCTCTCGCGCGAGGGCAATCCGTTCTGGGTCCACGCCCCGACGTTCGCACACGTGCACAAGCTGCTGTTCGAGACCGCGTACCCGCAGTGGATGTGGAACACGGTGGTCGTCTCGGTGGTCTCGACCTTCTTCTCGCTCGCCGCCTCGGTGCTGGCCGCCTACGCGATCGAGCGGCTGCGTTTCAGCGGCGCCAAGCACGTGGGGCTGGCGATCTTCCTGGCCTACCTGGTGCCGCCGAGCATCCTGTTCATCCCGCTCGCGTCGGTCGTGTTCCAGCTCGGCTTGTTCGACACGCGCTGGGCGCTGATCCTGACCTACCCGACCTTCCTGATCCCGTTCTGCACCTGGCTGCTGATGGGCTACTTCCGCTCGATCCCGTTCGAGCTCGAGGAGTGCGCCCTGATCGACGGCGCGACGCGCTGGCAGATCCTCACCAAGATCATCCTGCCTCTGGCGGTGCCGGGCCTGATCTCGGCCGGCATCTTCGCGTTCACGCTGTCGTGGAACGAGTTCATCTACGCGCTCACGTTCGTGTCGTCGTCGGAGATCAAGACCGTGCCGGTCGGCGTCGTCACCGAGCTCGTCGAGGGTGACGTCTACCACTGGGGCTCGCTGATGGCGGGTGCGCTGCTCGGCTCGCTGCCGGTGGCGTTCATCTACTCGTTCTTCGTCGAGTACTACGTGTCGGGGATGACGGGGTCGGTGAAGGAGTAGCAGCGCGCCGGATGGCGGCGCGGTCCTTCACCTCGCGCATCATCCCGCGAGCGTCGCCAGCAGCCCGATGATGCCCAGGCCCAGCGCGGCGAGCGCGTCGCCCGCGATCAGCCCGCCGCCGATCAGCGAGGTGGTGCTCATGTCGGATGGCAACGCGTCGTCCTCGGTCGCCGGGCGGCCCGCATCGCTGCGCGTCTTGAACCACGCGGTGCTGCTGCTGATGACGCCGCCGATCGCCATCCAGGCCGAGGTCGCGACGCCGAAGAAGGTGCCGAACGAGTAGGCGTAGGGCGACGGGATCACGATGGCGTCGAGCACGAAATCCATCGTGCCGCCGATCGGGTTGTTGCTCTTGAAGCGCTGGTACGCGGGGCGCGAGAACAGCCAGCGGCGCAGCAGCTGTACGCCCAGGCCGATCGCGATGCCGAGCACGATCGCGTGGCGCTGGAACGGCTTGTCGTCGGTCAGGCTGCGCAGCGCGCCGACGAACTTGTAGGTCATCGCCGACTGCCATTGCGCCGGCGCTTCGGCGGCCGACATCACGGTCTGGTCCAGCGACAGCACCGGGTAGGCGCTCATGAAGACCTTGGCGAAGCCGACCGATGCGATCGCGCCGACGACCAGCCCGAGCACCTGGAAGCGGAACTGCAGCGTGCGCGGCGTGCCCAGCCGCCAGCCGGTCGAGCGGTCCTGCTGCATGTCGGCCGAGACGCTGCACGCCACCAGTAGCACACCGCCGGCCATCATGCCGACACCCGGGTCCTTCAGGCCGAGCGCGGCCATCAGCACGATCGCGGTGACGAACGCGGCCGAGATCGGCGTCGAGTCGCTGATGCCCAGCGAGATGCCGTTGACCAGCGAGAACACGAACACGAGGGCCACCGCGATCAGCAGGAAATACGCCGGCGCGTGCAGCACCGTGGAGCCGATCCACACCAGCATCGCGGCCCAGAACGCCGTCCACGCGACGAGGCGTGGGATGCTCATTTGCTTCCAGGCCTCCTCGGGCTCCGCTGTCGCCGCCGCGGGCGGCGCGCGCCAGCGGCGCCAGCCTTCGACGAGGATCTCGCCGACATCGAGGATCGCTGCGCCCATGATCAGCCCGAGCCCGATCAGGAAGGTGATCTTGCGAAATGGCTCGCCGGCCTGCAGCCAGCCGATGGAGATGAACGCCGGGATCAGCAGCGAGCCCGTGAGTGCCGCGGCGAGCGCGGCAACGCCGATTCGCGCGCCCACCAGCATGCCGGCACCCAGTGTCGACGTGGACAGCTCGATCGCACCGAACGCGGCGATCTTGGCCGACGCCAGCCCGCCGGCAATGCCCAGCCCGATGCCGCCGCCGAGCCGCGCGACCGAGCGCTTCAGCAGTTGCGGGTCGGTCAGCGCACGCAGGATGTTGGCGACCGCAAAGCCTGACGGGAACGTGAGCTGCAGCCGGTCGACGAGGATCGGCGTGTACAGCATGCCCACGCCCGCGCCGAACATGCCGATCGAACCCATGAACAGCATCAGCTGCCAAGCCGGTGGCTGCGGCAGGCCGAGCCAGACCATCGCCTGGATCAGCACGCCCATCGCGGCCATGCCGGCCACCGAGGCAGCCGCTGTCTGCATGTAGTTGGCGCCGTGCTTGCCGTCGGGGCCGTATCCGAGCGTCACGGTCGAGCCGAGGATGCCGGCGACCACCTGCCCGCCGACGAAGAAGCCGATCGAGAAGTTCATGTACGACGCCGTCACACCGCCCAGCGGCCCGAGCACGAAGATGCCGAGCAACGCGAGCATGAAGTAGTAGCGCCGGCTGCCGAGTGGCGGCAACCAGGCCCAGCGCGGCGCGGCGGCGCCAACGGGGGGAGCGGGGGTGACGATCGTGTTCATGGGGCGGCATTGTCGCTTGCCGCCCGAGCGCGCGCGAGGCGCGCCGCCGCGCGCCGATCAGCTCGCCGCGAGCTTGCGCGGGCGCGCCTTCAGGCGCGATGCCGGCAGGCCGAGGGCAGGCAGCTTGCGGCGTGAAGTCAGCACCTCGTCGATGTCTTCGTTCGCCCCGTCGATCAGCACGATGATCGCGCGTTCGGCCTTCTGCGGCGAACGGGCGATGACGGCGTCGAGCACCGCGCGGTGCAGCGGCAGCGAGCTGGCCGGGCCATCGGGCCGCGAGGTCGAGATCTCGAAGCTGGTGCGCAGCAGCGCGCCGAGTGCCTTGCTCATCTGCGCGACCATGCGGTTGTGGGCGGCGCGCAGCAGGCCCTGGTGGAAGCGCAGGTCGCTGGTGACGTAGTCGCCGCCTTCCTCGATCGAGCGCTTCATGCCGGCGTAGGCGGTCTCGATCTCGGCGATGTCGTCGGCGGTCGCGCGCTCGGCGGCGAGCCGCACCGCGGCGGGTTCGACGAGGCGGCGCAACTCCTGCAGGTCGCGCAGGAACTCGCGCGACAGGCCGGCGCGCGATTGCCAGATCACGACATCGGGATCGAACCAGTTCCACTGGTCTTCGGTCAGCACGCGCGTGCCGACCTTCGGGCCGGTGACGAGCAGGCCCTTCGCGATCAGCGACTTGACCGCCTCGCGGATCACGGTGCGGCTCACGCCCAGCTCCTCGCACAGGATCGGCTCGGGCGGCAGCGTGCTGCCTACGGGGTAGCGCCCGGTGACGATGGCTTCGCCGAGCAGGTCGACGGTGCCGCCGTGGACGTTCTTGATCATCAGGCGCGGACGAAGGCCGTGATCAGTGGGTCGTCGCCGACTTGCCGGCTCCAATGTCCGTGCACGTTCGGGTCGAACGCGGCCGCTGCCGGCAGCGTGTCGGCCGAGTAGAAATGTTGGCCCGGACCGAAGACTCGCGAGCTGCCGTCCTGCAGGCCGATCTCCATCTGCCCGCCGAGGATGAAGACCCACTGCGGTGTGATCGTCACATGGTAATTGCTGCGAAAACCCACCGGGCTGTGCCGCAGCTGCAGCCCGCCGCTGGGCATCAGCGCCGACAGCATCGAGACTGACGTGCCTTCGGTGAGCGGCACGGCCTGCTCGCGAAAGCGTGCGCGGCCATCGGTGTCGGTGAAGAGAACGACTTGCGTGAACGTGGTCATGGATGCAATCAGAGCGTGGCGGTGACGCCACCATCGACGTAGAGGATGTGGCCATTGACGAAGCGCGACGCGTCGCTGGCGAGGAACACGGCCGCGCCGGCCAGGTCTTCGACATCGCCCCAGCGCCGGCTCGGTGTGTGGTTGATCAGCCAGGCGCTGAACGTCTCGTCGGCGACGAGCTTGGCGTTGAGCTCGGTCTTGAAGTAGCCCGGCCCGAGGCCGTTGACGTTGATGCCGTGCGGGCCGAGATCGATCGCCATGCCCTTGGTCAGCATCTTTACCGCGCCCTTGCTGGCGGTGTAGGGCGCGATGCCGGGGCGGCCGAGCTCGCTCTGCACCGAGCAGATGT
>JBDTVC010000303.1:0-5709 GCA_040007475.1 Burkholderiales bacterium
GAACAGCACGTGCGAGAACTTCTCGATGAAGTCGAACACCAGCGTGCCACGCCCGCCGAACTTGTGCAGCGCGAAGCCGAACATCACCGCGATCAGCAGCACCTGCAAAATCTCGCCCCTGGCAAACGCATCGACCACCGTGCTCGGAATCACGTGAAGCAGAAAGTCGGTGGTCGAGACCATCTTGCCGGGGCCGGTGTAGGCCGCGATGCTCTTGGTGTCGAGCGTGCTGGCGTCGATGTTCATGCCGACGCCGGGTTTCACGAGATTGATGATCACCAGCCCGACGACCAGCGCGATGCTGCTGACGATCTCGAAGTACAGCAACGCCAAGCCGCCGGTCTTGCCGACCTTCTTCATGTCTTCCATGCCGGCGATGCCCACCACCACGGTGCAGAAGATGATCGGCGCGATGATCATCTTGATCAGCTTGATGAAGCCGTCGCCGAGCGGCTTCATCGCCTCGCCGGTGGCGGGCGCCACGTGACCCAGGATGACGCCGACGACGATCGCAGTGATGACCTGGAAGTAAAGCGATCGATAGAGCGGTTTTCGCGTCGGCGTCTGATCCATTCCTGCCTCATGCAAGCCTCGGGGCCGCAAGTGCAGTGTTACCGCCGTTCATGGATGCCCGCAAGAGGGGCTACGCGAGTCCGCGACGCTGTTGCGTCTTGCGACGCTGTAACCGCACCGCCGATCGCTCAGGGCGGCGGGGGCACGAGGCCGTCGCACCCCTTTGGTACCCGCTCGAAGAGTTCGGCCGCCGGAATGGGCAGGCGCAGGCCGAAGACGCCGGTCATCACGTGCTCGAACTCGCCCGCGTCGGTGATGCGCCGCACTTGCATCGGCTTGCCCGCGGCGCGCAACGTGAGCCGATCGTTCAGCAGGTTCGCGCGCAGCGCGGGCGTCAACCGCTCCATCAGCAGGTTGTGCCGGAAGATCGACATCGGGTGCGTGGCCGTGAACCAGTTCAGCGGCTCGTAGTCGGCCGGTTGATGCGGCTCCAGCGTGAAGCGGTAGATCGGCGACCAGCCGTCGGGCAGCCGCGTCTGGAGCGTGAACACATCCGTCGTCTGCACGATGCGCAGCCGGCTGGCGGGCGAGGATTGCTCCATCCCCGGTTCGAGTCGCAGCGGCACGTTGACCAGATGGCCACCGAAGCCCGCATCGACGATCCAGCGCCCGCCCGCATCGACCATCAGCAGCATGTGCGTGCGCGGTCGGGCCGGCTGGCCGGGCGGCGCCATCCACACGACGCGTGCCGCCAGCGATGTGACCTCGAAGCCCAGCGCCAGCAAGGCCTGGCGCAGCAGCGCGTTGTGCTCGAAGCAGTAGCCGCCGCGCTGCTGGCCGACGAGCTTGGCCTGGACCGCGCGCACGCCCAGCTGCGGCGCACGGGCGAGCAGCGGGTCGATGTTCTCGAACGGGATCGCCGCCGGGTGGGCGCTGCACAACGCGCTCAGCACCGCCAGCGTCGGCTCGCGTGGGCCGTCGTAGTTCAGTCTTTGCAGGTAGGCGTCGAGGTCGAAGTCGGGTTCGATCATGATGGCGTGGTCGTCACGTCGGAGAGATTGCGCACGATGTGATCGTCGCCGATGATCGCCTCGAACCCCGAGCGCCGGATCAGCGACATCGGCTGCTCGTTGACGTTGGCCAGTACCAGCGCGATGCGGCGGCGCTGGAGCGTGCGGTACAGCTGCTGCAACGCATCGATGCCCGAGGTGTCGATCAGCACGAGCCGGTGCATTTCGAGCACGACCGCGCGCGTGTCGGTGGCCACGAGCGAGGGCAGGCTCTCGATCCGGCCGACGGCGCCAAAGAACAGCGAGCCGTACAGCTCGAACACCTGCACGCCTTCGGGCAGCACCTCGCCCGCCTTGGGTTCGCAGGGCAGCACCTTGAACAGCGTGCTCATTCGGTAGATGAAGAACACGCACGCGAGCACCAGCCCGACCTCCACGGCCACCGTCAGATCGAAGATCACCGTCAGGCCGAAGGTGCCGAGCAGAATCGTGCGGTACTGCGTGCTGAAGTGCCGCAGCCGTGCGAACTCGTGCCACTCGCCCATGTTCCACGCGACGAACAGCAGCAGGCCGGCGAGCACCGCCAGCGGCACGTCGGCCGCCAGCGGTGCCGCGATCAGCACGACGAGCAGGATCGCGATCGCGTGCACGATCCCCGCGACCGGGCTGGTCGCGCCGGCGCGCACGTTGGTGACGGTTCGCGCGATCGTGCCCGTGGCCGGGATGCCGCCGAAGAACGGCACCACGAAGTTGGCCACGCCCTGCGCCATCAGTTCCTGGTTCGGGTCGTGGCGCGCGTAGTCGCCGAGGTTGTCGGCGACGCGCGCGCACAGCAGCGACTCGACGGCACCGAGCATCGCGATCGTGAGCGTCGGGATCAGCAACTGCTTGGCCGTTTCCCAGGTGAAGTCGGGCAGGGCGAAGCTCGGCAGCGTCGCGGGAATGCCGCCGAAGCGCGTGCCGATGGTCTCGACCGGAAAGGCGAGCAGGCTGCTGACGAGTGTCAGTGACACGAGCGCGATGATCGGTCCCGGCAGCCGCGCGGCCACGCGCGCCGGCCGGCCTTCGAAGCGCTTCAGGATGCCGCCTGCCTTGAACACATGCGGCCACAGGAACAGCCCGCCGATGCAGGCCGTGCCGAGCCCGAGCGCATACACGTTGATGCTCGCCAGGTGCGTGCCCAGCACATGCAGCAGCGAGAAAAAATCGGCCGGCAGCTTGCCGGCGATCTGCAGCCCGAGCAGGTCGCGCAGCTGCGAGACCGCGATCAGCACGGCGATGCCGTTGGTGAAGCCGATCACGATCGGCAGCGGCACGTAGCGCACCAGGGCGCCGAGCCTGAACAGGCCGAGCACGAACATCAGCGCACCGGCGAGTGACGTGGCGATCAGCAGGTTCGCCAGGCCATAGCGCTCGTTGATGCCGTACACGACGACGATGAACGCGCCCGCCGGCCCGCCGATCTGGACCTGCGAACCGCCCAGCGCCGAGATCAGGAAGCCGGCAATGATCGCGGTGAACAGGCCCTGCTCGGGCTTGACGCCCGACGCGATCGCGAACGCCATCGCGAGCGGCAGCGCGACGACGCCGACCGTCAGCCCGGCGCCGACATCGGCCGCGAAGCGCGCGCGGTCGTAGCCCTGCAGCGTGTCAAGCAGGCGGGGTCGAAACGGGTGGAGCTGAGGGCGGGCCATGGAACCTCCGGGAGTCGGGCGCGGCGAACACGGGGTTCGCCTCCGGAGGGCCGCAATGGTGCAGCGCGATGCCGCGGCGCCGCCACGAGGGCAGCGCCAGCCGAGGATCGATCAGCGGGCCGGCGGCGTGCATCGAAGCCGAGTGTCGCACGCCGGTGCGCACTCGGTCGGCGTCATTCAGGCGCTCGGGACCGGGCCAGTTTCTTGCGACACGCCGCGCGCTCCAGATCGCCCGACAGCGCCTCGCAACGCGCAGCGGCGTCGCCGATCTGACCGGGCGCTGCGGCGGGCTTGCGGGCCAACGGCTTGGGCCGGGGCTCCGCCGGTTTCCTGCCGAGCGGGATGCTGATCTGTGGCACGACGGATCGGTCGGGTCGCAGATCGGGCGCAGCGGCAACGTCGGCGTTGTCGCGCTTCTCCGCCGGGGTGAGCAGCCGTGGGCCGGACGAAGGCATGCTGGCCGTCGCTGCGGCCGAGGCCGCGCCGGGCGGCGCGGGCGCCTGGGCAAGCGTCGCGAAGGGCAGCACCGCGGACAACAGCGCGGCCAGCAGGGGCAGGTGGCAGATCTTCATCGACGGTTCCTCGGCAATCGGGCCGCCGCGCGGCGCTACAGGCCGAGCTTGCCTGGGTCCCGCGCCGTCGGCCGTAGGAAGAGCGCGCGTTGATGCGTCAGAGGCGACGCGCGTCGGAGGGCAGGGCGACGTCACAGGACTCGAGTGCGCGCGCCACGTCGCCGCGCGTCACCGGTTTGATCAGGGGCTTGATGCCGGCCAGAGCCGCACGCACGCGATCCGCGGGGTGGAGTTGCGCCGACACGGTGAGCACCGCGGGCGTGGGGTGACCGATCAGGCGCGGCAAGGTGTTGATGGTCTGCAGCAGCGCGAGACCGTCGCTTTCCTCCTTGCCGTCCAGCCGGATGTCCAGGAACGCGGCGATCAACGCGCAACGCGAGAGCACTTCGGCGGCCTGCGCGATGTTCCGGGCGACATGAACGTGGAAGCCAAACAACTCGAGCAGCTCGGTGAGGTGCGCGCTGGCGACGTCGTCGGCGTCGAGCACGAGCACGTCGCGCACCTGCTCGAGCTGACCGTGCCCGCTGTCGCGCTCTGCCTGCACGATGCGCGCGCGGCGCGCCGCGGTGCGCGCCGCCGCCTTCGCGTTGCGGCGAGCGATCTCGTCGGCTGACAACGCGGCCAGCTCGGGCGGTTCGTTCGGCGTGACCGGCGCGGGGGGAGGCGGTGCTTGCGTGGGCTCCACTTCAGGCGCGAGCGGCTCCGACCAGACTGGCTCGTTCCACAGCGGCACCGAGTCCGTCAGCAGCGGAGGCTCGCTCAACAGGATATCGTCGTCGTCCAGGTAGCGAACGAGCGGCTCCGCGGGCGGAGACGCTGCGTGCCGAGCGGCCACGTCGGTCAGCGCGCGCAGGATGCGCGGGACGTCGATGGGGCGCGGAACGAGCGCACCGGCTCCCGGCGGTGCGGTGCTGCCCACGAATACCGAGCGGGACACCTTGCCCGACAGCACGACATCCTTGACCGCCGATTTCGCGTCGCCATCGACGAGCGCGAAGTCCGCGTCGGCGAGCGCATTCACCACCTCGTAGCCCCTCTCACCTTCGGCCGGGTGCTGGAACGAAAAGAACATGGCCCGGTACTCGAACTCAGTGAACCCGCAAAGAACTATCCGATGCTGCATGTGCTCGCTGGGCCCCCCGTGTGAATTGCCGTTTGGTGCCGTACCCGGTCGTTGCGGGCGCCCCCGAGGATACTCATTCCTGTCGTCGGCCGATGGCAGATTGTCGCCGCACCTGAGCAACGCAGCCCCCCTATGTTCGGGCTGACCCCCCGGGCATCGTGCACACGCTCATCCGTCGGGATCTCACATGAGCGTGGACAGCGGTGCGAGCAGGCCGCGCAGGTCCTCGGCGCTGAACTTGACGTTGCCGGCCGTGTCGCTGCCCAGCACGCCCTCGGCCAGCGCCGCCTTGCGCTCTTGCAGGGCCAGCATGCGCTCCTCGATGCTGCCTTCGACGACGAGCTTGTAGACGAACACCGGCTGGTCCTGCCCGATGCGGTGCGCGCGGTCGGTGGCCTGACGTTCGACGGCCGGGTTCCACCACGGGTCGAGGTGGATCACGGTGTCGGCCGCGGTGAGGTTCAGCCCGACGCCGCCGGCCTTCAGGCTCAGCAGCAGGATCGGCACCTCCTTGGCCTGGAACCGCCGAACGATCGCGCCGCGCGTGCGCACCGGCGTCTCGCCGGTCAGCGCCAGGAACGGCAGTTCGAGCGCGACGAGTTCGACCTCGATCAGGCCCAGCATCTCGGTGAACTGCGAGAACACCAGCATGCGTCGGCCCTCGGCGACGAGCTCGGGCAGCATGTCGCGCAGCAGCGCCATCTTCGCGCGCTCCATCGTGGCGGGCATCTTGTGGCCCTTGACGAGCCACGGGTCGCAGCACACCTGGCGCAGCTTCAGCAGCGCATCGAGGATCG
>JBDTVC010000304.1:0-5706 GCA_040007475.1 Burkholderiales bacterium
CTTCGTCGAGCATGTTGACCACGCGGTCCAGGAACCAGCAGGTGGCGACCACCTCCGGGTTGCCTTGCAGATACTCGGTGACGATAGGCGCGACGAACTTGGCGCCGAACAGCACTGGCGCAGTGATCGTGAGCCGCCCGCGAGGGGTGCGCTGCATGCCGGCCACGGATTCGTCCGCCTCGGCGAGCTGGGCGAGGATCTGGCGGCAGTCCTCCGCATAGCGGGCGCCCGATTCGGTGACCCTGACGACGCGGGTGGTGCGGGTCAGGAGCCGAACACCAAGGTGCGACTCCAGCTCGTTGATGGCGCGAGTCACCGCCGGCGGTGAAATGTTCAGCTTGCGAGCTGCTCCAGCGAATCCATTGGCGTCGACCACGGCAATGAAGACGTTGATGAGGTGTAGTCTGTCCAAAGGGAACCTTGGTTTCGACCGCGAAGAGCGGACTTGCCGTGACTGTGCGCTACCAGCGGCCCGCCGGGAATCCCCCGCGGGCACAACAGACCATTCCGCGGCGGTGAACGTTCGTGGCCTGCAACCGCGTTGCGCACCCGCCGCGGCGGCAGTAATTACTCGCCAAGTGCAGCCAGGCGAGCACGCAGTCGCTCGACCGCCAGATCGATGAAAGTGCGTGCCTTCTGCGACGCATGCCGCCCCTCGCGATGCAGCACGTGTACTGGCAGCGCGGGAGGCTCGAAGTCACCGAGCACGGCCTTCAGGCGGCCTTCGCGCAGGTGGGTGTCGATCTTGTAGGCGAGCACGTTGGTCAAGCCGAATCCGGTCAGTGCAGCTGCGATCGCGGTGTCGGCGGTGGTCGCGATCAGGCGTGGATGGAGATCGACGACTCCCGGCTCGCCGTTGGTCGAGATGCGCCACTGCGCGGTAGAGGTCGCTCCGCTGGCAGCGATGATCACGTGAGCCTGAAGATCCTCCGGTGACTCCGGCACCCCGTGCTGGTTCAGATACTCCGGCGCGGCACAAACTCGAAGTCGCATCTTGCCGACTCGGATCGCCTGCACGGAGGAGTCTGGCAGCTCCCCGATGCGCACGGCGATGTCCACACCCTCATCGAGCATGTTGACGATCCGGTCCATGAACCAGCACGACACGTTGACTTCGGGGTAGCGCGCGAGGTACTCGGTGACGACGGGCGTGACGTACATCGCGCCGAAGCCCACGGGTGCCGTGACGGTGAGTCGCCCGCGTGGCACTGAGTGCGGGCCGCCCACAGCTTCCTCGGCCTCGCTGAGCTGCGCCAGGATCACCCGGCAGTCTTCCGCATAGCGCGCGCCGGCCTCCGTGACGCGCACGACGCGAGTGGTGCGCGTCAGCAGGCGCACGCCCAAGTGGGTTTCCAGGTCGGTGATTGCCCGCGTGACGGCAGGTGGGGACATGTTGAGCTTGCGCGCAGCTCCTGCAAATCCGCCCGCATCCACCACTGCCACAAAGACGGTGATCAGGTGCAAGCGATCCACATTGTTCCTTCGAGCGTAACGGTGTCTTTGATTCTGCACGGATTCCGAACCACCACGCAGCCGATGACAGTCCTTCCATTCGCTGCAGTCGCCGCGGATGCCACCCACACCACTCCAACGGAGGTCTCACATGAACAAGAACCTTGTCGCCCTGGCCATGGCCTGCGCCGGAGGGCTGGCGAACGCACAAGGCTTTCCCGCCGCGACGCCCATCACCGAAATCCAACCCACGCCGGCTTCCATCGGCGCGGACGTTCCCGCCACCTATTTCGGGACCGCGCCTTCGACCGTGCAGAAGGAATTGATCGGCCCCTACCAATTGCTCAAGGCCGGCGTGCTTGACCAGCAGGCAGGAACCATCACTCTGCCTCTGTACAAAGGCCAGCTCGCCAGCGGCGAGTCGGTCTGGTACGTGCTGACCGACACGACCGACGAAAAGAATGCCGAAGCCCTGGGCCTGAACTTCTCTTCGAAGCTCGTCTATGCGGATGTCGGCAAGGGCGTGCGCAAGGCATCGCAACAGCTGATCGACGGCAAGACCGTGGTCGTCTTCGAAAGCGGCAAGGTCGATTTCTCGCCGGTGCATTCGGTCACCCCGGGCGCGGCGCCGAACTACTTTCCGCCGACCGCTGTGCAGGCGGGTTCGGTCGGCGACGCGAACTACAGCCCGTTGGCGAAGATCGGTGGCTTCATCTACAACGCACCCATGCTGGCGTTCAACGCCAGCGAGGCGACGCTGAACACCTACTGTGCCGGCAACGCCGACCACAGCGTCGTGCATGACAAGGTGATTGCCATCTGCCCGCGCGACGGCGTTGTCACGCTGCAGTTGACGACCGGCTTCAGCTTCGCCCGGCCCGTGTTGTACCTGAGCCTGGAAGCCAACAACGCCATTCCGGCTGCGCTCGAAGGCGTCACGCTCGCGCCGGGCCTCACGGACATCAAGGTCGGCAGCGACGACAGCGCGTTCAGCGCCGTGGAGCGGCTCTTCACGATCATCAACGGGCCGGTCAATGTCGAGCCCAACGTGACCCACCCGCAGCGCCAGGGCCTGAACAGCGCGCTCAAGGGTGACGTCGGCGGCCCGCTCAATGTGCTGGGTGGCATTCCGACCATCGCCACCGACTACAGCCCGCTGTGGGATCTGAACATCGGGCAGTGGACCCAACACGCCATCGACAGCCACTACCGCTCGCGGGTGCGTGACGAGTTCAACGTGCTGGGCCTCGTGCGCTCCGGCTGGATGACCGGCCCCGGAGGCAAGGCGTTCGGCTCCAGCGGCCTGATCGTGAACTGCCCGATCGTCTTCCGCTTCCTGTGATGCGACCCCACACCCCACTTTCATCGAGAACCATCATGCGCAAACATTTCGCCTTGACTGTCCTGTTCACCAGCCTGCTGTCCGCATGCGGTGGCGGCAACGACAGCTCCACCCCCGCTCCTACGCCAGTCGCCGATGTCAGCCCTGGCGCTGCGAGCGGCGACTTCACCAGCGGTCTTGTCGCCATCAGCAACCCGACACCCATCACCGAGATCCAGCCGGCACCGGCATCCATCGGTGCGGACGTGCCGGCGACCTACTTCGGCACGGCACCGTCGACCGTGCAGAAGGAACTGATCGGTCCCTACCAACTGCTCAAGGCCGGCACGCTCGACCAGGAAGCCGGCACGCTGACCTTGCCGCTCTACAAGGGGCAACTGCCCACCGGAGAGTCGGTCTGGTACATCCTCACCGACACCACCGATGAGCGCAACGCTGCAGCCCTGGGCCTGAACTTCTCGGCCAAGCTGGCCTATGCCGACGTGGGCAGGGGCGTGCGTCCTGCTTCGCAGCAGCTCATCAACGGGAAGACGGTCGTCGTGTTCGAGAACGGCAAGGTGGACTTCGCGCCCACCCATGCCGTCACGCCAGGCGCTGCGCCCAACTACTTCCCGCCGACCGCCGTTCAACCAGGTTCCGTGGGGGATGCGGACTACAGCCCGCTGGCCAAGATCGGCAACTACGTCTACAACGCGCCGATGCTGGCGTTCAACGCCAGCGAGGCCACGCTGAACGCCTTCTGCGACGGAAACGTCGACCACAACATCGTGCACGACAAGGTGCTGTCGATTTGTCCCCGTGACGGCGTGGTCACCCTGGCACTGACCAAAGGCTTCAGCTTTGGTCGACCGGTGCTGTATCTCAGCACCGACGCCAGTGACGCACTGCCGGCGGCGCTGGAAGGCGCGACCTTTGCGCCCGCGCTGACCGACATCAAAGTGGGTAGCGACGATGGCGCCTTCAGCGCGGTCGAACGACTCTTTGCCATCGTCAACGGGCCGACCAACGACGTGGCCGGCGAGATCAACCCGCAGCGTCAAGGGTTCGACAGCGCACTGAAGGGTGACGGCGGTCCGCTCAACGTGCTCGGCGGCATTCCGACGGTTGCCACCGACTACAGCCCGCTCTGGGATCTGAACGTCGGCGAGTGGACGCAACACGCGATCGACAACGACTACCGCTCGCGCGTGCGCGAAGAGTTCGAGGTGCTCGGGTATGTGCGGGCCGGGCATCTGACGGCGCCGGGTGGCGCTCCGTTCGGGTCGAGCGGGCTGATCGTCAACTGCCCCATCGTTTTCCGGTTCCTCTGATTGCACATCCGGTAGCGGTGGCCCGAGCCACGGGACCAGCGGGTCCTTGCGAATCATGGTCAGGTGCGGCCCCGATGATGGAGCCGCACCTGATCGCTTGTTCGTCTGGAACATCTCTCGACAAGTTGAGCGCCACAAATAGAATCGACCGCGAAAATCAGCAAGCGTCAGCAACTCGGGGAGAACCACAGCATGATTACCTTGTGCGGCTTCGGGGTCAGCAACTACTACAACAAGCTCAAGCTGATTCTGCTTGAGAAGGGCATTCCGTTTCAGGAACGTGTCGTGTACCCCTGGGAGCGGGAGACCTTCCGTCACTCCTCGCCACTCGGAAAGATACCTTTCATCGAGACTGAAGAGGGCGGCCTCTCCGAAACTCAACCCATTCTTGAATACTTGGAGGAACGCTACCCGGGCAAGCCGATGTATCCAGCGGACCTGTTTCAGCGTGCGAAGTGCCGCGAGCTGATCCAGCACCTGGAGCTCAACTCGGAATGGGTTGCTCGTCGCCTGTACAAGGAATCATTCTTCGGCGGCGAAGTCTCCGAAGAGACCAAGCGCGAGGCAAAAGAGCGCTTGATCATCGGCCTGGACGCGGTGGCGCGCCTGTCGTCTTTCTCCCCATTCATTTTCGGCGCGTCGTTCAGCGCCGCGGATTGCGTCGCCTATGTTCATTTCTTCATGATCAGGCAGACGAGCCTGAAGGTTTATGGTGAAGACATGCTGGAGCGGTTCGTTCCGAAGTCGACCGCCTACATGCGACTCATGGACGCCCGTCCCCACAGCCTGAGCACGATGGTGGATCGCGATGCTGCGCTTGCGGCGTTCGTCGCGCTGAACGTGAAGTACGACGGTTGATTCCGGGCGCGCAAGGAGCGCCAATGCGAGTCATCAATGCTTCAGGCGTCGGTGGTTCCGCTGACGACCACGAGCAAAGTTTCACCCGTAGCGACCAGCTTCTCGGCACTGCCCGCCACTGCAAACAACTCACAAGCCGTGAAGACTTGCGACTTGCCGGGCTTGAGGACCCGAGCACGAGCGACAAAACGCTCGCCGACCGCTGGGCGAAGAAAGTTGACGGAATAGTGCGATGCGAGCACACGGCCGACCACGGTGGCAGCAGCAAAGCCACATGCCGTGTCGATGAGCGCACCGACCAACCCTGCATGGAGAAAGCCGGAATATTGACCGAACTCAGGTCGCCACGGCATCGCAATGTCGACTTTGCCAGACTCCGCACGGGTCACCTCGATCCCGCACCATAGATTGAACGCAGCCGCCTGGTTGATCGCGCGAATCTGGACTAACGGGTCACTGTGCGAATCCATGATTTCCAGTTCATCGTCATCTGTGGTGAGACTGTGCGTGTCGGCCGAGCAGACGACTGTCTTCGAGGCGACAAGCGGCGGCTTGCGGCGATACGTCGGCGAGCGGTCGCTGGACTGGCCTCATGGCCGGCTGGATTCCTGAAACAGCGCCGAACCTGTCGGACGCGACGGCGAACGTCGCGCGGCGTGTGCGAACGCGAGCTCTATCGGGAGCTACAAGCCCAGCTCGCCGAGCCCAGGGTGATCATCGGGCCGTCGTCCCAGCGGCCACCTG
>JBDTVC010000305.1:0-5693 GCA_040007475.1 Burkholderiales bacterium
TTCGGCTTCGCGCCGCGCATGGACCTGTGGGGCGAGCTCGGCCGCCGCGTGCGCGCGCGCATCCTGCCGCTCACGCCGGCGACCACCGATCTCGGCGAACTCTTCGCGCTGCTGTTCCCCGGCCAGGGCGACGCACCGTGGCTGCGCGCGATCGACGACGCCACGCTCGAACGGCTGCGCCAGTTGTCCGCGCCCGCCTCGATGCCCGCGCCGCAGGCCGGGGCGTGGCGCACGCCGTTCTTCGAGGCGATCGTGTTCCTCGCCAGCGCGGTGCGCGCCTCGGCGTTCTCGCCGGCGATCCGCCAGCGCATGAGCGCCGAGCTGCTCGTCGACCGCCCGTTCCTGCAGCTCGCACGCGTGGCCGAGCAGCTCGGCGACCTGGCCCGGACCGACGACGACGCCACGCTGCTGCAGCAG
Source organism: Burkholderiales bacterium (assembly GCA_040007475.1). GTDB lineage: Bacteria > Pseudomonadota > Gammaproteobacteria > Burkholderiales > Burkholderiaceae_C > LMDS01. Next base: position 418 of record JBDTVC010000305.1, read on the forward strand.
GCCCAGTACCTGCGCGCGCTGCTCGACACCTGCCGCCAGTGCGCTGACAGCGTGCACGAGCACCTGGAGGCGCACGGCGTGTCGGTCAACGTCGTGTTCGAGGTCGACCAGCTGCGCGAACGCACCTACCGCATCGATGCGCTCCTCACCTGCCTGATCAGCCCAGAGCCCGCGCGCGAGGTCGCGCGGCTGATCGCCGACCTGGTGCAGACGGCCGGCGACCGCCGCAGCATCCGCGCGCTGCTGGCGCAGCACTACTCGCTGCTGGCGCGCAAGGTCGCCGAGCGAAGCGCCGAGACCGGCGAGCACTACATCACCCGCAGCTTCGCCGAGTACCACCGGATGCTCGGCGCCGCGGCCGGCGGCGGCATGGTGCTGGCCGGCACGACCTTCATCAAGTTCGCGCTGCTCGCGATCCCGCTGTCGGCGTTCTGGGGTGGCTTCTGGGCCGGGCTGAACTATGCAGCCAGCTTCGTGATCGTGCAGCTGCTGCACTTCACGGTCGCGACCAAGCAGCCGGCGATGACCGCGCCGGCGATGGCCGACAAGCTCGCCGACGTGTCGGACGACGCCGCCGTCGAAGGCTTCGTCGACGAGGTGGCGCACCTGATCCGCTCGCAGGCCGCGGGCATCTTCGGCAACCTCGCTGCGGTCGTTCCCGTGGTGCTGCTGCTCCAGATCGGCGCCCGCTTCGCGTTCGGTGCGCCGCTGATCGACCACCACACCGCCGTGCACGTGGTCGAGTCGATCACGCTGCTCGGGCCGACGGCGTTCTACGCCGCGTTCACCGGCGTGCTGCTGTTCGCGAGCTCGCTGATCGCCGGCTGGGTCGAGAACTGGTTCGTCTGGCACCGGCTGGACAGCGCGATCACCTGGAACCCGCGCATCGTCTCCAAGCTCGGCGCGGCGCGCGCTCGGCGCTGGGGCCTGTACTGGCGCGCCAACATCTCGGGCTTCGCGGCCAACATCTCGCTCGGCATGATGCTGGGCGTGGTGCCGGTGATCGCGCAGTTCTTCGGCCTGCCGATCGAGGTGCGGCACGTCACCTTGTCGACCGGCCAGCTCGCCGCGGCGGTCGGGACCGAAGGCGTCGGCCTGCTCAGCACCGGGCCCTTCTGGTGGTGCGTGGCCGGGATCGCGGTCACCGCGGTGCTCAACCTGACGGTGAGCTTCCTGATGGCGTTTCGCGTCGCGCTGCGTTCACGTGGCATTCGCCTGTCGGACCGCAGCCGCATCTACCGCGCGATCCGCGCGCGGCTGTGGCATCAGCCGCTGTCGTTCATGTGGCCAAGACGCGATGCCTAGCGGTCGTCGCGCTCGCCGTTCTTGCGGCCGTGGAACATGGTCCACCAGACGATCAGGATCAGCAGCACCATCGCACCGAATGCTTCGAGAAACAGAATCCACATGTTGAACGTCCTTCGGCACAGGGCGGGGCTGGCCGCGATTCTAGGGTTGCTGGCCTCGTGCTCGACACCGCCACCGCCGCTGCCGCTGCCGGCCGACGACAAGCCGCCGCCGGTGGCGTCCCCACCGATCGGTGCCGAGGGCGCCCTGATGCGCCCCCGTGCCCGCTGGGTGCCGGTGCGGTTCACCGACCTGCCGGGCTGGGACGCCGACCGCGCCACCGAGCTCTGGCCCGCGCTGCTGCGCAGCTGCGAGCGGCCCGCACCGGGCTGGACGACCGTGTGCGCGCAGGCCCGCACCGCAACCCTGCCCGGCTTCAGCGACGACGCCACCCGCGTGTGGCTGCAGCAACGCCTGCAGGCCTACCGCGTCGAAGCCCTCGATGGTGCGAGCGACGGATTGATGACGGGCTACTTCGAGCCGCTCGTCGAGGCCTCGCGCACGCCGCGGCCCGACATGCGTGTGCCACTGTTCGCGCCCCCCAGCGAGCTCGCGACGCGCAAGCCCTACCTCACGCGCCAGCAGCTCGACACGCTGCCGGTCTCGCAGGCGGCACTGCGCGGCAGGCCGATCGCGTATGTGGCCGACCCGCTCGATCTGCTGATCCTGCAGATCCAGGGCTCGGGGCGCCTGAATCTCACGGAGCCCGACGGCAGCCGCAAGCTCGTGCGGCTGGCCTTCGCCGCGCACAACGAGCAGCCGTACAAGTCGGTCGGCCGCTGGCTGATCGACCAGGGCGAACTGAGCGCCGCGCAGGCGTCGTGGCCCGGCATCAAGGCCTGGGCGCGCGGCAACCCGAGGCGGCTGAACGAGATGCTGTGGGCCAACCCGCGCGTCGTGTTCTTCCGCGAGGAGCCGCTGCCCGATCCGCAACTCGGGCCCAAAGGCGCGCAGGGCGTGCCGCTGACGCCGGGCCGCTCGATCGCCGTCGATGCGCAGAGCGTCCCCTACGGCACGCCGGTCTGGCTCGACAGCACCGAGCCGCTGTCGAACACGCCGCTGCGCCGCCTCGTGATGGCACAGGACACCGGCAGCGCGATCACCGGCGCGGTGCGGGCCGACTACTTCTGGGGCTGGGGTGCGGATGCCGAGGCCCAGGCCGGGCGCATGAAGCAGCCCCTGAAGCTGTGGGTGCTCTGGCCGCGCTCGTGAACGGGCGAAAGATTCGGCGCAGGATCGCGACCAACTGTTTTCGTCGCCTGGAGATCTCGCCATGACCCGTCGCCCGTTCCTCGCCGCCCTGTCGGCCCTCGGCTTCGCGCCGAAGCTCGCACAGGCGCAAGTCAGCACCATCGAGAAGCTGCGCCTCTCTGACGCCGAGTGGAAGAAGCGCCTGCCGCCCGCCGCCTACGAGGTGCTGCGCCACGAAGGCACCGAGCGCGCGGGCACGAGCCCGCTGAACGACGAGCATCGCAAGGGCATGTTCCATTGCCTCGGCTGCGATCTGCCGCTGTTCGCGTCGAGCACCAAGTTCGACAGCGGCACGGGCTGGCCGAGCTTCTTCGCATCGCTGCCCGGCGCGGTCGTGACGAAGACCGACTACAAGCTGATCGTGCCGCGCTCGGCGTACGAGTGCGCGCGCTGCGAAGGGCACCAGGGCCACGTCTTCGACGACGGGCCGAAGCCCACTGGCAAGCGCTATTGCAACAACGGCGTCGCGCTGAAGTTCGTCCCCGCCTGATGGTGCACCCGGCCTCGCGAGTACGCGAGGCCACCCGCCGGGCGGGTCTCGGGCCGCTTGGGAGCGGCCCGGCGCCGGCCCGAGTCAAGCGGGAACGTTGGCAGCCTCTTTCATCGTGGTCGCGATCACGCCGTAGACCGAGATCCAGGCTTCCTCGACCTCGTCGGTGAACGCGACGCCGAGGCCTTGCCTGAGGGTCTTCAGCAGTGCGACGCCGACGCTGTCGTAGTGCGCGTCACGCACACCGTAGCCCGCGTGCCGCTGCCCCAGGCCTTGCAGCGCCGGGATCAGCACGTCGGGCTGGTCGAGCTTGGCCACTGCCAGGCCGATCATCGACATCAGCCGCTCGCCCTGCATGATCATGTCGCCGCGAAACAGCGGCTTGACCGACGGGTCGAGCGCGAACAGGTTCGCGTAGAAGAGCGCGGCAGCCTGCGGAGCAATGGGCTCGACAAGGTCGAAGCTGTCTCTCACCAATTGGATCGTGTGGTCATTCACGGCAAATCCTCCGGTTGGTGCGTGCGAGGTCGGGGCCGCGAAGTCGATGCAATTGCGATGCCGCCCCGGCGCGGTGCACATGGCGGGCTTTTTGCTCTGTCACCACGGTGAGCCTCACCACCCCCCCGACCGCAAGCGCCGATCCGCCGTGGCGCGAGCAGGAACTGCTGCTGATGAGCGCGGTGATGCGCCTCGTCGGCCAGAGCCTGGCGCCCGAAGTGGTGCTGCGCGAGATGCTCCACCTGCTATCCGAGTTGCTCGGCCTCAACCGCGGGCGCATCGTGCTCGCCGATGGCGTGGACGTGAGCGGCGCCGCGGCCGCGAGTGCGCCCGGGCCATCGTCGATCCGCTTCGCCTACGGCCTCACGCAGGCCGAGATGGCGCGCGGGCGCTATGCCGCCGGCGAAGGCATCACCGGTGCGGTGCTCGCCACCGGCCAGGCCATCATCGTGCAGGACATCGACGCCGAGCCGCGCTTCCTGGCCCGCGCGGTCACGCGCGACCGGCTGCCGCAGGAGACGGTCGCATTCATCGCCCTGCCGATCGAGGTGAACCGCCGCACCGTCGGTGTGCTCGGCGTGCACCGCATCCGGCGCCGGCACCGGCTGCTGAACGACGACGTCGCGCTGCTGAAGATCCTCGCCACGCTCGCGGGCCAGCTGCTGCAGCTGCGCTCGCTGGTCGAGGAGAAGACGCGCGCACTGGAAGCCCGCAACGCGCTGCTGACGCGCGCGCTCGAATCGGCCGCGGCGCGCTACGGGATCATCGGCACCTCGCCCGCGCTGCTGCAGGCGCTCGGCGAGCTCGAGCGTGTCTCGCAGGCGGCGGCGAGCGTGCTGCTGCTCGGCGAGTCGGGCAGCGGCAAGGAGCTGTTTGCGCGCGCCGTGCATCTCGCGAGCCTGCGGCGCGACGCGCCCTTCATCAAGGTCAACTGCGCGGCTATTCCCGACACCTTGTTCGAGTCCGAGCTCTTCGGTCACGAGCGCGGCGCGTTCACCGGCGCGAACACGGCGCGTGCCGGCTGGTTCGAGCAGGCCGATCGCGGCACGATCTTCCTCGACGAGATCGGCGAGCTGCCGCTGCTGATGCAGACCAAGCTGCTGCGCACGCTGCAGGAAGGCACGATCGTGCGACTCGGTGGCAAGCGCGAGGTGCCGGTGAACGTGCGGCTGGTCGCGGCGACGAACCGCGAGCTTGCCGACGAGGTCGAACGCGGCAGCTTTCGGCGCGACCTGTTCTATCGCCTGAACGTGATCCCGATCCGCCTGCCCTCGCTGGCCGAACGGCGCGAGGACATCCGGCCGCTCGCGCTGCACTTCCTGAACCGCACGAACCAGGCGAACCAGCGCAACGTCTACCTCTCTCCGGCCGCGCTCGAAGCGCTCGAAGCGCATGCCTGGCCCGGCAACATCCGTGAGCTGGCGAACGTGATCGAGCGGCTGGTGCTGCTGACGGACGGCACGCTGGTCTCGAAGGCCGACGTCGCACGCTTCCTGCCGCGCGCGGCGGTGGCCAGTGAGGCCGCCTCGCCGAGTGTGGCCACCGACCTCACCGTTGCACCGTTGGTACGCGACTACCGCGAGCTGCGTTCGCACAGCGCCCACGAACTGCAGCAGGCGCTCGCCCGCCACGGCGGCAACCAGTCGCGCGCCGCGCAGTCGCTCGGCCTCACGCCGCGGCAGTTCGGCTA
>JBDTVC010000306.1:0-5679 GCA_040007475.1 Burkholderiales bacterium
TGTCCTGGTTGACGAGCTTCTGTGCCGCGAGCACGGCCTTCTTCGGGTCGTAGGCGGAGTCTTCGACGATCAGCTTGAGCTTGCGGCCGCCAATGCCGCCCTGTTCGTTGATCTCGTCCACGCGCAGCAGCATGCCGTTGCGCACCTGTTTGCCGAAGCCGGCGATCGGGCCCGACAGATCCTGGATCGAGCCGATTACGATCTCGTCCTTGCTCACGCCTTGCGGCGGTGCCTTGGACTGCGCAAACACCATGCTCGCGGCGAGCGCGAGTGCCGTGGTCATCAGGGTCTTCGTCAATCTCGTCATGGCATGTCTCCGGTTGAAGAGCGTTGGAACAGAGCGGGAATCAGCGGTACATCGCGTCGAGCCGGTCGGCGTACTTCTTCTCGACCAGCTTGCGTTTGAGCTTCATCGTCGGGGTGAGTTCGTCGTCCTCGGCACTCAGCTGGGTGTCGAGCAGCCAGAACTTCTTGATCTGCTCGACGCGCGCGAACTTCTCGTTCACGCGGTCGATCTCGGACTGGATTAGCGCCTGGACCTCGGGCGCCTTGGTCAGGCTCGCGTAGTTGCTGAACGGGATGTCGCGGTCCTGGGCGTACTTCTCGACGTTCTCCTGGTCGATCATCACGATCACGACCAGATAGGCCCGCTTGTCGCCGACCACCACCGCGTCGGTGACGTAGGGCGAGAACTTCAGGTCGTTCTCGAGCTCGCTGGGCGTGATGTTCTTGCCGCCGGCCGTGATGATGATGTCCTTCATGCGATCGGTGATGCGGTAGTAGCCGTCCGCATCGACAAGGCCCACGTCGCCGGTGTGCAGCCAGCCATCGGCCGCAATCGTTTCGGCGGTCTTCTCCGGCAGGTTCAGGTAGCCCATGAACACATTCGTGCCGCGCACCTGCAGTTCGCCGGTGGCCGGGTCCAGCCGCACCTCGTTGAACGGGCAGGCCGGGCCGATCATGCCGGGCTTGATGCGGTCGGCCGGCGTGTAGGTGGCCGCGCCGCAGGTCTCGGTCATGCCCCAAACCTCGACCATCGGCACGCCGAGCGCGAGGTACCACTTGACGAGGTCGGGCGAGATCGGCGCCGCACCGGTCACACAGAAGCGCGCACGGTGAATGCCGATCGACTTGCGCACGTTGTTCAGCGTCAGCAGCCGGGCGATGCCGAATTGCAGCTTCAGCCACGCGCTCACCGGCCGCCCGGCCAGGACGCGATCGGCGATGCGCACGCCGACACCGATGCTCCACGCATACGCCGACTGCTGCAGCTTGCCGGACTCGCGCAACGCGATCATCACGCCGGAGTAGAACTTCTCCCACACGCGCGGCACGGCAGTGAACACGGTCGGCGCGATCTCGCGCACGTTCTCGGGCACCGTCTCGGGGTTCTCGACGAAGTTGAGCACCGAGCCGGTGTAGACGCCGAAGTACTCGCCGCCCATGCGTTCGGCGATGTGGCACAACGGCAGGAAGCACATGCGCTCGTCGGTCTCGTCCTGCGCGACGATGCGGTTGTAGCCGCGCGCGGTGTAGACGAGGCCGCGGTGCGAGTGCATCGCGCCTTTGGGTCGCCCGGTGGTGCCGGAGGTGTAGACGAGGATCGCCAGATCCTCGGGCCGGCAGGCGGCGACGCGCGCGTCGAGCGCCCCCGGGTGCTCGGCGGCATGGCGGCGCCCGAGCTCGCGCAGCGCGGCCAGGCTCATCACGCGTTCGTCGTGGAAGTCGCGCAGGCCCTCGGTGTCGAAGACGACGATCCAGCGCAGCCGCGGGAGGCGCTCGCGCACTTCGAGCGCCTTGTCGAGCTGCTCTTCGTCCTCGACGAACAGGACGCTCGTGGCCGAGTCTTCGCACAGGTAGTGCACCTGCGGCGCGGCGTCCGTCGGGTAGATGCCGTTGGACACACCGCCGCAGCTCAGGATCGCCAGATCGGCGAGCACCCATTCGACGACGGTGTTCGACGCGATCGACGCGCAGTCACCGGCGTCGAAGCCGAGCGCCAGCAGCCCGTGACCGATCTCGCGCACCGCCAGCGCGGTGTCGTTCCAGGTCGACTCACGCCAGATGCCGAACTTCTTCTGGCGCATGAACACCTTGTCGCCGCGCAGCGCCACCGCGTTCCAGAACATCGCCGACATCGTCTCGCCTTCGACGACGATGCCGTCGCGCGGCCTCAGGTGGCTCAGATCCCAGAGATTGCTCATGACAACCCCTCGCCCGCGGCGCACCGCAGTCGATCCCCCGAGGGGATCTCGCCCGCCTTGGGGCGGCCCGGCGCCGGGCTCACGCTTCGATCGAGGTTGCGGTCACTCATCGCCAGGTCTTCTTCTTCTTCCAGCGCCGCTCGCCGCGCACGCCGGATTCCTTCATGCCGAGGTAGAACTCCTTGATGTCGTCCTTCTCACGCAGCTTGTCGCAGCTGTCCTCCATCACGATGCGACCGTTCTCGAGCACGTAGCCGAAGTCGGCGACGTTCAGTGCCATGTTGGCGTTCTGCTCGACCAGCAGGATCGTGGTTCCGCGCTCGCGGTTGATGCGCACGACGATCTCGAAGATCTCGCGCGTGAGCCGCGGCGACAGCCCCAGGCTCGGCTCGTCGAGCAGGATCAGGTCGGGCGCGGCCATCAGCGCACGTGAGATTGCGAGCATCTGCTGCTGCCCGCCCGAGAGCAGCCCGGCATCCTGCGCCGCACGCTCGCGCAGGATCGGGAAGTAGCCATACACCGCCTCCACGTCGCGCGCGACACCGTCGCGGTCGCGCCGCGTGTAGGCGCCCATCATCAGGTTGGCGTGGATCGACAACAGCGGGAAAACCTCGCGCCCCTCGGGCACATGCGAGAGCCCGCGCTGCACGATCAGCGCGGGGTCGCGCGCGGTGATGTCCTCGCCCTTGAACGCGATGCCGCCCTTGCGCGGGTCGATGATCCCGGAGATCGTCTTCAGGATCGTCGTCTTGCCCGCGCCGTTCGAGCCGAGCACCGTGACGATGCGACCGCGTTCGACCTGCAGGCTCACGCCGCGGATCGCGCGGATCGGGCCATAGGCGCTCTCGACGTTGAGCAGCTTGAGGATCACGTTGGAATCACTCATGCGGTCGCCGTCCTGCGCAAGCTCGCCACGTCTTCCGTCGAACCCAGGTAGGCCTCGATCACGCCCGGGTGCGCCTGCACCTCGCGCGGCGTGCCCATCGCGAGCACCTCGCCCTGGTTCATCGCGAGCACGCGGTCCGAGACCTTCGACACCAGCGACATGTCGTGCTCGACCATCAGCACCGTGATGCCGAGCTCGTGGCGGATGTCGTCGATCCAGAATGCCATGTCGTCGGTCTCTTCCACATTGAGGCCCGACGACGGCTCGTCCAGCAGCAGCAGCTTGGGCTCGGTGCACAGCGCGCGCGCCAGCTCGACGACCTTGCGCACACCGTAGGGCAGCCCGGCAACGAGCGACTCGCGGTGGTGCTGCAGATCGAGAAGGTCGATCACCTGCTCGACCTTCTCGCGCGCGGCGATCTCGGCTGCACGGGCCGTGCGCGTGAACAGCAGCTCGCTCCACAGATTCGTCTGCCGGTGCGTGTGGCGGCCGATCAGCAGGTTCTGCAGAACGCTCGCGTGCTCGAACAGCTCGATGTTCTGGAACGTCCGCGCGATGCCGAGCCGCGCGATGTCATGCGGCGCCAATTCGGCGAGATCGCGGCCTTCGTAATCGATGCGGCCGGTCGTCGGTGTGTAGATCCGGCTGATCAGGTTGAACACCGTCGTCTTGCCCGCACCGTTCGGCCCGATCAGCGTGAACACCTCGCCGCGCTTCACGTCGAAGCTGACGTTGTTGACCGCGAGCACGCCGCCGAAGCGGACGCTCAGGTCGCGGGCAGACAGCAGAACCTCGCTCATCGGGGCAGTCATTTCAGCCGGTCCGACTTGAGGTAGCTCTTCTGCCGCTGGAACATGCCCTGGCGGTAGAACGGAAAGATCTGCAGGTAGGTGCGCAATTTCAGCCAACGGCCGTACAGGCCTTGCGGCTCGAACAGCACGAACGAGATCAGCACGACGCCGTAGACCAGACCTTGCAGGCCCGGCGCCTGCCCCACGACAGCGGGCAGGAAGCCCTTGGCCAGATTGATCACCTGCGGCATCGTGATCAGGAAGATCGCGCCGAGAAACGCGCCGTGGATCGAGCCGACGCCGCCCACCACGATCATCAACACGAGGTCGACCGATTGCAGGATGTCGAACTGGTCCGGCGAGATGAACTGCAGCTTGTGCGCGTACAGCGCGCCGCCCACACCGGCCAGGCCCGCCGAAATCGCGAACGACAGCGTCTTGTAGCGCGCGAGGTGGATGCCCATGCTCTGCGCCGAGATCTCCGAATCGCGGATCGCGACGAACGCGCGACCGGTCGGCGAACGCAGCAGGTTCAGACAGGCGAGCGTGGCCAGCACGGTGACAACGAGGCAGGCGAAGTAGAACGACACGTCACTGTCGAGCTTCAGGCCGAACACGTCGGCCGCGGCGATGTGGATGCCGGCGTTGCCACCGGTCACGCGCTCCCAGCGTGCGAACACCTCCTCGACGATGAAGCCGAACGCGAGCGTCGCGATCGCGAGGTAGATGCCCTTCACGCGCAATGCCGGCAGCCCGACGATCACACCAGCCAGCGCCGAGAGCACACCGGCCGCGACCAACGCGATCGGCGCCGGCACGCCCCAGTGCGTGAGCGCCGCCTGCGTGTAGGCGCCGACGCCGAGGAACGCGGCGTGACCCAGCGAGAACAGGCCGGTGAAGCCCGAGAGCAGCATCAGCCCGAGGCCGACGACCGAGTAGATCAGCACGAAGGTCAGCTGCGCGAGCCAGTACTCCGAGAACAACCACGGCGCGGCGAGCAGCGCGACGATCAGCGCGCTGTACCAGAACACATGACCGCCGTGCTTGGCGAGGCGGATGTCCTGCTCGTAGCGGGTCTTGAAGATGAAGCGCATCAGTGCCCGCCCGGCCGCCCGAAGGGCACTGAACGCCCCCTCGGGGGGCAGTGAACGAAGTGAGCGTGGGGGCTCATGTCACTTCACACCTTCTTGCGCAACTTCTCGCCGAACAGGCCGTTCGGTTTGACGACCAGCATGATCAGCACGACGACGTAGGCGGCGATGTCCTTGAACCCTTCGGGCAGATAGAACCCCGCCATCGACTCGACGACGCCGATGATCAACCCGCCGACGATCGCGCCGGGCAAGCTGCCGAAGCCGCCGACGACCGCGGCCGGCATCGCCTTCAGCCCGATGAACCCCATGTTCGCGTGCACGAAGGTGATCGGCGAGAGCAGCAGCCCGGCCACCGCCGCAACCGCAGCGGCGAGCCCCCAGACGAGGCCGTTCAGCCGCTTCACCGGGATGCCCATGTAGTACGCGGCGAGCTGGTTCTGCGAGGCGGCCTGCATCGCCACACCGAGCTTGCTGTAGCGGAACATCGTGTACAGCGTGCCGCTGAGCACCAGCGTCGCGGCGATGATGACCATCTGCTCGACGTTGAGCACCAGGCCGCTGACATTCCAGACCTGGTCCTTGTACGGCACCGGCAGCGTGTGCGTCTCGGTGCCGATGCCCGGCACCATCGTGATTGCGCCGCGCGCCACGTAGCCGATGCCGATCGTCAGCATCACGATCGAGAACGCCGGCTGGCCGAGGAT
>JBDTVC010000307.1:0-5640 GCA_040007475.1 Burkholderiales bacterium
CGATGCTTTCCTCGATGCTGCAGTTGATGTTGCGCTGGCTGAAGGCCTCGCTCGCCGCGCCGAACACGACGATCTCGTCGGGCCGGCTCGCCAAGGCAGCCTCCAGGCCCTTCAGGTTGGGCGTCAGCACCGAATAACGCACGCCGGTCTTGCGCTGTACACCGGCCATCACCTGTGCGTTGTCGGCCATCTGCGGCACCCACTTCGGGCTGACGAAGCTGGTGACCTCGATCTCGCGCAGGCCGGCCGCCTGGAGCTGGTGGACCAGTTCGATCTTGACGGCCGCGTCGACCGGCTGCTTCTCGTTCTGCAGGCCGTCGCGTGGGCCGACCTCGACCAGGATGACGTGTGAAGGAATCATGACCTAAGTCTCACTTTCCAGATCATTCTGCCCCGCCCCCCCTGAGGCTGGGGATGGCTCGCACGTGCACGCACGCCGATGATGAATTCGACCCGAAGAACACACCGGACGAAGCACCTTGGACCCGACCATCCGCCTGCGCATCGCGACCCGCATCCATTTTGCGCTGCTTCGTCACTATGGCGAGGATGTCGCGGTGAGTACCCTCCTCCGCGACGAGGCTCAGGCGCACGAGGCGCTGTGGGTCTGCGAGGCCTCGGGCGTGGACGAGCTGGTCACGCTGGCCAAGCAGCTGGTCACGGCCAATCGCCAGGAGGCCGGTGCCGCACGGATGCGCGCGCAGCAGGCCGCCCGCATCGAAGCGAGCGCGCCGCAGGACATGGCCTGGTCGCGCGACACGTCCGGCTTCGGCCTCACGCGTCCGCTCGAGACCCTCGACGCGCCGGCGACCGGCCGCGGCAGCTGGCTGCGGCCTTCGAACTGGCTGCGCACGACGGGCTGAGCGCATCAGCCCGCGGCCGCCATCCGCAGCAGCTCGCCGCCTTCGCTGACCTGATCGCCCACGGCGTACAGCAGCTCCGCGATCGTGCCGTCGCGCGGCGCGATGATGGTGTGCTCCATCTTCATCGCTTCCATCACCGCGAGCGGCTGGCCCTCGGTGACACGGTCGCCTGCCTTCGCGAGAAAGGCGATCACCTTGCCCGGCATCGGCGCGGCCAGGCCACCGGCCTCCTTGGCACCGTCGGCCGAGTGCGCGATCGGATCGAATTCGTCCACCACCGCCGAGCCTTCCGGCGCGAACACGCTGAAACGCTCGCCGGTCGCATACACGTGCAGCGACCAGCGCCGGCCGTCCAGCGTCACGTCGTGCAGCGCAGCCCCGCGTGATGCGGCGGCAAACGAGCGCCGCTGCGCGCCCTGCACCAGCACCTGCGCGCCGCCCTGGCGCTCGAGCGAGAAGACGTGGTGGGTGCCCTGCGCCTCGATGTCGAAGCGCCGCGTCGCGCTGCCGTGCAGCCGCCAGCCATCGCGGCGCGACCAGGGGTCGGTGTCTTCGAGCACGCGTTCGGCCGCGAGCGCGTGGGCGACGACACCCGCCGCGGCGACTTCGAGCGGCAGCGGCGCCGCGTTGAAAAGCACGGCGCGCTCGCGCTCGATCAATGCGGTGTCGAGATCGGCGGTCGCGAACGATCGGCTCGCGGCGACGCGGCGCAGGAAGGCCACGTTGGTGTGCAGCCCGACGATGTGCGTGGCCGCGAGCGCGGCATCGAGCCGCGCCAGCGCCTGCTCGCGGTCGACGCCCCAGACGATCAGCTTGGCGATCATCGAGTCGTAGAACGGCGAGATCGAATCGCCCTCGCGCACGCCGGCGTCGACGCGGACCAGGCCGCGCTCGAAGCTGGCCGACGCGGGTATGCGGTAGACCTCGAGCCGCCCGGTGGCGGGGAGGAAGTTCGAGTCCGGGTTCTCGGCGCAGATGCGCGCCTCGATCGCATGGCCGTGGATGCGCAGCTCGCTCTGCTTCAGCGGCAGCGGCTCGCCCGAGGCCACGCGCAATTGCCACTCGACCAGATCGAGCCCGGTGATCGCCTCGGTCACCGGGTGCTCGACCTGCAGCCGCGTGTTCATCTCCATGAAGAAGAAGCGCAGGTCGCCGTCGACCGTGGGCTCGACGATGAACTCGACGGTGCCGGCGCCGACGTAGCCCACCGCCTTTGCGGCAGCCACCGCGGCAGCGCCCATCTCGGCACGCCGCGCGGCGCTCATGCCCGGCGCGGGGGCCTCCTCCAGCACCTTCTGATGCCGGCGCTGCACCGAGCAGTCGCGCTCGAAGAGGTACACGCACTCGCCGTGCGAGTCGCCGAACACCTGGATCTCGATGTGCCTCGGCCGCGTGACGTAGCGTTCGATCAGCACGGCGTCGTCACCGAAACTGTTGATCGCCTCGCGCTTGCACGAGGCGAGCGCGGCGTCGAACTCCTCGTTCTTCGTCACGATGCGCATGCCCTTGCCGCCGCCACCGGCGCTGGCCTTGATCAGCACCGGGTAGCCGATGCTGTCGGCCTCGCGCTTGAGCATCGACGGCTCCTGCCCCGCGCCGTGGTAGCCCGGCACCAGCGGCACACCGGCCTTCTCCATCAGCTGCTTCGACTCGGCCTTCAGCCCCATCGCCTTGATGGCCGAGGGCGGGGGGCCGATGAAGACGAGGCCGGCATCGGCACAGGCCTGCGCGAACTCCTCGTTCTCGCTGAGAAAGCCGTAACCCGGGTGCACCGCCTGCGCGCCGGTGGCGAGGGCCGCTTCGATGATGCGCGGCCCGCGCAGGTAGCTCGCCGAAGGTGATGGCGGCCCGATGTGCACGGCCTCGTCGCACGCGAGCACGTGCTTGGCATTCGCGTCGGCATCGGAATAGACCGCCACCGTCCGGATGCCGAGCTTGCGCGCCGTCGCGGCGACGCGGCAGGCGATCTCGCCACGATTGGCGATCAGGATCTTCTTGAACATGTGGGCTCCGTGGCTCGATCGCCTGTGCACGCTTCGCATGCCATGCGATATGACTTCGTCGCTGCGCCGCTTCGCGGCTGGTCGCCACGATTGGCGATCAGGATCTTCTTGAACATGGAAACCTCACATCGACGGCTGCGCCGCCCCGAACCAACCTGCCACGCGCCTGGCCAGGCGGCGCAGGAACTTCACCAACAGCCACGTCGTCACGATCATCGCCACCACCGCGACCGCGAGCACGGCGAAGAACACGAAGGGGTGCGCCCAGGACAACCACAGACTCACCGGCACGACGCTGTCGCCGAGCAAGGACATCGCGATGTTCGAGAACGGCTCGGGCGACGAATTGATCGCCGCGCGCGTCGTCGCCTTCGCCACATGGCTGGTCGCGGCCAGGGTGCCACCCATCAGCGCCGCCGCCATCGCCCAGTTCGACTGGTCGGCGCCGAACACGGCCGCGGCGAGCGCCGCGCCGGCCGGGATGCGCACCAGCGTGTGGATCATGTCCCACAGCGTGTCGACCCCCGGGATCTTGTCGGCGAAGAACTCGATGAACAGCATCAGGCCGCTCGCACCGAGCATCAACGGGCTTTGCAGCACGTGCAGCCCGCTCGGCAACGCGACCCAGCCGAAGAAGCCGGCAATGCCGGTGAGGAACAGCACCGCATACAGGCGCAGCCCGCTGGCCCAGCCGAGCGCGGCAGCGATGGCCAGCAGTTGCGGCGTATCGAGCGGAATGTCCGGCAGGTTCACGACCCGGGCTCCTCCAGCCACGCCGGCCTGCGCTTGTTCAGGAAGCTTTGCACACCCTCGCGCCCTTCGTCGCTGGCGCGGATGTCGGCGATGCGGCGTGCGGTCTCGTCGCGCAGCGCGGCATCGATGGGTCGGCCGGCCATGTCCTGCACCAGCGTCTTGCAGGCACGCAGCGCCATCGGGCCGTTGGCGATCAGCGCGGCGACGATCTCGTCAACCTTCGCGTCCAGCGCATCCACGGCGCAGACCTCGTGCACGAAGCCCATCGCCGCGGCCTGCGTCGCGCTGAAGCGCTCGGCGGTGACGAAGTAGCGCCGCGACGCCTGCTCGCCCATCGCGCGGATCACGTACGGGCTGATCGTGCCAGGCAGCAGGCCGAGCTTGGCTTCGCTGAGACAGAAGTTGACGGGCTCCGCGGCGACCAGCACATCGCAGACCGCGGCGAGCCCGACGCCGCCGGCGTAGCAGTCACCATGCACGCGCCCGACGATCGGCACCGGGCAGTTGTAGACGACCCAGAGCATGTTGGCCAGCGCCTGCGCGTCGCTGCGGTTGCGCTCCCACGTATAGCCGGCCATCTCGCGCATCCAGCCCAGGTCGGCGCCGGCGCAGAAGGCCTTGCCGCGGCCGCCGAGCACAATCGCGCGCAGCGAGGTGTCGGCGCCGAGCGCGGCGAACGCCGCGCCGAGTTCGGCAATCACGTGCTCGTTGAACGCGTTGCGCACATCGGGCCGGTTCAGCCAGACCTCGGCCACATGCGGCGAGCGGCGAACGATCTCGAGCGTGGCGGTGGTGGTCATCGCGAGGTCTCCGGATCGCCGGAGCCTCGCGACGCGCTGGCGCGCGTCAGCGCGCGGCGGTCGGCACCGGTCGGATGTAGACGACGCGGTCGTCGACCGCGTACAGCGTGCAGTTCGGGCGCGCGGCGGTGGTGCAGCGTTTCATTGCGCGCTCGGTCGGATCGGTCGGCTCCATGGGGTCGATCGGCCGCGTGCTCCAGGTGCCGTAGAAGTAGCCGTTGTCCGAGATGACGAACGCGCGCGGCTTCTTCTGCGTGAGCCAGTCCCGATACACGGTGCGGCCTCGTTCGCTCAGCGGCACGGCGTCGATGTTGTCGATCGCGGCGGTCGACGGCACCCCCGTCGAAGGCACCGGCATCGCGGCCGGGACGATCCGCGGCGCGCTTGCCAGCGATGGCGATGGCGCTGGTGCTGGCGAGGGTGCGATAGGCCCGGCGTTCGCACGCGGCGGCGCGATCACCTTCTCGAGTTCGGTCGCCGCCAGGTCGCTGAACTTGTCGTAGAGCCAGTTCATGCGCATGCCGTCCTGCCCGCCCGCGACACCGCCGAACGCGTAGGTCGCGTGGATCTCGAAGCTGCGCAGCGCACGCCCGGCCGGGTCCATCACCCGCACGCGCCCGGTCACGTGATCGTCGCCGGCCATGAAGCCGAACATGATCGCGGCGAACGCACCCCGCACCCGGATGTCGGTCACGACGATCTCGACGCGGTGCGTCGCATCGGGCGCCGTGAGGCCCTTCGCCTCCAGTCGGTTGCGCAGGCGTGTGGCGAGCTCCTCGCGGTTGAACTGCGGGTTGTCGACCTGCTGCTTCGCCGCATCCGGCGACATCAGCGCGGACACCTGCATCACGCCTTCGAGGCGCGACACGTCGCCCGTCACGCGCGCGTCCTGCTTGATCGTTCCGGCACAGCCGGTGAGCAGCGCGAGCACCACCGCTGCCGCCGCCATCAACCCGGGATTCGTCGCTCGCATCGCACCCTGCTCCATCGTTGCCTTTGCGCCGATGGTAGGCAGCGGATCGCGCCGTGCACGCGCCGGGCTGTGCCGCGACGCGCGCTCGTGTGCAATAGGTCTCGGTCCGTCGTGGGGTCATGGCGTCAGTACCGCTTCGCGACTTCATCGAGCATCACCTCGGTCGCACCGCCACCGATGGCAAGGATGCGCGCATCGCGCCACAGCCGTTCGATCGCGGTCTCGCGCATGTAGCCCATGCCGCCGTG
>JBDTVC010000308.1:0-5632 GCA_040007475.1 Burkholderiales bacterium
GATGGCTCGAGTGCGGCCGGCGCGTGTTGTAGAAGTTGATGTAGCGGCCGATGCCTTCGCGCGCAGCGCTCACGGTCTCGTAGGCATGCAGGTAGACCTCCTCGTACTTGATCGAGCGCCACACGCGCTCGATGAACACGTTGTCGCGCCAGCAGCCCTTGCCGTCCGTCGAGATGCGGATGCCGTGGCCATGCAGCAGTCCGGTGAACGCGCTGCTGGTGAACTGGCTGCCCTGATCGGTGTTGAAGATCTCCGGCTTGCCGTATTTCGCGATCGCCTCTTCGACGGCCTCGGTGCAGAACGATGTGTCCATCGAGATCGACAAGCGCCACGCCAGCACTCGCCGGCTGTGCCAGTCGATCACGGCCGCCAGGTAGACGAAGCCACGCGCCATCGGGATGTAGCTGATGTCCATCGCCCAGACGTGGTTCGAGCGCGTGATCGACAGCGTGCGCAGCAGGTACGGCCAGATCGTGTGCCCCGGCGCTCGCTTGCTGGTGTTCGGCTTGCGGTACAGCGCCGTGATGCCCGTGCGCCGCATCAGCGTGGTCATGTGTTTGCGCCCGACCGTGAAGCCTTCGGTGCGCAACAGATCACGCAACATTCGGGCGCCGGCGAACGGCAGCTCCAAGTGCAGCTCGTCGATGCGGCGCATGGCTTCAGGTGTACTTCGCGCACGTCAATGACGTTACCACGTGGCTTGATGCGAAGCGCCAGGAGGCGGCAAGTCGGTTGATTGATAGCTAGACGCGGAGTTCGCCGACAGCCTCTACCGCTCCTTGCTTCCAAACCCGCGTGCATCACGCGCGCGATGCGCCATGCGCAAAGCCGCCAAAAGGTTCCGTCTCGACGAAACCTAAACACAGCGTCGTCGCCCGCGTCATCCTAAGACTCTGGTGCTACAGGATTGCCACGAATACCGTTGCAACCCGCATGGATACTTAACACTAGGTCCAGTCCATCATCGGCGCGACCGGCGGGTGCCTGGGGTTGCGGGCGGGCGATGTCACGCCCGGGATTATCGGCGCTCGCTCATCCCCAGCGTGTCGTGGAGCCCACGACCAGCGGTTCGTCGGGCTCCGGCATCGCCGCCAGCAGCGCCTCGAAGCGCTCGCTCCAGTCGCCGCAGGCGCCCGACCGGGCCAGTTCGGCCTCGCGCTCGGCGATCAGGGCCTCGAAGTCGCTCTGGCGCAGGACGCCGGCGTGGTCGATCGAGCGATGGCCGGTGTGCCCCAGATGGATGCCGATGCGCGCGCACACGGCGGTGAACATCTGCGACACGCGTGACGGGCTGACCTGCATGGCCTCCGCCAGCTTGATCGGCGTCATGCCGATGCCGAGGTAGGCATCGATCACCTGACGATCGCGTTCCGGCAGCGCGGCGAAGAAGTGCTCGAGCCGCCGCATCAGGATGCCGGTGTCGACGCGCGCCTCGACCTCGTCGTGTTCGGTGGCGGCCTCGTGCAACGGGGCCGGGCCCTCGGTGTCCTCATTCTCGGTGCTGCTCGTGGTCCGGCCGGAGAGCGCCTGAGACTCCAGGTCGAAGATCTCGTCGACGCTGAGGCCGCACAGCGGGCTGATGTCGGCTGCGCTGCTGCTGTCGTGCGTGGCAAGCCATCGCTCGCGTGCGACCTGAATGACCTTGACCTTGCGGCGTTGGGTGCGGCTGAGGTGATCCATCTGCCGCAACTCGTCGAGCATCGCGCCCTTGACGCGCAGCCGGGCGTAGCGGACGAACGCCTCCTTGGCCTCTTCGGTTTCGCGGTTGCCCTCCCACTCGAAGCTCAGTGCCGCTTGTGCCACGGCGATCAGGCCAACCTGGATCAGATCGGCCTTCTCGACGTTGGACGGCAGCCGCCGCATGAGGGCCTGCGCCTGCTGACGTACCCAGGATTCGTTCCTGAGGATGAGCGACGACGGAACGCCGTGCATCGCAATCATGGTCATTCCCTCCCCCGGCGAGTGGCCACAGCTGTTCGAAACGAGCAGTCCATGCACCGTCAGTATGCGCCGGCCGCCACTGCAGCCGGCAGCGCCGACCGACAGGCTCGAAGGGTTGTTGCGCGGGGAGGTTCCCCGGCCGCGTCTCAGGCCAGCGCCGGGCCGCTCCCCAGCGGCCTGTGTACCCGCTCGGCGGGTGGCGGCGTATCCCGCCGCCGGGTGCATCGGCTCAGGCCTGCCCCGCAGCGCTTGCGATGCCGGCCACGAAGCGCGGCCACAGTGGCGTCGGCAGGTCGTGGCCCATCCCGTCGATCACGTCGATCCGGGCGCCGCCGATCTTGGCCGCGAGGTCGCGGCCCGCGGGCACCGGCACGAGCGGATCGTCCGCACCGTGGATGATCTGGGTCGGGATCTTGATCGAACCCAGCAGCGGCGACCGGTCGCCATCGGCGGCGATTGCGACCATCTGCCGCGCCGTGCCTCGCGGCCGGTACGAGCGCCGTACCGACTCGCCGAGGCGTTCGTTCAGGTAGGCGTCGTCGACCGGATACCCGGGGCTGCCGATCAGCTTGTAGAGCTTCACGTAGTGCTCGATCACGCTCTGCACGTTCTTCGAATCCTTCGGGCGCGAGATCAGCGCGCTGCGCACCCTCAGCGAGGGGCCTGGCAACCGGCGGGCGCCACTGCTGGTCATGATCAGCGTCAGGCTCCTCACCCGCAACGGGTGCCGCACCGCGAGTTGCTGCGCGATCATGCCGCCCATCGAGGCGCCGCAGATGTGGGCCGACGACAGGCCCATCGCATCGAGCAGCCCGGCCGTGTCGTCGGCCATCGTCGCGACGGTATACGGCGCATCGACCTGCATGCCGAGCGCGTACTTCACCGAGGCCCACGCGAGGTTGGGCACGCCGAGGTGATCGAAGCGCTGGCTGAGGCCGATATCGCGGTTGTCGAACCGGATCACGCGAAAGCCGCGCGCAACCAGCATCGCGACGAAGTCCGGGTGCCACGCGACGAGCTGCATGCCCAGGCCCATCACGAGCACGAGGGGCTCGCCGCTGGCGGGGCCGTGGTCTTCGACTTCGAGGGCGATGCCGTTGGCGGAGATCTGCATGGTCAGAATGATTCGCTGCCATCGGGCTCGAAGGGCCGGCGGCCGTTGGCCTCGTGCCGGAACTCCGAGATCGCGTGGTAGATGAGCCGGCGGCAGCGGTTCACACCGCCCAGCGGTTGATGTTCGGGCACGCTGTGCCAGGGCGAGTACGAGAGGTCTTCGGCGAACTGCAGTTGCGCCGGGGCGTCGAAGGTCTGAACCGGGATGCGCAGTGTCGCGACCTTGCGCCAGGGCGACGCCGCCGGCTCCCAGCGAACGCGCGGGTCTTCGACCGGCATGCGCCGCGGGTCGGTCTGCAGCTGCACCAGAAAGTCGAACGCGACGCCCTCGCGCTTCAGCTGCGCGACCATCGCGTCGCGCAGGTAGTCGGGCGCAGAGTTCGGCGGCGCGCCGGTGTTGGCGAGCACCTGCGGGCGCATCGAGAACTTGGCCGGCGTATCACCCATGAGGTATGGCGTCATGGTCCAGTACTGAAGGGTCAGCAGATTCGAGATCTGCGTGCGGATCTTGTTCGCGTTGGCCAGCTCCTTCAGGTGCCACTTGAACGGGTTCGTGCCGAGGAAGAACTTCGTCGGCGCGCCGTCACGTTCGATGATGCGGAACAGCGCGACGTAGTCCGCCGCATCCTTCACGGCGAACACGTCGTGGTTGATGAACAGGAAGTCCTGGGTGCGGGCCTCGTCGCTCATCAACTTCGGGCCGGCGACGTCCATCAGCTTGATCGCGATGCCGCGGCCGTCGCGCACATGATCGGGCTGGACCATGCCCGATCCGTTCGAGAAGCGCACCCACGCGGGGTAGCTGCGCGGCGTGCGGAACACACCCACGGCAAGCTCGGCCGGCAGGCCTGCCTCGACGACGAGTTCGGCCCGCACCGCGCCGTGGTGCTTGGGGTGCGCGTCGCGGCGCATGTCGCCGCGCCCGGCAGGGAACTGCTCACGCAGCTT
Organism: Burkholderiales bacterium; assembly: GCA_040007475.1. GTDB lineage: Bacteria > Pseudomonadota > Gammaproteobacteria > Burkholderiales > Burkholderiaceae_C > LMDS01. The sequence continues at coordinate 4,003 of JBDTVC010000308.1, forward strand.
GGCTTGGATGATCCCGAGAATCTCGGTGATCGCAGCGTCCTCGCCCGCGGGCGCGCGTTCGTGGCGTGTCAGGGTCATCTCAAGCCGTCGCGCCGGGCGCCGAGCCCTGGAAGAACCAGCGGCGCTTGCCGCTCGCATCGAAGTGGCGCCACTGCCCGGGCTCCTGCGCGAGTCGATCGGCGATGGCGAACAGCGCGAGCGGGTTCATGCCCATGCCGGTGTGGCTGGCCTGGACCTCGATGTTCTCGGTCATCGGCCCGTGCTCGTTGAGGCTGCACTGCCACGAGACGATGCCATCGGTGCGGGAGTAGATCGAGGTCGTGGGCACCGGCGGTGGCGTGCGCAGGCGCTCGGCCATCGCGGGGTCGTGCGCGCTCTGGCCGCTGAGCATCTCGAAGATGCGCCAGGCGTTGGTCGCGCGCGGGTGGCCAGTGAACGGCGTGCCCAGCGTGATCACGCCGCGCGTGTGCTGCGGCAACTCCTTGGCCATCTCGCGTGCGTAGATGCCACCCAGGCTCCAACCGATCAGGGTGACGGACTGGGCGTGACGCTCGGACAGTTCGCGAACGTCGGCCGCGCACTTCTTCAGCACGCCGTCGCGCGGACCGAAGTTGAAGCCCTGCCCCCAGGCCTGCGTGGCATAGCCCAGGCCGTCGAGGAAGTTGCGCAGCGGCACGGTGGTGATGTCGTTCGCGCCCATGCCGGGGAAGACCAGCACCGGGTGACCATCGCCCTTGGGCAGGCGGCGCAACCAGGGCAGCGCGGCGACCATCGCGCCCATCTCCCAGAAAGCGCGGCCCTCCAGCATCAGCAGCAGCGCACTCGGCGGCCGCAAGTCATCGGGAACGGTCGGGGGCGGTCGTCTGGCCATGCCACGCGAAGGCAGTTGCGATCAGCCCATGTTAGCGGGCCACGCGCGTCTTCTTCGGGGCACTTGCCCTAGCCTTCGGTGTCGCTTTCGCGACAGACCGCACAGGCGTTTTCGCCTTGACGGTTCGCTTCGGTGCGGTCTTCTTCGCCGCAGGCGGTGGCGGCGCATCGGGCTCGACGCTGGGCGGCAAGGCCTGGAATTCATCGAATGCCGCCTGCACATGACGCGCCAGTTCGGCGATCTCGGGCATCGCCTCGCCGCAGGCGATCAGGCCGAACTCGAGCGACTCGTTGTATGTCTGCACGGTGATGTTGAGTGCGACGCCGTGCACGACGATCGAGGTCGGGTAGTTGGTCAGCATCTTCGCGCCGGCCATGTACAGCGGCACGGTCGGCCCCGGCACGTTCGAGATGGTCACGTTCGCGATCGCCGGAAGCCGGTCGGCCACGCGCGCCTTCGCATAGAGTGCGCCCAACCCCTGCATCAGCCACGGCACGCCCAGCGTCGGGAAGTCGGTGGGCATGAGGCTCTTCATCGCGCCCATGTTGTTCTTCATCGAGGCGGTGGCGGCGAGCACGTAGGCCAGTCGCTTGGCCGGGTCGGCGATGTGCGTGCCCAGGCTCACCACGGTCATCGTCGCCTGGTTGTTCGACGAGGTATCGCCCTTGGCCCGCGTGGAGATCGGTACGCCGGCCACCATCGACTTGCGCGGCAGCGGGCCGTGCTTCAGGAAGTGGCGCCGCAGCGCGCCGCTGCAGA
>JBDTVC010000309.1:0-5626 GCA_040007475.1 Burkholderiales bacterium
CCGTTCGTTCCTAACCCCTGGAGCTCTAATTCATGCGCATGTACATGCCGATCACCAAGGTCGACGAGCTCGCCGACGGCACGCTCATCGTCTGCGGCATCGCCTCGGCGGAGTGTGTCGACGCCCAGGGCGAGACCATCACCTCCGACGCCATGAAGGCGGCGCTGCCTGACTTCATGCGCTACGGCACCGGCAACCTGCGCGAGATGCACCAGCTGATGGCCGCGGGCACCGTCGACAAGGCCGAGCAGATCGACGGCATCACGCACATCGAATGCACGGTCGTCGACCCGGTCGCAATCAGGAAAGTGAAGACCGGTACCTACAAGGGCTTCAGCGTGGGCGGCGCCGTCAGCGGCCGCGACTCGAAAAACAAGAAGGTCATCACCGGCCTGAAGCTCTCGGAGATCTCGCTTGTGGATCGCCCCGCCAATCCGGACGCGACCATCACCCTATTCAAGGCCGACGTGCCAGAGGAATCGACCATGACCGAGAAAGCCGCCCTCACCGACAAGGAGGCGATCGACGCCCTGGCGAAGATGCTCGATGGCAAGAAGCTCAGCCCGCAGCAGCTGGTCGAGCTCGGCGAAGCGGCGATCGCCAAGGCCGAGACACCCGTCGCTGACGCGCCGGCAGTCGTGGAGGCACCAGCGGTCGTTGAACCGCCGGTCGTCATTGTCGATAAGGCCGAGAAACTCGCAGGCGAGACCCTGCAGAAGGGCATGTACGGCCTGCGCACGTTCGCCGAGCTGCTGCAAAGCGCCGCCTACCTTGCGCAGGACGCGGAGTGGGAAGCACAGATCGAAGGCGACAAGAGCAAGATCCCCGCGAAGCTTCGCGAGTGGATCGCAGGTGGCGCCGAGATCTTCGCCGCCATGTCGAAGGAAGAAGTCGCAGAGCTTGTCGCCTCCGCGCAGCCGACCTCGACCACAGTCGCTGAGGCTGCACCAGTTGTGGATCTGGCGAAGGTCGTCGAGCCCACCGTCGCCGAGGCGCTGGCGAAAGTCGTCGCCGGCGAGGAACTCATGAAGACCGAGCTCGCCAAGCGCGATGGTGTCATCGATGCACTCTCGAAGCGGCTCGAGTCGCTCGAGGCGCAGCCGCTGCCCGGCAAGGCGCTGCTCAAGGCGATTGGCAAGGGCGACGACGTCGGGACCTCCGCCGAGCCTAAAGCTGTTGAGCCGGTCACGAAGGCCGACGGCACGATCGACGATGTCGCGACGCTCATCAAGGCCGCGCACGCAACGGGCGGCAGGCCCGTCAATTTCCGCTAACCCAGCCTCTTCCCACCAACCACAACCCCTGTTTCGAAAACTGGCCGCCGGTTCGCAAGGACCGCGCGGCTTTTTCATTTGGAGAACTCGATGAACAATCCGATCGACGACACCCTGGCGCTGATCAAGGCGTCGCAGGCCAATGCCTCGGCCGACATCCTCGCGAAGAACTTCACGCAGCCCGGCTCGGCGACGACCGGCCTGCAGGCGTATGACCTCGAGGCCCCCTCGAAGAAGATCGTGCCGATCATGACGCCACTGCGTAATCGCATTCCGCGGCGCCTGGGCGGATTCGGCACGCAGGCGAACTGGAAGGCCATCACCGGCATCAACAGCGGCGGTGCGCGCGCCGGTGTGTCAGAGGGCAAGCGTGGCGGGCAGATCGCACACACCATGGCCGAGTACCTGGCCGCCTACCGCGGCATCGGCCTTGAGAAGTCGGTCACCTTCGAAGCCGACTACGCCGCGCGAGGCTTCGAGGACGTCAAGGCCCTGGCTGTGCAGCACACGCTGAAGGCCACGATGATCGCCGAGGAAGTGATCATCCTGGGCGGCAACACGTCCAATGCGCTCGGCACGACTCCGACGCCCACGCTGTCGGCCTCAGGTTCCGGTGCAACACTGCCGGCGCTCACGTACTCGGTGATCTGCGTCGCCCTGGGGCTGCAGGCCTACTGGGATGCGGCGGGCCTCAACAACGGCGCCACCGCGCAGGCTTTCGCCGCGGCGACGTCCATCATCCCTGGCCAGATCACCCGCACGAACGCAGACGGCAGCACCGACACCTTCGGCGGCGGCAGCGCGCAGAAGTCGGCAGCCGCCACGCAAGCGGTGACCCTTGGCCAGACGCTCTTCGCATCGGTCGCGGCAGTGCGCGGTGCGGTGGGCTACGCCTGGTTCACCGGTGCGGCTGGCGCTGAGAAGCTCGAGAAGATCAGCACGATCAACTCGGTGACTTTCACCGCGCCGCTGGTCGGCACCGGCCAGGCGGCAACAACCCTCACGGGCGTTGACAGTTCCACGAGCTCGCTGGAGTTCGACGGCCTGCTCACGATCGCCTCCAAGGCTTCGCTGAACTCGTACTACGTCTCGCTTGCGACCGGTACGGCTGGCACCGGTACGACGCTTACCGGTGCGGGCGGCCGCATCGCGGAGATCGACACGGCCCTCGCGTCGTTCTTCTCCTCGTATCGCATGTGCCCGGACGAGATTCTGATGAGCTTCGTGCAGTTCCAGAAGATCGGCGCTCTGGTACTTGGCGCGACGAATCCGGGAATCATGTTTACGGTCGACGTCAACAGCGCCAACAAGGAACTCGTGGCGGGCCGCAACGTCGGCAAGTACATGTCGCCGATCAACGGCAAGCTCATCGACCTGGTGGTGCATCCGAACATGCCGCCCGGCACGATGCTCTTGAACACCTGGACGGTGCCGGAGTACGTCGATGGAGTCGGCGACCTCGTGCGCATCCGCCTGCGCCAGGAGTACTACCAGATCGAGTGGCCGCTGCGCACTCGCAAGTACGAGTACGGCGTCTATGCGGATGAGGTGCTGCAGCACTTCTTCCCGCCGGCAATGGGCATCATCACGAACATCGCCTGACCTCTCAAGGCGACAACGATCCGGCCTCGGGGCAAGGAAGCGCCGAGGTCTTTTGCTCACATCAGCACAGAAGGTGGAAACATGATCAAAGTAGACCCGAAGACTGGCAAAAAGCTGGTCAAGGTAAAGGTGCCCGACGGCACGACAACGCTCTCGCACGGGGGCGTGAACTACGTCTCCGATGGAAACGGGATCGTCGAGGTGCCGGAAAGCGCTCTAGAGGAGCTCTCATCGCACATGGTGCGTCTGGCGACGGTTGAGGAGGTCGGTGGCCCGGTCGTCACCAACGTCGAAGGCGAGGATCTGCTCAAGGAGATCGCCGACGCGAAGGCGCGCTCCACTGATTCGAAGCTCACGAAGGCGCAGCGTGACGCTGCGTTGAAGAAGCTCGACGAGCTGGAGCTCAAGCTCGAGACGCACGGCGCGTAGCGCACGCCCATGGCTCTAACCACTCTCGAGAACGTCAGGGCTTGGCTAAATGTGACCAGCACCGCCGATGATGCGCTGCTGACTCGCATGATCGAGGCGGCCTCGGCGTTCATCGAGACGTGGTTAGGGCGCAAGATCCTCTCAGCAAACTACGTCGAGACTCGCGACGGGGCGCTGGGCACCAGGCTCATTACGCGCAACTACCCTGTTACTGCCGTGGCATCTGTCGTGTCCGACGGGATTACGATCCCGTTGGCCGCCAGTGTCAGCGAGCACGGCTATGTGTTCTGGCCTTGGGGGCTCGCCTTGCGCGGGCATGGGTTCACCCGCGGCTACGGCAATGTCGTCATCTCGTACACGGCTGGCTATGCCAGCGTGCCTGCCGATATTGAACAGGCTTGTTGCGAGCTCGTCGGCCTGCGTTACAAGGAACGCGATCGCATCGGCTTCGTGTCGAAGACGCTCGCAGGGGAGACCGTCACGTTCTCCACCAAGGACATGAGCGCCTCGATCAAGACGACGCTGCAGGGCTATAAGGCCGTGGTGCCGGTGTGATCGCGCAAGGCATCATCGTCGGCGGCGAGCAGCAGACCGCGCGCTTTAGCTCCATGCCGGGCAAGCTGCGCGCGGAGCTGCGCGTAGGCGTAGGCCGCGCCGCGCTTCGCGTGCAACGCCAGTCCAAGGAATTCAAGCTCTCCGGCCAGGTGCTAAAGGTAAGGACCGGTCGCCTGCGACGTTCGATCAACGTCAAGATGTCCGAGACCGAATCCTCGGTGACTGGCAGCGTCGGCACGAACGTCAGCTATGCCCGCCCACACGAGTACGGGTTCCACGGAACCGTGACCGTGCGCGAGCATCTGCGCCGCTCAGTGAGCGGCTTCCACACAGTGCGCAGCCACCCGCGTAAGGTCGATATGCCCGAGAGGTCATTCCTGCGATCTGCGCTCGCCGATATGAGCGCGGCGATCCGCCTCGAGTTCGAACAAGCCACGCAGCGAGCCATGCGGTGATCACGCGCGAACCGATCTACGCCGCACTGTTCGCGAAGCTCTCAGCGGCGGCGAAGTTCAAGACCGTCGACCGCGTGCTCAGGCACTGGGTGGACGTGACGGCGAGCGAACAGCCGGCACTGTTTCAGTCCCAGCGGTTCGAAGACGCAGCCACGATCCCTGGTCAACCGACCGTCTGGATGCTGCGCCTGGACATTTACCTCTATGCGCACACCGGTGGCGACAAGAAGGTTTCCCCTGGCGCGCTACTGAACCCGCTGATCGATGCGGTCGAGGCTGCGCTTGCGCCAGACGTCGTCACGGGCAAGTGCCGCCTGGGCGGCCTTGTCGAGCACGCCTGGATCGAAGGAAGCATAGACACCGACGAGGGGACACTGGGCGACCAGGCTGTCGCCATCGTCCCGATCGTGATCAAAGCCGTTTAACCGCCACACACACAACTCGGAATTTTCCATTCACGCCCCTTCGGGGGCGGTTTCGTTTCTGAAGGAGCTCACGCCATGCAATTCCTCTTCGGTGCCGGCAACATGCACGTCACGCAATTGACCGACGCCTACGGCGCGGCGATCGCGAACCCCACGTCCTATCCACTGGCAGTTCTGCAGGAAGGCTCGATCGAAGAGTCGGCCGATTTGAAGGAGCTCTACGGCCAGAACCAGCGCGCTGTAGCCATTGCGCGCGGCAAGGTCAAGACCTCAATCAAGATCAAGAACGCGCGCGTGCTCGCGAACGTCTTCAATGCGATCTACTACGGGCAGACGCTGAGCGCCGGCCTTATCTCGTCGCTCACTGAGACAACCGGCGCGCTGATTCCGACAACCCCATTCCAGATCACGATCGCCCCGCCGAGTTCAGGCACTTACGCTGCGGACCTGGGCGTTCTTGATCAGAACGCTGCTCCCATGAGGCGGGTCGCCTCTGGCCCGGTCACTGGCCAGTACTCGGTGAACGTCGCGACCGGTGTCTATACCTTCGCCTCGGCGGATGTGGGCCTGCGTGTGTACATCAACTTTCAGTACACGGTGTCGGCGGTCGGCTTCAAGCAGACCGTGCTCAACCTGCCGATGGGCTACGCGCCCACCTTCCGCACGCGCCTCACCGTCGTATTCCAGGGAAAGAGCATGCACCTGGATGCGCGCAACTGTACCTGCACAAAACTGTCGTTCCCGTTCAAGAACGAGGATTTCGCGGTGCCGGAGCTCGAGTTCGCGCTGCAGGACGATGGCGTCGGGCAGTGCTACGACTGGTCGACCTCGGAGTGATCTGAATGCTTCCTCCGAAGTTTGAAGGCGTGCCGATCAAGATCGGCGG
>JBDTVC010000310.1:0-5604 GCA_040007475.1 Burkholderiales bacterium
TGTCGTAGACCGCGTTGGCGCGGCTGAACGCGCTCTCGGCCTTCGGCATCACGAACGGCGCGCGGCTCATGCTCTCGACGCCGCCAGCGATCATGAGGCTCGCCTCCCCCGACTTGATCGCGCGCGCCGCGGTGCCGAGCGCGTCGAGCCCCGAGCCGCAGAGGCGGTTCACGGTACTGCCCGGCACGTCCATCGGCAGACCCGCGAGCAGCGCCGACATGCGCGCGACATTGCGATTGTCTTCACCGGCCTGGTTGGCGCAGCCGTAGATCACGTCGGCCACCGCCGCCCAGTCGACTTGGGGGTTGCGCGCCATCAGCGCACGGATCGGGATCGCCCCGAGGTCATCGGTGCGCACCGAGCTGAGTGCGCCGCCATAGCGGCCGAAGGGGGTGCGGATCGCGTCGACGATATAGGCGTGGGTCATGGTGGTCTCGATTCAGTTCAAGCGGCTTGCAGCAGCACGCCCGACAGGCGTTGCAGTTCGTCCAGTGTCAGGCCTTCGACCATGTCGATCACCTTCAGCCCCTGCGGCGTGATGTCGATCGTGGCCATGTCGGTGTAGACGCGGCTGACACAACCCACGCCGGTGAGCGGGTAGGTGCAGGCCTGCACGATCTTGCTCTCGCCGCTCTTGGTCAGGTGCTCCATCATCACGAAGGTCCGCTTCGCGCCGATGGCCAGATCCATCGCACCGCCGACCGCGGGGATCGCGTCGGGTGCGCCGGTGTGCCAGTTGGCCAGATCGCCGTTGACCGCGACCTGAAACGCGCCGAGCACGCAGAAGTCGAGGTGGCCGCCGCGCATCATCGCGAAGCTGTCGGCGTGGTGAAAGAACGAGCCGCCCTTGAGCAGCGTGACGGCCTGCTTCCCGGCGTTGATCAGGTCCCAGTCTTCCTCGCCCGCGGCCGGCGCCGGGCCCATGCCGAGCACGCCGTTCTCGCTGTGCAGCAGGATCTCGCGGTCGCTCGGCAGGTGGTTGGCCACGAGCGTGGGCAGGCCGATGCCGAGGTTGACGACGGCACCATCGGGGATGTCGCGCGCGACGCGGGCGGCCATCTCGTTGCGGTTCAGTTTCTTGATCATGTTCGGCTCCTCAAGCGCGCGGCACGCACACGACACGCTGCACATACAGCCCCTGCGTCACCACGGCCTCGGGGTCGAGCGCGCCGAGCGGCACGACCTCCTGGACCGACGCGATGCTGAGCTTCGCCGCAGCGGCCATGATCGGCCCGAAGTTGCGCGCGGTCATGCGGTACGTCAGGTTGCCCCAGCGGTCGCCGCGTTCGGCCTTGATCAGCGCCACGTCGGCGTTGATCGGCATCTCGAGCACGTACATCTTGCCGTTGATCTCGCGCTGCTCCTTGCCCTCGGCCAGCGGCGTGCCATAGCCGGTGGGCGAGAAGAACGCGCCGATGCCGGCGCCCGCGGCGCGGATGCGCTCGGCCAGGTTGCCCTGCGGCACGAGTTCGAGCTCGATCTTGCCGCTGCGGTAAAGCCCGTCGAACACGTGCGAATCGGTCTGCCGCGGGAACGAGCAGATGATCTTGCGAACACGGCCGGTCTTGAGCAGCGCGGCCAGGCCGTAGTCGCCGTTGCCGGCGTTGTTGTTGACGATCACGAGGTCTTTCGCGCCTTGCGCGATCAGGCCATCGATCAGCTCGGCGGGCTGCCCGGCGCCGCCGAAGCCGCCGATCATGATGGTCGCGCCGTCGGCAATGCCGGCCAGTGCGGCCTCGATGGTGGGAACGATCTTGTCGATCACGTGGGCTTCCTTTCGATCAAGACCAGACGATAGGCATTGGCTCCCGGGCGGTCAAGGGCGATAATCGCATAACTGTGCGATTAACGAACACCCGCTGCCCATGACCGATGCCTACGCCGGCGACCCGAACTTCATGACCTCGCTCGAACGCGGGCTGCAGGTCATCCGCGCATTCTCGGAGCATCGGCATCACTTGACCATCTCGCAGGTCAGCCAGAGCACGGGCCTGTCGCGCGCGGCAGCGCGGCGCTGCCTGTACACGCTGAACCAGCTCGGCTATGTGGGCGAGGACGACAAGCGCTACTTCCTGCGTCCGCTGGTGCTGACGCTGGGGCACTCGTACCTCTCGTCGACGCCGCTGGCTACGCTCGCGCAACCCTATCTCGACCAGGTGAGCCAGGCGCTCGGCGAGTCCTGTTCGGTGGCCGTGCTGGACGGTGACGACATCGTCTACATCTGCCGCTCGGCAGAGACCCGCATCATCTCGATCAACCTGCTGGTGGGCACGCGGCTGCCGGCGTACTGCACGTCGATGGGCCAGGTGCTGCTTGCGCAACTGCCGGCAAACGCGCTCGACGCCTATCTCGATCGTGTCCAGCTGGTCGCGCGCACGGCCCGCACCACGACGACGGCGCCAAAGCTGCGCAAGCTGCTCAAGGCGGTGCGCGACGCCGGACACGCGCTGCTCGACCAGGAACTCGAGGTCGGGCTGCGCTCGATCGCGGTTCCGGTGCGCGACGCACGCGGCACGGTCGTCGCGGCGATGAACGTCAGCACCCACGCGACCCGCGTGCCGCTCGACGAGATGCTGAAGCGCTTTCTGCCCGTGCTTGCGCAGGGCGCGCGTGGCCTGGGCTCGGTGTTACTCGGTTAGCCGATCGACGGCCGCGTTGATCGCCATCGTGTAGCCGCCCACGCCGAAGCCGACGATCACGCCGGCGGCGATCTCCGACAGGAACGAGTGGTGGCGAAACGCCTCGCGCTTGTGAACGTTGGACACGTGCACCTCGAAGAACGGGATCGCGACACCCGCCAGCGCATCGCGCAGCGCGACGCTGGTGTGCGTCAGGCCGCCCGGGTTGATGACGATGTGCGCAGTGCCGTCGAGCCGCGCCGCGTGGATTCGATCGATCAGCGCGCCTTCGTGGTTGCTCTGGAAGCACACGACCTCGGCCCCGCGCGCCGCCCCCTGCGCGACCGCACGCGCCTCGACGTCGGCCAGCGTGTCGTGCCCGTAGACCTGCGGCTCGCGCGTGCCGAGCAGGTTCAGGTTGGGGCCGTTCAGGAGCAGGATCTTGGGCATGTCGTGACCATGAGTTCAGTCGGCGATATTGTCACATCGCCCCACGCGCTCACGCCGCGGGCGCGGCGCGCCGCAAGCGCATGCGGCCGGGCAGCGGCACCGAGCGGTGCAGCACGTCCTCGCCCAGCCACACCGCCGAGCGGTGCGCGCGTTCGGCCACGGTCGGCAGCGGCATCTGCTGGTAGTCGTCGTTGAAGACCTCGAAGCTGTAGTCGCCGCGGTAGCCGAGCCGGTCCAGCCGCATCACGAGTTCGGCCAGCGCCTCGCTGTGCACGCCCTCGCCAGGGAACACGCGGAAGTGCCGCGCCGTATCGATGCGTTCGGCGACCGACTTGATCTCGTTCCACATGAAATCGGCGAGCTGCACGAGAAAGATCTTCTCGGGGTCGAGCAGGTCCAGATCTTCGAGCGAGGTCTTGGTCGCGAAGGCGTGGAACGAGTCGATGCCGATGCCCAGGTTGGGCGCGTCGGCGCGGCAGACCACGTCCCATGCGCTGGTGAACTCGTTGACGTGCCGGCCCCACGACAAGCCCTCGTACGCGATTCGGATGCCCAGCGGCAGCGCCAGCATCGCGAGCTTGCGCAGGTCGCGCGCGAGCGTGTCGGGGTCGGCCGTGGCGTGGGTCGAGGTCGACGAGCACACCAGCAGCACCTTGGCGCCGACCGCGTGGCACATCTCGAGCATCGACTTGGCCACGTCCAACTTGTAGTCGTGCAGGTGGCCGCTCAGGCCCTCGAAGTCGCGCAGCACCTGGAAGCCGGTGACGCGCAGGCCGCTGGCCTTCACGACACGCACCGCGTCGGCGATGCCTTCGGCGTGGCCGACCAGATCGCGCGCCGTCAGCATCACCTGCGAGAAGCCTGCGCCCTTGATGGCCGCGAGCTTCTGCGGCAGTGTGCCGGCCAGCGAGATCGTGTCCATGCCGAAGTCGTCGATGCTGACGTGCTCATTGATCATGGTGAACCAGCTCGAACATGGCCCCGCCGAGGTAGCTCTGCGTCAGCGCGCCGCGCGTCTCGGAGTGAACGCCCTGCGATTCGACGAACCCCACGCCGCGCTCGCGCAGCGCCTTCACCGACGCGAGCACATCGGGTGTGCCCAACCCGATGCGCTGCAGCGACTCCTCGCCCTCGACATCGAGGATGCCGGGCTCGGGCTCGATCAGCTGCAGGTAGAACGTGCCGCACGGGCTCTTCAGCACCCGGCCCTTGGGCAGGATGCCGTAGCGCTCGGCATCCGACAGCGCCTTGAATCCGAACAGCTCGCCATAGAACTCGGTCCAGTCCTCCATGCGGTCGTTGCCGATGTACTGCACCACGCCGAACCAGTGCAGCCCGGTCAGTGCTGCGGGCTTCGGCTCGACCGTGGGGATCAGCGTGAAGTCGACGTCGTAGATCGAGAAGTCGCGGTAGCGGTCGACGAAGTAGATGCGGCTGCCGCCCACGCCGTGGATCGCCGGGATGTTGAGCTCCATCACCTCCACGTGCGTCGGCACGGCCCACGCGCCGCGGTCGATCGCATGGCGGTAGGCGCTCGCGGCGTCGCGCACGCGCAGCGCGATCGCGGCGATCACCGGTGTCTCGTTCGGCTGCACGCTGCGCGGCAGGCCGCCGGCGTGCGCGTTGATGATGATGTTCATGCCGCCCTGGCGGTACAGCAGCACCTCGCGCGAGCGGTGCCGCGCCACCGGGCGAAAGCCCATCATCTCGAGCACCTGCCCGAGTGCCTGCGGCTTGGCGGTGCTGAACTCGATGAACTCGATCCCGTCCAGGCCCAGCGGGTTGGCGGCATCGGCGAGCGACTCGCGGTCGGCGTTCGCGTGCATGGTCGTGGCCCTCAGATGGTCGCGGCAGCGGCCGCATGCGCGCCACCGAGAAACAGCCGCTCGATGCTCGGGTCGGCGAGCAGCTCGTCGGCCTTGCGGTGCATCACGAGCCGGCCCGATTCGAGCGCGATCGCCTCGTCGGCCATCTTCAGCGCGCTCTTCACGTTCTGCTCGACCATCAGCACCGTCGTGCCCTGGTCGGCGAGCTGGCGCAGCAGCCGGAACACGTCGGCCACGACCATCGGCGAGAGGCCGATTGAGGGCTCGTCGATCAGCAACACCTTGGGCCGCAGCAACAGCGCGCGGCCGACCTCGAGCTGCTTCTGCTCGCCGCCCGAGAGCATCGACGCCGCGCTGTTCAGGCGCTCCTTCACGCGCGGGAAGCGCGCCAGCACCTCGGGAATGCGCTCGTGCGTGGTCTTCATCCCGAGCGTGATGCCGCCGAGCTCGAGGTTCTCCCACACCGTGAGTTGGCCGAACAGGTTGCGGCCCTGCGGCACGAAGGCAATGCCGTGCTTGACGAGCAGGTCCTTCGGCGACGCGCCGACGATGCTCTGCCCGTCGAGCAGGATGCGGCCCTGCCGCACCTTGAGCATGCCGAACAGCGTCTTCAGCACCGTCGACTTGCCCGCGCCGTTGGGCCCGAGCAGCAGCGTGATCTTGCCGCGCCTTGCCTTCAGGCTCAGGTTGTTGAGGATCATGAAGTCGCC
>JBDTVC010000311.1:0-5591 GCA_040007475.1 Burkholderiales bacterium
TCGCAGATCTACGGCAAGGCGCTGCCCGACGCGAAGGTCACGGTGCAGTCCACCAAGGCCTCGGCCGAGAACCTGAACCTGCTTCAGGCGGGTCGCGGCGAGATCGCCTTCTCGCTCGCCGATTCGCTCTCCGACGCGTGGAAGGGCGACAAGGAAGCCGGCTTCGCGGCACCGCTGAAGAAGCTGCGCGCGGTCGCCGGGATCTACGCCAACTACATCCAGATCGTCGCGAGCGGCGACTCGGGCATCAAGACGCTGGCCGATCTGAAGGGCAAGCGCATCTCGGTCGGCGCGCCGAAGTCGGGCACCGAGCTGAACGCACGGGCGATCCTGAAAGCCGCCGGGTTGACCTATGCCGATTTCGCGAAAGTCGAGTACCTCGCGTTCGGCGAGTCCGTCGAACTGATGAAGAACCGGCAACTCGACGTGACGCTGCAGTCCGCCGGCCTGGGGGTGGCGTCGATTCGCGACCTCGCGACTTCGGTGAAGGTCATCGTGGTGGCGATCCCGGCCGATGTGGTGGCCAAGGTCGGCGACGCTGCCTACCAGGGCGCGGTGATCCCAGCCAACACCTACACCGGCCAGACCGTCGACGTGCCGACGATCGCAATCAAGAATTTCCTCGTGTCGCATGAAGGCGTGCCGGCGGAGATGGTCTATGCGATGACGAAGTCGATGTTCGAGAACCTGCCAACGCTCGTCGCGGCGCACAACGCTGCCAAGGGCATCACCAAGGAAGGCGCGGTCAGCGGCACGACGGTGGCCTTCCACCCTGGGGCGGAAAAGTACTACCGTGAAGTCGGCTTGATGAAATAGCCATGGGCACGTCGACCGAAGCAGCCAAGCCGCCGCCGGCGGAGATGAAGCCGATCGACGAGCACGGGGCGCCGTTCGCCGGCGCGCTGTTCTGGATCGCCGTGGTGTTCTCGGTGTTCCAGATCGTGACCGCCGCGTTCAGCCCGCTGTCGAGCTCGGTGGTGCGCGCGGTGCATGTCGGCTTTCTGCTCCTCGTGACGTTCGCGCTGCATCCGCCGTTCAAGTCGAAGAGCCTGGGCTGGCTGATCGGCCTCGCGGCATTCGCCGCAGGTCTGTACCACTGGGTCTTCGAAGCCGATCTGGTGCAGCGCGCGGGCGACATGACACGCGCCGACATGGTCATCGGCGTCATGACGATCGTGCTGGTGTTCGAAGCCGCGCGCCGGATCATGGGCTTCGCGCTGCCGCTGATCTGCCTGCTGTTCCTCGCCTACGGCTTGTTCGGGCAGTACCTGCCCGGGCCGCTCGCCCATCGCGGCTACGGCGTCGACCAGCTCGTTTCGCAACTCGGCTTCGGCACCGAAGGCATCTACGGCACGCCGATCTACGTGTCGTCCTCGTACATCTTCCTGTTCATCCTGTTCGGCGCATTCCTGGAACAGGCCGGCATGATCACGCTGTTCACCGATTTCGCGCTCGGGCTGTTCGGCCACGCGAAGGGCGGCCCGGCCAAGGTGGCAGTCATCTCGTCGGGTCTGATGGGCACGATCAACGGGTCCGGCGTGGCCAACGTCGTGACGACCGGTCAGTTCACCATTCCCCTGATGAAGCGCTTCGGCTACAAGGCCGAGTTCGCCGGCGGCGTCGAGGCAACAGCGAGCATGGGCGGTCAGATCATGCCGCCCGTGATGGGGGCCGTGGCCTTCATCATGGCCGAGACGATCAACGTGCCTTACCTCGAGATCTGCAAAGCGGCCTTGATTCCGGCCTTGCTGTACTTCCTGACGGCGTTCGTGATGGTGCACCTCGAAGCCGGGCGCGCTGGTCTCGTCGGCATGCCGAAAGACCAGTGTCCGGACCCGTGGGCCGCGCTGCGACTGCGCTGGTACCTGATCCTGCCCCTCGTGATCCTGGTATGGCTCCTGTTCGCAGGATACACACCCCTGTTTTCGGGCATGGTCGGCCTGGCGTTGACGACCGTGCTGATCTTCGGTGCCGCGTTGACGCGCCATTTCGGCGGCCGCGCCCTGCAGATCGTCTTCTGGATTTTCATCGGCCTCGCGGCGTCGAGCTTCTTCAAGTACGGCATCGGCGCGGTGATCGGCCTGGCGCTGGTGATGGCGGCGGCGCTATGGTTCGCGAAGGGTGGGCGCGAAACGCTGCGGGTTGCGCTGCAGGCGCTCGCCGATGGCGCCCGCCACGCATTGCCGGTCGGCGTCGCGTGCGCGCTCGTCGGCGTCATCATCGGCGTGCTGAGCCTGACGGGCGCGGCGACGACTTTCGCCGGCTACATCATCCAGATGGGCCAGAGCAGCCTGTTCCTGAGCCTGGTGCTGACGATGCTGGTCTGCCTCGTGCTCGGCATGGGCATCCCGACCATCCCGAACTACATCATCACGAGTTCGCTCGCGGCGCCGGCGCTGCTGCAACTCGGCGTGCCGCTGATCGTCTCGCACATGTTCGTGTTCTATTTCGGCATCATGGCCGACCTGACGCCACCCGTCGCGCTGGCGGCGTTCGCGGCCGCACCGATCGCGCGCGCCAGCGGAATGAAGATCGGGCTGCAGGCGATGCGCATCGCGGTGGCCGGCTTCATCGTACCGTTCATGGCGGTCTACGCGCCGGCGCTGATGCTGCAAGGCGGTACCTGGGTCGACACCGGCTATGTGGTCTTCAAGGCGATCGTCGCGATCCTGCTGTGGGGCGGCACCGCGATCGGCTACTGGATCGTGCCGCTGCGCTGGTACGAGCGCGTTTGGGCGTTCGCGGCCGCGGGCTTTCTGGTCGCAGCACTACCCGCGACCGACGAAATTGGATTTGCGATGACGGCCGCGCTGATGGTCTGGCACGCGTTGCGCGTGCGGGGCGGCCGACGCCTCGCGACCGGCTGAGTTCAGCATGCTGGCGGCACTCTGCCTCGCTACCGCGACGCTGAACGCCAGCATTCCGGTCACTCACTTCACGCTTCGCTGGCGCCATTCGATCGAGAAGGTCGAATGGGACGAAGACTACGACGTCGTCGGGTCCTGGCTGCATCTCTCGCAAGCGCGCATTCGCGGATCCGGTGCCGGCATGGAGCCCCCCGAAGGCGCACGGCTCGTGCATGGCGTCTGGCACTATCGACTCGCCGACCCGTGGCGGCGTGAGGTCGTGCTGGCGCGCTCGAACTTCGTGCCCGACTATGAACTCTGCATCGACGGGCGTTGTCGTCGCCTGACGCACTGGCTGCCGGTCGCGGCTGGCCCCGCGACGTTGACGTCGTGCGCCTTGCCCGATCAGCCGAGCCGCTGAGCTGCATGTCTTTCTCTGCCGGTGGCGCTCTTCGCGCAGCGTGGGCTTAGGCCCATCGCCAGTACGTCATCAGACTACGACGCAGGACGTCGACGACGTTGGTAGAGAAGCACTCGTGAAGGGTTCGCGGTCCCGCCGCCCCGCATTGCTATCGCGAGACCTCTTCTTCGCAGCACCTGCGAGAGGTTTCATGTGGCGGCGTCCACGCTCCTCGGCCCCAAGGCCGGGTCGCGTGGCGAGCTCGGTCCCGAGTGCGGTCCAATCCTACTTGCCGTTGGCTTGCCTCAGGTGCTGGCCGTTCATTGCGCTCCCGCTTAAGGACAGGCCCTGGCCTGGCGTCACGACTGCCAGATGCCAGGAAGAATGTCCGAAGTTTGACTACAAAGTTCGGACAGACGCTGCTTTTTCCTTGCCATTTGTCCGAATTTTGTATATAAATTTCGGACAACATAGGTGCTTCCATGTCGGACATAAGTGACCGCATTTCAACGCTGATCGATGCTGCTGGGCAGGGCCACGTCTGGGTGCCTGCAGACTTCACCACGCTTGGCAGTCGCGATGCAATTGACAAGACCTTGCAGCGCATGGTCGCGCGTGGCGAGCTGCGCCGCATCGACCGTGGCCTCTACGACCAGCCTGCCCTCAACAAGCTCACCAAACGCTCTGCCACGCCGGACTACCGCGCCATCGTTGATGCACTAGCCCGACGCGATCAGACACGCCTTCTGGTGGACGGTATGACCGCTGCCAACGACCTTGGGCTGACCGACGCTGTGCCCGCCCGCGTCACGCTCTACTCCGACACGCGTCGCCGTTCCATTCAGCTCGACAAGCTCTCGATTGAATTCAAGCAAGCCGCCCCGAGCCGCCTCTACTGGGCTGGCCGTCCTGCCATGCGCGTCGTGCAGGCCCTGCACTGGCTCAAGGACACGCTTCCCGGTGACGGCGACCGCATCAGAAAGACGCTGACGCGTCTACTCGACGACCCCAAGCACGGCGACGACATCCGGAGTGATTTGAAGCAAGGCTTTCGCCTTTTGCCCGCGTGGATGCAAAGCTTCTTGCGGACGCTTTCAGACTTCGACCCGATGTCGCCGGACGAGCCACCTGATCCGCCAAAGACTGCATCGCAGCGGAAGCTCTCGCCTGCCCGCAACCAGGCGGTACGGCGATGAACCCAGCCTACGACGACGTGATCGCATCCAGCGATGCCGACAGAGGCGCGCTCTTCGTCGAAACCGCCGCGCGCCTCGGCACGGCCGTGCAGAACGTCGAGAAGGATTTCTGGGTGTGCTGGACGCTCGACGCCTTGTTCAACGGCCTTGAGGCCGGAAGTCCCCGCCTGCTCTTCAAGGGCGGGACTTCGCTCTCAAAAGCCTTCGACCTGATCCCCCGCTTCTCCGAGGACATCGACATCACGGTGTTCCGCGAAGACATCGGGCAAGCCGTCGATCCTGCGGAGCTTGACGCTCTTAGCGGCAAACAACGCGGCAAAAGGCTCGATGCCATCCGCGAGGCCTGTCAGGCGTTCATCAATGGTTCTCTGACAAGTCAGCTTGCCCGCCGTGCCGATGCCGTCGGCAAAGGTCGCATCAAACTGGAGCGCGATCCCGACGATGCGGACGGACAGACCTTACTCCTCTGGTATCCATCAGCGGCGGCGCGGAGCGACGACTACATCCGCTCTGCCGTCAAGATCGAAGCAGGAGCGAAGTCGGCGCTTGATCCGCACACGACTGCGTCAGTGACGCCGTACATCGCTGCTGATCTTCCTCACCTGAACCTTCGCGTTGATAACGTCATCACCGTCGAAGCCGAACGCACGTTCTGGGACAAGATCATCATCCTGCACGGACTGAGGCAGTGGTACGACCGTCGCGGTGTTCTGCGCCACGGCGGTCAACGGGTCTCGCGTCACTACTACGACGCGTACCAGCTCATGCGCAACGAACGAGCAGCGCAGTGGCTTGGCAATCGCGCCCTCGCAGCCAACTGCGCGACACATGCGCGACTCTTCTTCGGCAGCGCCGACCTCGGTCTGAGGACGGCAGCGTATGGCACGTTCACTCTGACCCCAACCCCTTCGATGCGCGACACACTGCGAGCCGACTATGTCGCGATGGCAGGAATGATCTTCGGCGAAATGCCGCCGCTCGATGCCGTACTCGCAAGCATTGAAGAGATCGAACGCCGTGTGAATGGGTGAGCTTGCCCCGGCTTGTCGCGGCAAGACCCAGCGCTCACGCGAGGGGGGTGCAAAGGGGGGTAGAAAGAAAAAGGCTCTGTTCGCGTTTGCTGTGGATGGAGTCACGCGCCGACGGCCA
>JBDTVC010000312.1:0-5571 GCA_040007475.1 Burkholderiales bacterium
AGCGCGACATCGGACCGATCGAGGTGATGGTGTTCAACATCGGCGCGAACGTGCCGTGCAGCATCCTCGAGGAGACCGCGCGCAAGTACTTCAAGATCTGGGAGATGGCCTGCTTCGGCGGCTTTCTCAACGGACGCGAGGTCGCCAAGCGCATGGTCACGCGCGGCCGCGGCACGATCGTGTTCACCGGCGCGACGGCGGGCCTGCGCGGGTCGGCGAACTTCGCCGCATTCGCCGGCGCGAAGCACGCGCTGCGCGCGCTCGCGCAGAGCATGGCGCGCGAACTCGGGCCGCGCGGCATCCATGTCGGCCACGTCGTCGTCGACGGCGCGATCGACACCGAGTTCATCCGCAGCACCTTCCCCGAGCGCTATGCATTGAAGGACCAGGACGGCATCCTGAACCCGGAGCACATCGCCGTGAACTATTGGAACCTGCACATGCAGCCGCGCGACGCCTGGACGTTCGAACTCGATCTGCGGCCCTACATGGAGAAGTGGTGACTATGAGCCGAGGCTCGGCTCGCTGAGCCGGGCCCACTCGTCATCGGAGTACAACCGCGACCGGGTCAGGAAGCGCTGGCCCGTCGGCCCCTCGATCGAGAACATGCCGCCACGGCCGGGCACGACGTCGATGATCAGCTGGGTGTGCTGCCAGTACTCGAACTGTGAGGCACTCATGTAGAACGGCATGCCGCCGATGTGCCCGAGCAGGCGGTCCTGCTCGCCGATGATGAAGTCGCCATCGACGAAGCACATCGGCGCGCTGCCATCGCAGCAGCCGCCGGACTGGTGGAACATCAGGCGCCCGCCGTTCGCCTCGGCCAGCGAGGCGATCAGCGCGAGCGCGGCATCGGTGGCGACGACACGCGCCACCGGTTCCGTGGTGGAGCGTGTCGTCATGGCCGGGCTCAGAAGAAGCCGAGCTTGTTCTCGTCGTAGCTCACCAGCAGGTTCTTGGTCTGCTGATAGTGGTCGAGCATCATCTTGTGGTTCTCGCGGCCGATGCCCGACTGCTTGTAGCCACCGAACGCGGCGTGTGCCGGGTAGTGGTGGTAGCAGTTGGTCCACACGCGCCCGGCCTGGATGCCCTTGCCCATGCGGAACGCGGTGTTCATGTCGCGGCTCCACACGCCGGCGCCGAGGCCGTACAGCGTGTCGTTGGCGATGGCCAGCGCTTCTTCTTCGTCCTTGAAGGTCGTGACCGAGACCACCGGTCCGAAGATCTCTTCCTGGAAGATGCGCATCTTGTTGTGGCCCTGGAACACCGTCGGCTTCACGTAGTAGCCGCCTTCGAGGTCACCGCCCAGCATGTTGCGCTCGCCGCCGGTCAGCACCTTCGCACCTTCCTGCTTGCCGATGTCGAGATAGCTCAGGATCTTCTCGAGCTGCTCGCTCGACGCCTGCGCGCCGAGCATCGTCTCCATGTCCAGCGGGTTGCCCTGCTTGATCGCGGCCACGCGCTTCACGGCACGCTCCATGAAACGGTCGTAGATCGACTCCTGGATCAGCGCGCGCGACGGGCAGGTGCAGACCTCGCCCTGGTTCAGCGCGAACAGTGCGAAACCTTCGAGCGCCTTGTCGAAGAACGCATCGTCCTTGCTCATCACGTCGGCGAAGAAGATGTTCGGCGACTTGCCGCCGAGCTCCAGCGTGACCGGAATCAGGTTCTGGCTCGCGTACTGCGAGATCAGGCGGCCCGTGGTCGTCTCGCCGGTGAACGCGATCTTGCCGATGCGCGGGCTCGACGCGAGCGGCTTGCCGCACTCCAGACCGAAGCCGTTGACGACGTTCAGCACGCCCGGCGGCAGCAGGTCGCCGATGACTTCCATCAGCACCAGGATCGACACCGGTGTCTGCTCGGCCGGCTTGAGCACGACACAGTTGCCTGCAGCCAGCGCGGGCGCGAGCTTCCACACCGCCATCAGGATCGGGAAGTTCCACGGGATGATCTGACCGACGACGCCGATCGGCTCGTGGTAGTGATACGCATAGGTCTTGTCGTCGATCTCGCTGACGCCACCCTCTTGCGCGCGGATGCAGCCGGCGAAATAGCGAAAGTGATCGACGGCCAGCGGCAGGTCGGCAAACGTCGTCTCGCGGATCGGCTTGCCGTTGTCCCAGGTCTCGGCCGCGGCGAGCATCGGCAGGTTCTGCTCGATGCGGTCGGCTATTCTGTTGAGGATGTTCGCGCGCACCGTCGTCGAGGTCTTGCCCCAGGCGGCCTTGGCGGCATGGGCGGCATCGAGTGCGCGCTCGACGTCTTCCGCGGTCGAGCGCGGAATCTCGCAGAACGCGCGGCCGGTCACCGGCGTGATGTTGTCGAAGTACTGGCCCTTCGCAGGCGCGACCCACTCGCCGTTGATGAAGTTGCCATAGCGCTTCTTGAATTGCACCGCAGTGCCGAATTTTCCGGGCTCGAGCATGTCCATGTGTGTCTCTCCGCAATGATGTGATGAGGAAGCGGCGATACGCGGGGCATCGCTGGCGAATCTTTCGCGTCGGGAACAGCGCAGCTTGCGTGCCATGCACCGCAGCCCGCATGCAGCCGATCGAAGCGGCGGAGAAGCAAGGGAAAGTACCCGCTGGGTTGTGCCAGCGTGGGACACCCCGTGCGGTGTGCTGCTTCGTTTCGTACCGTTGGAGCAGCCGTCGCCCGGCGAACCCGCGCAGCACGAATGTTGCTTGCGACATCGCACGGAGACCCACGAATGACTCATCGCCTCGCCCTGCCCCGTGGTCTCGCACTCGCGCTCGCGTGGGCCGCGACGCTCGCGTTCGCGGGGGCCGCGACCCTCGCGTTCGCGCAGCCCGACGCGTCGACCGATGGCGACCCGTTCGGCTCGTTCCAGTGGCCCGACCTGAAGCGCGAATTCCTCGGCGGCGGGCCGGTCGAGTTCGATGCGCGCGTCAAGGTGCTCGGCCCCGCGTTCGCGGAGGACCCGATGAACGTGCCGATCAGCGTGTCGGCCGATGGCCTGCGCGATGTCGAGCGCATCACCGTGCTGGTCGATCGCAACCCGATCCGCAAGGTGCTCGAGTACTTCCCGCTCGCCGCGTTGCCGCGCGTGAGCTTTCGTTTCAAGCTCGAGCAGGCGAGCCCGGTGCGCGCGGCGGTGAAGACGCGTGACGGCGTCTGGCATGTCGGCGGCACGCTGATCGATTCGGCCGGCGGCGGCTGCACGGCCGCAGGCGAGACGCGCCGCGACGGCAGCTGGTCGCGCTCGCTCGGCGAGCTCAGCGCGCGCGTGTTCCCGCACAGCGTTCCGGCCGGCGGCGGCGAACCTGGCACGCGCCTGCGGCTGCGCCTGATGCATCCGATGGACACCGGCCTGGTCGGCGGCATCCCGGCCTTCTATGTGAACCACCTGTCGTTGCGCGACGCCGGCGGCCGCGAGCTGATGCGGCTCGACACGCATGAGCCGGTCAGCGAGAACCCGGTGTTCAGCTTCGACTTTGCCGAGCCGCCGAAGGGCCGCTTGCAACTCGTCGGCACCGACAACAACGGCAACCGCATCGGCGGACCGATCGAATGAAGCGGCTGCTCAGCCTCGCGCTGCTGCTGGTGCTGCTGTGCGCGCTGCCGGTGCTGGTGTTCGCGCAGCCGGCGAAGGCCGACGCGGCGACGTTCGACTACCGGTTGCACGCACGCGCGCTCGCGCCCGGCGTCTATGTCGTGGAGGGCGCGAACGCCGACTTCGCGGTCGCCAACGGCTGCAACATCATCAACACCGGCTTCATCGTCACCGGCGCGGGCGTCATCGTCGTCAACACCGGCCCCTCGCGGCGCTACGGCGAACAGCTGCGCGCGCTGGTCGAACGCACGACGCGCGAGCCCGTCGTGCGCGTGCTGCACCTCAACCTGCACCCCGACTACTTCCTCGGCAACCAGGCCTTCGCCGACGTGCCGCGTGCGGCCACGCCCGACACACGCGCCGGCATGCAGCGCGAGGCCAAGGGCTATGAAGCCAACCTCTACCGCCTGTGCGGCGACTGGATGACCGACACGCAGGCGCTGCTGCCCGACACCGACGCGAAGCCCGGCGTCGAACGCGTGGGCACGCACGAGCTGGAACTGGTCGAACTGCGCGGCCACACCGGCAGCGACCTGGTGTTGATCGATCGCGGCAGCGGCATCGCGTTCGTCGGCGGGCTCGCGTTCTCGCGCCGCATCCCGACCACGCCGCATGCGCAGCTCGACGCGTGGCAGGCGAGCCTGCAGCGGCTCGCCGCGCTGCGCGTGACGAGCGTCGTGTCGAGTCACGGCATCGTGACCGGCGACACCGCGCCGATCGCACTGACGCAGCGCTACCTCGCGTGGCTCACCGACACATTCCGCGCCAGCGCCGAGCGCGGCGACGAGATGAACGACGTGCTGCGGCTGCCGGTGCCCGACCAGTTCAGGCGCTGGGCCGCGTTCGACACCGAGTACACGCGCAACGTCGCGAACCTGTACCCGCGCTTCGAGCAGGCGGTGCTCAAGCCGGCGCACTGAACGCTGTCACAGGCTGACGCGCGCACTGCTCAACGATGTAGCAAACCCGCGGACAAACCCGCGGATCGACGCGCCGAAACGGCCCCGAAACACCGGCCGCGAGCCTCCGCAAGCGCGCTGTTCGCGTGGCATGGATGTTGCCATTTTGTGTGTCTCTGAAGGCCGCGTGACACGCGACCAGAACCCAACCACATGTGGAGGAGACATCCATGCGCCTGACACTTCTGACCCTTTCGATGACCCTGGGCCTCGGCTCGATCACGGCCTCGGCGCAGACCGCCGTGACCGACAAGATGATCGAGGACTCGGCCAAGAGCGGCAACGAGGTCCTGTCCTGGGGCCTGGGCACGCAGGGCCAGCGCTACTCGGCGCTCAAGCAGGTGACGACGGCCAACGTCGGCAAGCTCGCGCCGGTGTGGGCGTTCTCGTTCGGCGGCGAGAAGCAGCGCGGCCAGGAGTCGCAGCCGCTGGTCCACAACGGCAAGATGTTCGTGACGGCCTCGTACTCGCGCATCTTCGCGCTCGACGCGGCCACCGGCAAGAAGCTGTGGAAGTATGAGCACCGCCTGCCCGAAGGCATCATGCCGTGCTGCGACGTGGTCAACCGCGGCGCCGCGCTGTTCGACAACCTCGTGATCTTCGGCACGCTCGACGCGCAGCTCGTGGCACTCGACCAGGCCACCGGCGACGTCGTCTGGAAGGAGAAGATCGACGACTACGCGGCCGGCTACTCGTCCACTGCCGCGCCGATCATCGCGCAGGGCCTGCTGCTGACCGGCGTGTCGGGCGGCGAGTTCGGCGTCGTCGGCCGCGTCGAGGCACGCAACCCGAAGACCGGCAATCTGGTCTGGTCGCGCCCGACCGTCGAAGGCCACATGGGCTACACCTACGACAAGGACGGCAAGAAGGCCGAGAACGGCATCTCCGGCACGCTCAACAAGAGCTGGCCCGGTGACCTCTGGAAGACCGGCGGCTCGGCCACCTGGCTCGGCGGCAGCTACGATGCGAAGACCGGCCTGGCCTACTTCGGCACCGGCAACCCGGCGCCGTGGAACAGCCACCTGCGCCAGGGCGACA
>JBDTVC010000313.1:0-5567 GCA_040007475.1 Burkholderiales bacterium
GCGCCGTTGTTGACCGGCAGCGGCTGGTCGTTCAGCTCGTAGGCGAGCACCGTCTGCGCGTGGTACGCGTCGTCGAGGTCGACGCTCTCGTAGTACTTCGAGTCGTGGCCGTCGCGCGATGCGCCGTCCATCGAGTCTGCACAGCGGAACAGCACGAACTTTGCGTTCGCTGTCGGCCGCACCTGCTCGAGCACATGGCTGAGCTGCACGCCCTTCCACTTGCCGATCGAGCTCCAGCCCTCGACGCAATCGTGCCGCGTGATCTGCGTGCGCGACGGCATCGCGCGCAGCTCCGCGAGCGTGAAGGCCATCGGCTTCTCGACCAGGCCCGTGACCTCCAGCTTCCAGTCCTTGAAGCCGCCCTGCATCAGCGCGTGGTAGTCGGCGTCGGCCGGCACCAGCGTGCCGTTGGCCTTGAAATGCGCGGCCACATCGGCCTGGCTGAACTCCTGCGCCATCGCCTTGCGGCCGGCGACGATGCCGTGCGCGCCGTGGCTCAGGTGCTGCGCGCTCTTGAGCACGTCGACGAAGGCCGCGTTCTGCGACAGCTTGTCGCAGCCGGCCAGCGTCAGCGTGCCGACCGAGGCGAGCGCGACGCGCAATGCGGCACGCCGGTTCGGCGCGCGCAGATGGCGATGACCGCTGCTGATGCGCTTGCTGCTCATGTCGTCTCCTTTTCTGCAGGCAGCGTGTACCAGCCGGTCACCATCGAGCGGATCTGGTTCCACGCGCCGCTGATCAGCACCTCGAACACGTGCACCAGCACGAAAAGCAGCAGCCCCATCGCCGCGAGAAAGTGCAGTGTGCGCGCCGATTGCCGCCCGCCGAGCAACTCGATCCAGCCGGGGAACACCGCATCGAGCCGCGGCGACATCGCCATGCCCGCCAGGATCACCAGCGGCAGCAGCCCGAAGATCACGGCGAGGTAGGCCAGGTTCTGCAGCACGTTGTAGCGCTTGGCCGCTTCGCCGGTAGGGTGGCGGAACAGCACGTGGTCCCTGATCGAGCGGCCGATGTTGCGCAGCTCGGCGCGCGTGGGCAGCAGGTCGCGATTCAGGTGGCCGGTGACGATCGCGTACAGCACGTACGCGATGCCGTTGATCACGAACAGCCATGCGAAGAAGAAGTGCCAGTGCCGCCCCATCGACAGCCACTGCGGCCCGGGGATGGTGGCCCACGACGGGAACGCACGGACCGTGGAGGTGGCCGCATCGCCGACGCGCGAGTTGCCGAGCACGCCGTCGGTCGTGAACTGGTGACCGGCGATGCGCGTCACGCCGACGACCCCGTTCGAGCCCTGCACGGCCGTGATCGCAACCCAGGGTTTGTCGAAGCTCGAGCCCTGGCCCCAATACAGCGCCGGGTGGGCGTTGAAGATCGTCAGCCCGCTCATCAAGAGGATGGTCAGGCAGACGACGTTTATCCAGTGCATCACGCGCACCGGCCATCGGTGGCGATAGAAGCGTTGCGGTGGGTTCGATCCGGTGGTTTTCATGCTGACCTCCCCGATGAGTCGACGGCGGCACGCCGGCCTTACAGCGTTCTCAGGGTACCGCACTCATCTTGAGCCCGGGCCGCTTCAGGACACGGGCCAGGCCGGTCACGTTGTCGACGATGCGGTTCGTGACGAAGCTGCTCTGCGTGTCGGGCTCCAGCGCCGCGACGACGAGGTGGGCGAGCGGCTGGTCGAGGCCGATGTAGTAGCTGCCGGCCGAGGCATCGATCAGCGCTGGCGCCAGCGCGACCTTGACGCGCACGACGCCACCGCCGTCGGCGATGCTGCCGCGCACGTCGGGGCGCGCGCCGGTCTCGCGGGCGGTCTCGGTGTAGGCCTCGCCACGCAGCTCGCCCGCCTCGTCCACGCGGTGCACCTGCACGCCGAGCGCGCGCAAACGCAGCACCGCGTCGGCCTGGTCCGCGCCGAGCCAGTAGCCGCAGGGCCGGGTCCGCCTTTGCACGGTCGCCAGTGCGAGGGCCGAATCCCACGCCACGTTGACGGCCTTGTCGGCACCGGTCTGCGCATCGAGCATGGCCAGCGTGTATTCGCTGGGCGTCGCCGCGGCCTCGACGATCACGTCGCCCTGGCAGGCCTTGGCCGCGACCTCGGCATCGACGAATCGGCGCAGCTTCTGCAGGTCGTCGGCGCGCGCCGCCGCACTCTTCAGGATGCTGCCGATCGCGACCACGTGCGTGTGCACGCGGCGCAGCAGGTGCGCACGGCCGAGGTCTGCGCCGCGCGTCTCGATCAGGAAGCTGACGGCGTTGCGCAACCCGTTCACGTTGCGCCCGTTGTCGGGCTGCACGCCGCCCATCGAGACCTTCTTGTCGGCCACGTCGCCCGACGTCGTGTAGTACCACTCGCTGTTCAGGCCCTGCGCCTTGAGCGCCTGAAGCAGCGGCTGGCGAAACCACTCCTCGGACGCCCGCGTGACCAGCGGCGGCAGGTTCGCGACCATCGCGTACTGGACCAGCGCATCGGCGCGCTGCGCCGCACCGAACTTCTCGACATAGCGGCCGAGCGCGCCGAACTCGTGCGCGTCGACCACGACCACGGGGTTGAAATCCCGAACCAGTGCGGCCATCGCCTGCGCCTCGGGCGTGCGCAGCAGCAGGTGGTCGCGGTTCACGTCAATGCCGCTGGCGCTGCCGCGCCGGCGAGCCTCGGCGCCATCGGGGTTGGCACGCGGCAGGATCACCACGTCGATGCGATCGAGCACCGCACCCAGGCTGCCCTGCGCGAGCTCCTGCGCGACCGCGAGCAAGGCCTCGCTGCCGGCCGGCTCGTCACCGTGCTGCTGGCCGACGAGCAGCACGGTCGGCCGGCCGGGGCCGCGGCTGAGGCGCAGCGCTTCCAGCGGCACGCCGGTCTGCGAGCTGCCGACCGACAACAGCCGCGCGGTGCCCGCGCTGGCCACATCGGTGGCGAGGGCCTGCATCGCGGCGCGCAGCTCGGCATTGCTGGTCGGCTCGACGCGACCGGGTTCGAACGCCGGCGTGCGGTAGCTCACCGGCGGGTCGGCGAAGTGCGCCGCGACCGCCTCGCTCTCCCTCTCCCACTCCGCCAGCGGGGCCTGCGCCCGGCTCGCGCCCCACGCGACGAGCCCACCGGCCAGCACCAGCCCCCACAGCGAACGACGCATCCGTGAATCCTTCGTCACCCCGGCCAACCGCGGCCGGGTGAAGGCGATTTTGCAGCAGCGCCTCGCGCCCGCTCACCCGCCGTTCGCGCCGCGCATCGCCGTTTCGTCGCGCGGGCATGGTGACAACCGGGCGCCGCCGGCACAGTGCGCCCATCGCACAAGCACATCGCTCAGAGAAGGGAGCCGCACCATGTTCATCTCCATCGTTCATCACACACCGGTCTGGGTCTGGGGCCTGCTCACCGCGTTGATCGCACTCGGCCTGTGGCAGACGCGCGACCACGAGCTGACGCTGCCGCGCGTCACGGTTCTGCCGCTGGTGCTGGTCGCCCTGTCGGCCACCGGCGTGCTCCACACCTTCGGGCACCTGCCGATCGCGTTCGGCAGCTGGGCGGCCGGGCTGGGCGCCGCGCTGACCGTCGGGCGCCAGTTCATCGAGGTGCGCAGCGCCCGTTGGTCGGCGCCGACCGGTCTGCTGCATGTGCCAGGGAGCTGGCTGCCGCTGACGATGATCGTGGGCTTGTTCTGCATCAAGTACTTCGCCGGCGCGAGCCTGGCGCTGCACCCGGCGCTGGCGCATGACACGGTCTTCGCCGGCCTGTGCAGCCTGGCCTACGGCAGCTTCAGCGGCCTGTTCGCGGCGCGTGCACTGTCGCTTCGCCTGCTGGCGACGCGCTCGGCGGGCCTGAGCGCGGCCTGAGCCAGAATCCACCCCATGGCCGCGATCTTCGAGCACGCTCCACCCGCCGTGACCACGCAACGCCGCGCACGCTTCGCGGTCCGCGGTCTGCGCACGGTGATCGCATGCGTCGTCATCGCCCTGATGCTGACCGGCCTGACGCACTCGACGTTCTGGATCAACCTCGTGCACTCGCTGTGCATCGGCACGAGCTGCTGGCTCGCGATCGACCTGGGCCGCGTGCCGCTGGCCCGCTGGCAGTACCGCAACGCGCCACCGGACTCGCCCGAGGCCCTGAGCCAGTGGCCGGGCTGGCCGCTGATGCTGGTGGCGATCGTGATCGGCACGGTGGTCGGCTTCGGCATCGGCAACGAACTGGCGCGCTGGATCACCGGCGTGGGCTCGCCGGGCTTCTATCGCGGCAGCTGGCAGCAGGCGATCGCGCTGCTCGCCGGCACGCTGATCCCGAGCCTGGTCATCACGTACTTCTTCTATTCGCGCGAACGGATGGCGGCACAGGAGGCGCTCGTTCAAACCGCGCAGCGCCAGGCCGCCGAAAACCAGCTGAAGCTGCTCGAATCGCAGCTCGAACCGCACATGCTGTTCAACACGCTGGCCAACCTGCGCGTGCTGATCGGCGTGGACCCGGCGCGTGCGCAGCTGATGCTGGACCAGCTGATCGCGTTCCTGCGCGCCACCCTCAATGCATCGCGCGCCTCGCAGCACCCGCTCTCGGCCGAGTTCGCGCGGCTGGGCGACTACCTCGCGCTGATGAAGGTGCGCATGGGCGAGCGCCTGCAATCCACATTCGAGTTGCCGGCCGAGCTCGCGGGCTTAACGGTGCCGCCGCTGCTGCTGCAGCCGCTGGTCGAGAACTGCATCAAGCACGGACTGGAGCCGGCGGTGGCGGGCGGCCGCATCTCGGTCAGCGCGCTGCGCGAGGGCGATGCGCTCGTGCTGCGCGTGCGCGACACCGGCGCCGGGCTGTCGGACGCGCACAGCGACGGCACGCGCTTCGGCCTCGTGCAGGTGCGCGAGCGCCTGGCGACGCTGTACGGCCCGCGCGCGACCCTGACGCTGCAGAACGCGACCGATGCCGAAGGCGGCACGCTGGCGACTGTCCGGTTGCCGATGGTGTCGTCATGAACGCCACGGCTCTGATCGCCGAAGACGAGCCGCTGCTGGCTGCGAATCTGCAGGCCGAACTCGCGCGGGCCTGGCCGGCGTTGAAGATCGTCGCGAACGTCGGCCACGGCGCGGCGGCGGTCGAGCAGGCGCTCGCGCTGAAGCCCGACCTCGTGTTCATGGACATCCGCATGCCCGGCATGACCGGCCTCGAGGCCGCGCAGGCATTGGCCGAAGACTGGCCCGACGACGCGAACGCGCAGCTGCCGCTGATCGTGTTCGTGACCGCGTACGACCAGTACGCACTGCAGGCCTTCGAGCACGCGGCGGTGGACTACGTGCTCAAGCCGGTGCAACCCGAGCGCCTGGCGCAGACCTGCGCGCGCGCCCAGGCGGCCTTGAACGCTCGCCGCGAGCCCGCCGCCGCGGGCGCGCCGGCCGCACTCGAGACGACGCTGGCGCAACTGCGCGGCCTGCTCGGCACGCCGGGCTTGAGCGCGCCGGCCGCGCCGCTGCTGTCGGTGATCCAGGCCAGCGTGGGCGCGGCGATCCACATGGTGCCGGTGGGCGAGGTGCTGTACTTCGAGGCCGCCGACAAGTACGTGCGCGTGATCACCGCGCAG
>JBDTVC010000314.1:0-5471 GCA_040007475.1 Burkholderiales bacterium
GCATCGGGCTTCATCGCGTCGTGAGCCATCGCGTCCTTCTTCATGGCGTCCTTCGGCGCGTCCTTCTTCATGGCGTCCTTCGCCATGGCGTCAGGCTTCATCGCGTCGTGGGCCATCGCGTCCTTCTTCATCGCGTCCTTCGGCGCGGCATCCTTCTTCATCGCATCTTTCGACATGGCATCGGGCTTCATCGAATCCTTCGGTGCGCTGTCCTTCTTCATGGCGTCCTTCGCCATCGCGTCGGGCTTCATGGCGTCCTTGGTCATGGCGTCCTGGCCGAAGGCGTGAACCGCGGCCATCGACAGACAGGCGGAGAGCAGCGTTGCGGTGATCTTGTTCATGATGATTTCCTTGAGAAAGTGAGTTGAGAAAATGGCAGAAGTGCCGTTGTGTCAGGGCGGATGAGCGGACTCAGCTGCCTCCGAACCAGTTGTAGCCCTGGTCTTCCCAGTAGCCGCCGGGATACGTGTTGGTGACGTAGATCGCCCGGATGTGTTTTGGATTCTTGTAGCCCAGCTTGGTGGGCATGCGCAGCTTCAGCGGGTAGCCGTTTCTTGGCAGCAGCACCTTCCCGTCATAGGTGAGAGACAGATTCGTCTGCGGGTGCAGCGCGGTGGCCATGTCGATGCTCGTGTGGTAGTCGTCCGCGCACTTGAAGCCCACGTACTTCGCGTTCAGGTCGGCACCAACGCGCTTCAAGAAGGATGCGAAGGGCACGCCACCCCATTTGCCGATGGCACTCCAGCCCTCGACGCAGATGTGCCGGGTCACCAGTTCTTGCTGCGGCATCGCGCGCAGATCGGCCAGCGTCCATTGGCGCTTGTCAGCCACGAGGCCGGTGACTTCGAGTCGCCACGTGTCGCCATCGACCACGCGGACTTCGCTCTCGCCGTAGTACGCGTTGAACGGAAACGGACGCATCACCATCGAGTCCGGGTAGGTGGGCGCAAGCCGGTTCGGATCGAACAACGCACCCTGCGCGCGGTCGTTCAAGCGAGAGATGCTCTCCAACGCGGTGTCGACGCTGTTGCCATCCGTGAGATTGCAGCCGCTGAGCATGGCCACGCCACCGAGTGTCAGCGTGCGCTGCAGGAATGCGCGACGCGCGGGCTGCTCGATTCGGCGCGACAGGATCTTCAGCGCGTCCTTGACGGCAGCATCGCCATCGACGGTGGTGATGATGGAGCGTTTGGTGATGTTCATGAGGGTCTCCTTCAGCGGCCGCGAAGCATCGTGAGCAGGGTTCGCGGCACCAGTGCCACCATCAGCACGTGGCCGGCCACGAACGCCACGAGCGTTGCCATGGCGAAGAAGTGCACACGACGTGCGCCCTCGTAGCCGCCCATCAATTCGCGCAGCAGCGGGAACTGCACTGACTTCCACAACACCAGCCCCGACAGCACCAACAGCACCAGGTCAACGATGGCGGTGAGGTAGGCCAGGCGCTGCAAGCCGTTGTAGTGCCGAGGGTCGGCATGCGAGAGTCGGCCGCGCAGTGCGTCGCGCAAGTCATACCAGACGCCGGCCACGGTGATCGGGAAGAACTTGCTCGCGAACCGGCCGCTCGACACGTTCAGGGTCAGATAGACGAGACCGTTGAAGGCCAGCAGCCACATGCCGGCGAAGTGCCACTGCAGTGCGCCACCCAACCAGCCGCCCAGCGTCATGTCCCCCGGGAAGCGCATCTCGTAGACTGGTGAGGCGTTGTAGATGCGCCAGCCACTGGTCACCATCAGCACCACGGCGATCGCGTTGAGCCAGTGCGTGGCGCGCAACCACAGCGGGTGAACAGGTGCCGCGCGGCCCCCCTTCGTTGACGGGAACGACTCGACTGCAGCCGTTGACGGCTTGGCAGGTTCAACGGTGATGGTGCTGATGCGATTCATAGGGAACTCCTTGGTGGTCGGTCGGATGCGGGAGCAGGTTCTTTCATCGCGTTCGCAGCGCGTTGATGAACTCTCGTCGAACGAGCGAGGACTTGGAATCACCTTGGAGACCAACACACCATTCCGTTCGATGGAACAGTCGCCGAGCCAGGGCGTGCATGCGGTGCCCATGCACGAGCAAATCCTTCCGACACCAAGTCTTGCGCTCGCCATGACCATGGCAGCGCCCGTGCGGGCCTTGGGCAAAAGGCGCGTGTAAGGACGTGGCGGCCAGTCCGACCGACCTCATTGCATCCAACTCGGGGAGCCCATGATTCGACGTGCACTCTTGCTGGCGTCCCTGCTGTTGTCGGCGAACGCTGCAATGGCCGAGGCCGTGACGATCACCGCTGCCGATGGCGTCAAGGTGTATGGCGAGTTCTGGCCCGCGACCGATCCCAAGGCGCCTTTGATCCTGGCCTTTCACCAGGCTGGCTCGAGCCACGCCGAGTACGCTCCGCTGGCACCACGTTTGAACCACGCTGGCTTCCACGTTCTCGCAATCGACCAGCGTTCCGGTGGTGACGAATTCGGTGGCAAGAATCGAACCGTCGCCGACCTCGGGCGCTCGACCTCGTATGACGCTGCGCTGGCGGACCTGGAGGCCGCTCTGGTCTGGGGCAAGGGAAAGGCGAATCGCGCGCCCGTGTTGGTCTGGGGGTCGAGCTATTCAGCCGCACTGGTCTTTCAGCTGGTGGCCAAGCACCCGGGCGACGTGGCCGGGCTGCTGGCCTTTTCGCCGGGTGAATATCTGGGCAAGAAGGACGCGGTGAGAACGGCGGCGCAGGCGGTGCGCCTGCCGGTGTTCATCGACCAGTCGACCGATGCCGACGAGATCGATCAGTCGCGCCTCATCCTGCAGGCCACAGCCAGCAGCGACAAGACGCAGTTCGTGCCGACCACCAATGGCGTTCACGGTTCGGCCACGCTGCGCGCAGACCGCAACGCTGCCGGCGCCGAGGAAAACTGGGTGGCGGCGCTGGGCTTCCTGGGGAAGTTCAGGACCATTCGCTGATCTGGGTGCTGCGGGCCTGCTCGGCCTGCCTCTGTTCCACGCGTTCGGAAGCTTTCGGCTTGCGACCACAGTGGCCTCGTTCGCCGCCGCACGCTCGAACATCAGTGCTCAAGGGGTCGAACCGAGGGCAGGAAGAATTCTCGCCCGATGAACGTCCTGGCGTAGAAATAGTTTTGACGAACTTTTTCGCTGAGCCCGTCCAGGTCGACATGACCGGCGGCATCGCATGGAAAGGTGAGGCCACGACCGTCATTGAAGAGCGACATAAATCGCAGCTCGTGAAGAGGGCGCCGTTCTGTAGATGCAAGTGCGTTCATGGTGTGTTCCTCAGCAATGGGTTCGGCGGCAGTGCGAGCCAGCCGATGAATCAACATTCGTCCACTGCGCGCCAACTTTGAAGGGTTGCTAGATCCAACACACCGTTACTCCGCATGGAATGGTTGTCCCCGAACAGTTCCGAAGTCGCTCGATCACGACCGCCGGCATTGTCCCGAGCAGGGCATCGGTGATTCGTCTACTCGTTCGGGCGCGGGCGCAGCGGGAGGCAACGGTGTGTGCCCCCCTTTGCCCTTGACTCTGGAGTCAGGACGCCAGAACTGTTCCGGCTCGCGTAACGGTGAATTGAAGCTGGCACCGATTCCACCCCGGGCCTTCGTGCGCGACAGTTCAGCCCCTCGCCGCGCTGTCGCGGCGTGCCGAGCCGCCGTGAACCTGGAGCCCCCATGAGCCGAATCGCCGCCATCGATCACAGCCGCGCCAATGTCGACCAGAAGGCCTTGCACGCGTCGTTGACGCAGGAAAGCCCCTGACATGGGCCGCGCCTACTCCGACATCGCCTTCACGCCCACCGTGCGGGCGATGCAGACCCGCATGGGGAGCCGTTCCGTCTACGCGCCGCTGGACCGTACGCTTGACAAGCGCGACGTGCTGGCCGCCGCCGAGGCCGACTTCATCCACGAACGAGATGGCTTCTACCAGGCCACCGTCGGTGAGTCCGGTTGGCCGTATGTGCAGTACCGAGGCGGTCCCGCCGGGTTCCTGAAGGTACTCGATCCGAAAACGATCGGGTATGCCGACTTCCGTGGCAACGTGCAGTACATCAGCGTTGGCAACCTGCAGGGCAACGACCGGGTCTCGATCATCCTGATGGACTACGCGAACCAGCGGCGTCTGAAGATCCTGGGTCGTGTGCGCATGGTCGATGCAAGTGAGGATGCGAGTTTGATGACACGGCTCGAGATGCCGCACTACCAAGCCCGGGTCGAGCGAGCGATGGTCATCACCGTCGAGGGCTACGATTGGAACTGTCCGCAGCACATTACCCCTCGATTCACCAAAGCCGAAGTCGCACAGGCTGTGGCGCCGCTGGTGGCGGAGATCGAGCGCCTGAAGCAAGTGACGGGGCATGCCAGCTCCACTGCCGCGCCGGCGCGCATGGGGCAAGGGCCGCTCGCATTGCGCATCAGCGGCATTCGTCAGCTCACACCGAGGGTGCGGGCGTATGAACTGCGAGCACCGGATGGCGCCAAACTCCCCGAGGTGCGCGCTGGCTCCCATATCGACGTGCCGGTGCGCCTCAAGAACGGCCTGGTGACGACGCGGCGATATTCGATCGCTTCTAGTCCGAGCCGCCGCGATGCCTACGAGATCGCCGTGTTGCTCGAGGAGAAGGGCAGTGGAGGATCGATCGCTGCGCATGCCATCTTCCAGCTGGGCATGACGCTGCACTGCGGACAGCCCGCCAACGACTTCGCGTTGCACGAAGACGATCGACCGGCCGTGTTGATTGCGGGCGGCATCGGTATCACGCCGATCAAGGCGATGGCAGAACAGTTGAGGGCGGACGGGCGACGCGTCGCCCTGCACTACGCCGTCCGGTCGCGTGACGAAGCACCTTACCTGGACCTTCTAGAGCTTGCGTTCGGCGCTGGCCTACAGGTCTATGCCACCGACGAGCAGCAACGCTTGAACACCCGGCGCATTGTCGAGCTTGCCGCAGCCGGCACGGTCTTCTACGTCTGCGGCCCGGAGCGACTGATCAGTGCGGTACGGGCTGCGGTCGAGGCCGCCGGTCTGCCGGAAGAGCGCGTCCGCTTTGAGCGCTTCGTGGCCGCTGCCGCCACCGCGACCAACCGTCCCGTGACGGTGACCCTGGGTCGCAGCGGCAAGCGCATCGCCGTAGCGGCGGACCAGAGCATCCTCGACGCTGTCGAAGCCGCGGGCGTGCCTGCGCCGTCCGGCTGCCGGGGCGGGACCTGCGGTACCTGTCAGGTCAAGGTAGTCAGTGGCGCGCCGGAGCATCGCGACACGGCACTCAACGCCACCGATCGAGAAGTAGGCGGGCTGATGTGCATTTGTGTGTCTCGCGCCCTAGGCCCGGAATTGACCCTGGATCTTTAGCATGCGCAAATTCATCATCGAAGGTGTCGGACTTCCCAGGCGGTCCTCTCCGATCAGCCATGCTGTGGTAGTGGACCGCCTGTGCTATCTCAGCGGGCAGCTCTCAATCGACGAGTCCGGCGCCTATGTTC
>JBDTVC010000315.1:0-5441 GCA_040007475.1 Burkholderiales bacterium
GAGCGCGTCAAGGCCGGCGACGTCAAGGCCTTCGAGATGCTGGTGGTCAAGTACCGCCGCCGCATCGAGCGCCTGATCGGGCGGATGGTGCGCGACGTCGATCTGGTGCCCGACATCGCGCAGGAAACCTTCATCCGCGCGTACCGGGCGATCCCGCAGTTTCGCGGCGAGAGCGCCTTCTACACCTGGCTATACCGTATTGCTGTCAACACGGCGAAGAAACAGTTGATGGAGCTCAAACGCGACCCGCTGGTGACCGAATCGGCCCGGGCGTCGCGCGACGAGGACGAAGACAACGGCTCGCGCGTGGAGAACGAACTGAGCGACGGCGAGACCCCGGATGCAGTGCTGGCGAGCAAGCAAATCGCCGCGGCAGTGAACTTTGCGATCGAAGCACTGTCCGACGACCTTCGGCAGGCGATCACGCTGCGCGAGATCGAGGGTTTCAGCTACGAGGAGATCGCTGAGCTGATGAATTGCCCGATCGGCACCGTGCGCTCGCGGATCTTCCGGGCGCGCGAGGCGATCGCGCTACGCCTGCGTCCGCTGCTGGACACGCGCGACGGCGAGCGTTGGTAGGATCGATGGAGAAGCACATGGCGACGTATTCAGAACTTGATGCAGCAGCGCTCGAGCGCCTGTCGGCGCTGGTCGACGGCGAGCTCGATGGCCATGCCATCGCACAGGCTTGTGCCGACTGGCGCCACAGTGACGAGGCCCGCTCGACGTGGCATGAATACCACGTGATCGGCGACGTGCTGCGCTCCGAGGACCTGGCTTGCGACCCGGCCCGCGACGCGGGTTTTCTCGAGGCACTCCGCGCCCGCATGAAGGATGAGCCGGTCGTGCTGGCGCCGCAGCCACGGGAGGCGGCCGCGGTCGTGCCGCCGCCCGCCGTCGCCATGTCGTCTCGCAGCCGACGCTGGTCGTGGATGGCGCCTTCGGCGGTGGCTGCGGGCTTCGTCGCGGTGGCCGGTGTGCTGGTCCTCACGCGTGGCCCGGGCGGTGCGGTGGGGGGGGGCTCGGCCGGTGCCAGTTTGGCGCAAGCCGGCACCGCCGTCCCCGCGGCCGCGACGCTGGTCGGTGTGATGCCGTCGGCCAGCGAGCCGCAGGCGCTGGTCTTGAAAGGCAGGCTGATCAGAGACGCTCGGCTGGATCGCTATCTGGCGGCGCACAAGCAATTCGCGGGGAGTTCCGCGCTGGGCGTGCCGTCGGGCTTTTTGCGCAACGCGACGGCGATCGAGTCGGAGCGCTGATGCAAGCCTTGATGCGGCGACCGTTTTCGTTGCTGGCGCTTGCCGGAGTCGTGTGCGTGGCGGCACCGGGCGCCTGGGCGCAGGCCAGTTCGGCTGGCGACGGCGCCACGCAGGCGCGTGACGTGCGTTCGTGGTTGATGCGCATCCACGAGGCTGCCAGCCACCGCAACTTCCAGGGCACCTTCGTCGTCACGGGTGGCGGGGCAGTGTCGAGCGCGCGTATCGCGCATTACTGCGAGGGTCCGAACCAGTTCGAGCGCAGCGAGGCGCTCGACGGTCAGGCGCGCCGCGTGTTCCGCCACAACGATGTGACGACGACGCTGTGGCCGGCCACGCGCGTGGCGACGGTCGAGCAGCGCACCTTGCTGGTGGAGTTTCCGGCGCTGCTGCAGGCCGGGGACGACCGCATCGCCGAGTTCTACGAAGTGCAGCCGCACGGGGTCGAGCGCATTGCCGGGTTCGAGGCCAACGTGCTGGTCGTGAAACCGCGCGACGGCTACCGCTACGGCTACCGGCTGTGGGCCGAGCAGGCGAGCGGCCTGCTGCTGCGTGCCGACGTGCTGGGCGAACGCAGCGAGGTTCTGGAGACCTCGGCGTTCTCCGAGGTTGCCATCGGCGTGAAGCCCCAACCTGACTCGGTGCTCGCGCCGATGAAGAAGCTCGACGGTTATCGCGTGCTGCGGCCAGTGCTCACGCCGACCCGCCTCGAGGCCGAAGGCTGGGCCATGCGCCAGGTGGCGCCAGGCTTTCGGCAGGTGAGTTGCGTCAAGCGCCCGATGGACGGGCAGGGTGACGATCACGCCGTTGTCGACAAGGGCGCATCGGAGCATCAGACCGTGCAGGCCATCTACGCGGACGGCTTGACCTATGTCTCCGTCTTCATCGAGCCGTTCAACCCGCAGCGCCACACCCGGCCGATGCTCGCCAGCGTCGGCCCGACGCAAACGCTGATGCAGCAGCAAGGCGATTGGTGGGTGACGATCCTCGGTGATGTGCCACCGGCGACACTGCGGATGTTCGCCAAGGGCCTGGAGCGGCTCAAAAAATAGCCTGCGCGGGCGAGCGCATGACCTTCGACAGTTCGGGAGAGACCTTGAAGACAGCAGCACTGCAGATGATTCGATCTACCGCACGCCGGCGCCTCTGCCTGGGCGCGCTGGCGCTCGGTCTGGGAATGGGCGGCGCGCTGGCGGCGACGCCCGCGAGCGCGCAGGGTCTGCCCGACTTCACCGAATTGGTCGAGAAGGTCGGCCCGGCCGTCGTCGGCATTCGCACGACCGAGCGCACCCGCAGTGCGCGCGGCGGTGCAGAGATCGACGAGGACATGCTGGAGTTCTTCCGGCGCTTCGGGCTGCCTATTCCGGGTACACCGAATGCACCCAACACTCCGAACGCGCCGGGCAAGCCCAACCCGCGCGCGCCGCAGCAACCCGATGCCGAGCCCCAGACGCGTGGCGTCGGTTCG
This sequence comes from Burkholderiales bacterium, assembly GCA_040007475.1. GTDB lineage: Bacteria > Pseudomonadota > Gammaproteobacteria > Burkholderiales > Burkholderiaceae_C > LMDS01. The sequence goes on from JBDTVC010000315.1 coordinate 2,722, forward strand.
GGCTTCATCCTCAGTGCCGACGGCTACGTGATGACCAACGCGCACGTTGTCGACGGCGCAGACGAGGTGTTCGTCACGCTCACCGACTCGCGCGAGCTGAAGGCCAAGATCATCGGCGCCGACAAGCGCTCCGATGTGGCGCTGGTGAAGATCGAGGCGACCGGCCTGCCGGTGGTGCGCATCGGCGACGTGAATCGCCTGAAGGTGGGCGAGTGGGTCATCGCGATCGGTTCGCCGTTTGGGCTGGAGAGCACGGTCACGGCCGGCATCGTCAGTGCGAAGTCGCGCGACACCGGCGACCTCGTCAAGCTGATCCAGACCGACGTCGCCATCAACCCCGGCAATTCCGGCGGCCCACTGATCAACATGCGCGGCGAGGTCGTGGGCATCAACTCGCAGATCTACAGCCGCTCGGGCGGCTACATGGGCATCTCGTTCGCGATCCCGATCGACGAGGCGACGCGGGTGTCCGAGAGTCTGCGTGCCAGCGGGCGCGTGATTCGTGGCCGCATCGGCGTGGCCATCGGCCCGGTGACGAAGGAAGTGGCCGAGTCCATCGGGCTGGGCAAGCCCTCGGGTGCGATGGTGAGCAATGTCGAGTCGGGTGGTCCGGCCGACAAGGCAGGCGTCGAGGCCGGCGACATCATCACCAAGGTCGACGGCCGTGCCGTCGAGAAGTTCGGTGATCTGCCGCGCATGGTCGGCATGGCCAAGCCCGGCGCCAAGATCACGCTGCAACTGTTCCGTCGCGGCGCCTACCGCGATGTGAGCGTGACGGCCGTTGAATTCGAGCCTGCCGAGCGTGCCGCGAGCAGCGGCTCGCGCGACGCCGCGAAGCCGCCGGCGGCTCTCGGCGCCCTGGGCTTGGGTGTGGCCGATCTCACCGATGCACAGCGGCGCGAACTCAAGGTGAAGAACGGTGTGCGCGTCGAGAGCGTGGAAGGCGCGGCTGCCCGCGCCGGGGTTCGCGAGGGCGATGTGCTGCTGTCACTCGACAACACCGAGGTGACGAGCGCGAAGCAGTTCGAGGCACTCGCCGCCAAGGTCGACAAGTCACGTGCCGCCACCGTGCTGGTGCGGCGCGGCGACACGGTCAACTTCCTGATCATTCGCCCAATCAAGTGACCGAAATCCCGGCGGCAGCGCCGGGTCTTTCCACGACGTGGGAGTTCGGAACGCGGCTTTCGCTTGCCACGGTGATTCGTGATGGAGTTGGCAGATAGTTTGTGAACACTCACATCTGAATGCTGAAGTCGATTGCTGATGGCGACCGCTACAATCAACGTGTCGAACGCTCGGTCTTTGCTGAATTGAGCAACGAACATGGGCTTGGAAACCTATCCCCATGACATCCACAGGAGTTTGTTGATAACCTGTTGATAATTTATCCTGTTGGCAGCCTGCAACGACGAGAAATCAAGCAATGGCGCGGTTTGCAGCCGGGCTCTTTTGACTACAATGAAATCCCAACAAGCAGTTGCCAATCGTTTTGTTGGAAGGCGCGTCATTGATTCGACGTGCCTTTTTTTTGGTTTCGGCGCGGCCCTTCGGGCCTTCACATCGCTTTGCGATATGAGCCTCCCACGCAATGGCTGAGCCGTTGTGACTTCGAGTTGAGGCGCACGTTAGTCGCATCGCAGCAAGCATGAACCACATCCGCAATTTTTCCATCATTGCCCACATCGACCATGGCAAGAGCACGCTGGCCGACCGTCTGATTCAGCGTTGCGGCGGCTTGTCCGATCGCGAGATGGAGGCGCAGGTGCTCGACTCGATGGACATCGAGCGCGAGCGCGGCATCACGATCAAGGCGCAGACCGCGGCGCTCGAATACACCGCGCGCGACGGCAAGGTCTACAACCTGAACCTGATCGACACGCCAGGCCACGTCGACTTCTCCTACGAAGTAAGTCGTTCGCTGTCGGCCTGCGAGGGCGCGTTGCTGGTCGTCGACGCGAGCCAAGGTGTCGAGGCGCAGACCGTGGCCAATTGCTACACGGCGCTGGACCTGGGCGTCGAGGTGATCCCGGTCCTCAACAAGATGGACCTGCCGAACGCCGACCCCGAGAACGCCAAGGCCGAGATCGAGGACGTGATCGGCATCGACGCCGACAACGCGATCCCGTGCAGCGCCAAGACGGGCATGGGCATCGACGACATCCTCGAGGCGGTGATCACCCGCATGCCGGCGCCGCGTGGCGTGCTCGAAGCGCCGCTGCGCGCGATGATCGTCGACTCGTGGTTCGACAACTACGTGGGCGTGGTGATGCTGGTGCGCGTCGTCGACGGCGTGCTCAACAAGGGTGAACGCTTTCGCATGATGGCGAGCGATGCGGTCTACAACGCCGACAGTCTGGGCGTGTTCACGCCCAAGTCGGTGCCGCGCGATCGGCTGAGCGCGGGTGAGGTCGGCTTCGTCATTGCCGGCATCAAGGAACTGCAGGCGGCCAAGGTCGGGGACACGATCACGCTCGAGAAGAAGCTGCCGAACAACCTCGGCCCGGCGTCCGAAGCACTCCCCGGCTTCAAGGAAATCCAGCCGCAGGTCTTCGCTGGCCTGTACCCGACCGAGGCCAGCGAGTACGACCAGCTTCGCGATGCGCTCGAGAAGCTCAAGCTCAATGACTCCTCGCTGCGCTACGAGCCCGAGGTGAGCCAGGCGCTGGGCTTCGGCTTCCGCTGCGGCTTCCTCGGCCTGCTGCACATGGAGATCGTGCAGG
>JBDTVC010000316.1:0-5411 GCA_040007475.1 Burkholderiales bacterium
CACAGGTTGCTCGAGTGCACGACGCCCACGTGCTGCTGCGGCGAGCGCACATTGCACGCGTCCTTGAAGGTGATCCACGGGTGGCCGGTCTCGAACAGCATCGAGAGCATCTTGCGCCACAGGTCGCGCGCCGGCGTCTTCTTGAAGAGCTTCAGTTCGCCGCGAGCGGCCTTCTCTTCGTAGCCGACGTAAGCGGCCTCGAAGTCCTTGCCGAACTTGTCGTGCAGGTCGGGGCAGTTGCTGGGCGAGAACAGCGTCCAGTCGCCGCCGTCCATCACGCGCTTCATGAACAGATCGGGGATCCAGTTTGCGGTGTTCATGTCGTGCGTGCGGCGCCGGTCATCGCCGGTGTTCTTGCGCAGCTCGAGGAACTCTTCGAGATCGAGGTGCCAGCTTTCCAGGTACGCACAGACCGCGCCCTTGCGCTTGCCGCCTTGGTTCACTGCGACCGCCGTGTCGTTGACGACCTTCAGGAACGGCACCACGCCCTGGCTCTTGCCGTTCGTGCCCTTGATGTGCGAGCCGAGTGCGCGCACGTTGGTCCAGTCGTTGCCCAGGCCGCCGGCGAACTTGCTCAGCAGCGCGTTCTCCTTCAGCGCTTCGTAGATGCCGTCGAGGTCGTCGGCCACCGTCGTCAGATAGCAGCTCGACAGCTGTGAGCGGCGCGTGCCGGCATTGAACAGCGTCGGCGTCGAGCTCATGAAGTCGAAGCTCGACAGCACCTCGTAGAACTCGATCGCACGCGCCTCGCGGTCGATCTCGTTCAGCGACAGCCCCATCGCCACGCGCATGTAGAAGGCCTGCGGCAACTCGATGCGCGCCTCCTCGATGTGCAGGAAGTAGCGGTCGTACAGCGTCTGCAAGCCAAGGTAGTCGAACGCCAGGTCGCGGTCGGCCTTCAGCGCAGCGCCCAGCCTGGCCAGGTCGAACTGCAAGAGCTTCTCATCGAGCAGTTCGGCTTGCACGCCCTTCTTGATGAAGCCGGGGAAGTACTCGGCGTAGCGCACGCCCATCTCGGACTGCAACACCTCTTCGCCGAGGATCTCGCGGCGGATCGTGTGCATGAGCAGCCGCGCGGTGGCGCGCGTGTAGCCCGGATCCTTCTCGATCAGCGTGCGCGCGGCGAGGATCGATGCCTTGTGCACTTCGTCGATCGGCACGCCGTCGTACAGGTTGCGCTTGGTCTCCGCGAGGATCGGCTCGGGTTTCACTTCGTCGCCCAAACCCGCACAGGCCGACTCGATCACCGTGCGCAGGTGCGCGAAATCGAGCGGCACGCGCTGGCCGCGATCGACCACCGTCAGCACCGGCTCCGCGACCGGCGCCGCCGGCTGGCCTTGCCTGGCACGCTCCTGTGAACGACGTTCGCGATAGAGCACGTAGGCACGCGCCACTTCATGATGGCCCCCGCGCATCAGCCCGAGCTCGACGTGGTCCTGCACGTCTTCGATGTGGAAGGTGCCACCGCCCGGGCGCGAACGCAGCAACGCGCGCACGACCGACTCGGTCAGCCCGTCCACCGTCTCGCGAACGCTGGCCGAGGCAGCGCCTTGCGTGCCATGCACCGCCAGGAAGGCCTTCATCAACGCCACGGCGATCTTGTTCGGCTCGAACGACACGACCGCCCCGTTGCGGCGAATGATCTGATAGCCCTGGTACACCGAGGCCGCAGCCTTCGGCTCGATCATCGGACGAGGTGTGGCGGCAACGGGTGACGTCGTGGCAGTGACTGATTGCATTTTGGGGTGGCCCTGTTGGTCTGTTGCTTGATTTGTCGGCTGGATTCGCTCGGTCACGGCGCTGTGGTCGTCACGACCACCAAGCGGTGTCGGTCTGCACGCATGAGGCTCTGGAGCGCATCAGCCTGACGCTGAAACTTGAGAGAAGAATAGCATGAACAGACACTATATCTGGGGTCTGCAGGGGCTACAAGCACTAGCTATAGTGTGCAACGGGTCGTGTCAGCGGAGCACCGCAGGCCGTCGTGCGCGGCTCGCGCAGTCGGCGCGCCACCTCGCGCGCCAGGGCCGCACGGCGCCTCACATGCAGCGCGGATTCGCCGCGAAACCCGCGCCAACCGGCGCAGTGCGCATGCAGCGCGAGCCGCGCGCGTCACGCCAGCGCCTTCACCTCTTCGGGAAAATACGGAGCCGCCGGTGGCGCCATCGAGATGAGGTACGACCAATCGAAACCCGCACCGGGATCGAACTTGCGGCCGGGCGCCACATGCTCGTGCCCGACCACGGCAGAGACCGGATAGCGTCGCGCCAGCGCGTCGATCAGCGTTGCCAGCGCAGCGTATTGCGCGGCCTCGAAGCGCTCGCCTTCGAGCCCCTCGAGCTCGATGCCGATCGAGAAGTCGTTGCATCCCGCGCGCCCGCGCCACACCGACTCGCCCGCATGCCAGGCCCGTGCATCGCACGAGACAAACTGCAGCAGTTCGCCATCGCGCCGAACAAGAAAGTGGGCCGAGACCCGCAGGCCGCGGATCTGCTGGTAGTACGGGTGCGCGTCCCAGTCGAGGCGGTTCGTGAACAGCCGCTCGACCGCGTCGCCACCGTATTCACCGGGTGGCAGGCTGATCGAGTGGACCAGCACCAGGTCGATCGCGGTGCCCTCCGGGCGCGGCCCGAAGTTCGGCGACTCGCAGCGCCGCGCCCTCTGCCACCAGCCCTCGCGCCACACGGTCAGTCGCGGTCCGCGCCGCTGTCGCCGCCGACGTTGACGTTCAGACGCGCCATCCGATAGCGCATCTGCCGCAGCGACAGGCCCAGGCTCGCGCCGGCCGCGGTGCGGTTGAAGCGATGCCGCTCCAGTGCCCGCACCAGGATGTCGCGCTCGACACGGTCCAGGTGCTGCTCCAGGTCGCTCGGCAGCGGCTCCTCGATCGGCACCATCGGCGCAAGTTCCTGTTGAGCCGCATGCACCACGTCACCGCGCGTGTTCTCGGTGATGAGGTCGAGCTCCTGCGCCGCGCTGTCGGTGAACACCGACTCGGGCAGGCCGAGGTCGTACACATCGATCACGTCGCCGCCCGACAGTGCCACCGCACGGTGGAGCAGGTTCTCAAGCTCGCGCACGTTGCCAGGGAACGGGTAGCGCGCCAGATGCACCAGCGCGTCGCGCGTGAGCCGCGGCGGCGTGGCCACACCGGCATCTCGCGCGATGCGCTCCAGCACGCGCTCGCTGATCGCGACCAGATCCTCCATCCGCTCGCGCAACGGCGGCACGCGGATCTGGATCACGTTCAGCCGGTAGTACAGATCCTGGCGGAAGTTTCCCGCATGCACCTCGGCGGCGAGGTCCTTGTGTGTCGCACTCAACAGGCGCACGTTGACCGGAATCTCGCTGACCGCGCCGACCGGCCGCACCGACCGCTCCTGGATCGCGCGCAGCAGCTTGGACTGCATCGCCAGTGGCAGGTCACCGATCTCGTCCAGGAACAGGGTGCCGCCGTTCGCGGCCTGGAAGAAGCCTTCCCGGTCTTCCATGGCGCCGGTGAAGGCCCCCTTGCGGTAGCCGAAGAACTCCGCCTCGAGCAACTGCTCGGGAATGGCACTGCAATTCACCGCGATGAACGGCTGCGTGCTGCGCACGCTGACCTCGTGGATGGAGCGCGCGACCAGTTCCTTGCCGGTGCCCGACTCGCCAGTCACCAGCACCGGTGCCATGCTGCGCGCCACCTTGTCGACGAGCGAACGCACCTGGTACATCGCGGCCGACTCACCGGCCATGCGCGCCAGGGCCTGGCTCACCGGTGCCGTGGGCGCAGCGGCGACGGCCGCCGGGCGCGGCGCCGGTATCACTGGCGGCGCCCCGGTCTCGGACGGCAAGGTGCTCGGGTCGATCGTTGGCGGACTGTTCGGTCCGCCGCGGCCCAGCGCCGAGGCGACGACGGCACGGAACTGCTTCAGGTCCACCGGCTTGGTGAGGTAGTCGTAGGCGCCGGCCTTCAGCGCCTCGACCGCGTTCTCGGCCGAGCCGTAAGCGGTGATGACGATGGTCTTCTCGCGTCGGCCCGTCTCCTCGAGCCAGCGCAACACGTCCAGGCCGGTGCCGTCTGGCAGGCGCATGTCGGTGATCACGGCGCTGTAGACGCGATCCTTCAGATGCAGCAGTGCGTCCTGCACTGTGCCCGCGGTCTCGATGTCGTAGCCCTCGCGCAGCAGCGTCAGCTCGTAGAGCGTGCGCAGGTCGGGTTCGTCGTCGATGACGAGCAGGCTGAAATGCGAAGCATTGGTCATGGAGATCAGGTCAGGTCGGCCCGGGATTCGAACAAGGGAAGAGGCCCCAGGGCCTTGCGCTGCATGTCGACGTAGAACTCGTTTCGCTGGCTCTCGCCGACGGCACGCAACCGGTAGTCGATCGTCGCGCCGTAGCGCTCACACAGCTCGCGACAAATATACAGGCCCAGCCCGGTACCACGGCTGCGTGTCGAGAAAAACGGTTCGAAAAGGTAGGGCTCGACGTCGGGCGGGATCGGCGGGCCGTCGCTGGCCACGCTCAAGAAGGCCTGCGCCTCGTGGCGCGAATCCAGTCGCAGGTCAATCGCACCAGGCGCCTTGCTCGCGTGCCGCAACGCGTTGTCGAGCAGGTTCACCAGCACCCGGCGCAGGTGCTCGGCGTCGAAGAGCACGCCGATCGGCTCGTGGGGCAGGTCGATGCGCAGCACGCTGCGCTCGCCAAGCGTGACGCCATTGGCACGCGCCCACTCGTCGCATACGGCACCGACCTGTGCGGTCGCATCGATCACGCCCACGTCGGGCACGACACCGGGTGCGACTTCCATCACGTCGTCGACGATGCGCTTGAGGCGCTCGACGTTCTCGCTCACCATGCGCATCAGCCGACGCTGCGCCGGGTCGGTCGCGTCCTCGGCGAGCAGCGCATTGGCCTGCGAAATGGCGGCGAGCGGGTTGCGGATCTCGTGCGCGATGCCCGCCGACACGCGGCCCATGGCGGCCAGCTTCTCCTGTCGGCTGCGTGCCTGCATGTTGCGCACGTCTTCGAGAAAGAGCACGCAAAACTCCTCGATCGCCTGCGGCTCGCGCTTGCGTGTGAAGCGCACGCGCGCACGCAGCGTGCGCTGCGCGCCGGGTGCATTCATCGAGCCGGGTTCGAACTGCAACACCACGTCGCGCCCGGCCTCGGGCCAGGACGCCTCGGTGAACGCGCGCTCCGCCGTCTTGACGAGTGCGTCCCACGCCTGCACGCCGCGCAACTGGAACGGCGCCGGCCGGCTCATCCCGCTCGGCGCCAGCAGACGGCGTGCGGCAGGGTTCGCAGCGCGCACGCGGCCGCGCCGATCGACGACGAGCACACCGTCCTGCATCTCCTCGATCACGAGCCGATTCAACTGCGCCTGCTGGCGCGCCATTTCCAGGCTGCCGCGCGCGGTCAGCTCCTCGCGC
>JBDTVC010000317.1:0-5387 GCA_040007475.1 Burkholderiales bacterium
CTGCGCCTGCTGGCGCGCCATTTCCAGGCTGCCGCGCGCGGTCAGCTCCTCGCGCGCGAGCCGGCCCGCGAGTTCGCCGGCCAACAGGGTGATCACGAAGAAGCCCGCACCCGCCAGCGCCGCCTGCGTCATCTGCAGCGTGCCCTCGGTGCCACCGACGGCGCCCAGCCACGCGGCGACAAGCAGCGCGATCGTGATCACCGCGACGGTGGCCAGCGCCAGCTTGCGTGGTGTCAGCACGCCCGCCATCAGCACAGGCAGGACCAGCAGCGCGACATAGTTCAGGCTCGTGCCCGGTGCGAGCACATGCAGGGCGATGAAGCACAGCAGGTCCACGCCGATCGTCGCAAGCCACTGCGGGCTGCCCAGCCGCGCCATCGAGCGCGGCGCGGTCGGATGCCGAAAGCGCGGCAACGCCCACAGGCTGACGGCTGCCGCCGCGTAGGCCACGCTGATCAACGTGATCCACCACGCCGGGCGCAAGCCGAACAGGCCCCCGACGGCGATCGCCAGCACCAGCGCCACGCCGAGCGCCGCGCGCGCGGCGATGAATGCGCGGTACAGGCGCTCGAACGCCGTCTGGCCGGACTCCACCATGCGCGTCGCCTCGCGCGTCAGGAAGCGTGAGTCGTCGGCCTCCTTGGGCTTGTCAGCGCGTGAAGGCGGTGGCGGCTCGTCGAAGTGCGACCTGTAGCCCCCGGTCGCATCCGGAGCCGTCGGGGGCGGCTCATCCGGCAGTTGCGTGTCGGCGTCGGAGCTGAACGCACCGAACCACGATTCGTCCGCGAACACCGACCGGCGGCCGGCGCGCCGGTCGCCGGAGCGCCGCTCGCCTGCACGATCGTTGTCGCTCATGGCGCTGGATGCGTCCGCTCGAACGCGTCCCGGTGCGCCGCGTCGCAGAACACGCCGCCACGGCCGGGCAGCGCCTCGTCACGCGGCAGGTGCACGCCACACTGGGCACAGGTCAGCATCGCCTGCGGCGCATCCGCTGGCGCGGCGGGCGGTCGCGGCGGGCGCGCGCCGCGCAGGCTGCCGCGGATCAGCCACCACAGCGCCATCCCGGCCAACACGAGCAGCAGGAACTTCATGCGTTCATCCGTTCATCACACTGGCGTGCGGTGCAGCAGCACCTCGAGCACGAAGCGGGAGCCGACGTAGGCGAGCAGCAGCAGCGCCGCGCCCGCATAGACACCGCGCGTCGCTGCCGGCCCGCGCCAGCCGAAGGCGCGTCGGCCGGCGAGCAAGCCTGCGAACACCACCCAACCGAGCATCGAGAACACGGTCTTGTGGTCCCAGCGCCAGGGGTTGGCGTACCAGGCGCCGAGGATCAATGCCGCCGACAGCACCACGAAGCCTGCGCCGACGAAGCGGAACGTCATGCGCTCGAGCTGCAGCAAGGGCATGCCCTTGCCCGACAGGGTCGTTGCCATCGCGGCCTTGCGCATCTGGCGCTCCGCCCGGTTGAGCATCACCGCGTGCAGCACCGCCGCGCCGAACAGGCCATACGAGGCGATCCCCAACCCCCAGTGCAGCGGCGCCCAGCGCGAGGCTACCAGCGGTCGAACCTCGCCGGGGAACGACCACGCGAGCACGACCACCACGATGCCCAGCACCGCCAGCACGCGCCGCACGCCGGGCAGCGGCACGAAGCGGCTCTCGACCAGATAGACAGCGAGCACCAGCCACACCGTCATCGACAGCGCGGGCGCAAAGCCGAAACGCGCGGCCACGACCTCGCTGCCGACACCGGCGATATCGACGAAGATCGCCACCGCCTGCGCGATCCAGCCGAGCACCAGCGCAGCGCGCAATGCCATGCCGGCCTGCTCGCGCATCGAGGCCGCGACGGCGTAGGCCGCGAGTGCGATCAGGCTCGGCACGCCGAGTGCCCACACCGATGCGGACGCGGCGGCGGAAGCAGAGGCTGCCGATAGAATCATCCACACAGTGTACTTTCGCGCTCGCGGCCCAGCGAAGCGCACCCGACCCTCGATGGCATCCACCCTCACCGACCGCCTGAGTCGTCTCGTCAAGACGATGCGCGGCCAGGCCCGCATCACCGAAGACAACGTGCAGGACATGCTGCGCGAGGTGCGCATGGCCCTGCTCGAGGCCGACGTCGCGCTGCCCGTCGTCCGCGACTTCATCGCGCGCGTGAAGGAAAAGGCGCTCGGCGCCGACGTCGTCGGCTCCTTGTCCCCAGGCCAGGCGCTGGTGGGGATCGTCAACCGCGAGCTTGCGGCGACGATGGCTGGCAACGACATCGGGGGCGTCTCCGACATCAACCTGGCCGCGCAGCCGCCCGCCGTGATCCTGATGGCCGGCCTGCAGGGCGCGGGCAAGACGACGACCACCGCCAAGCTCGCCAAGCACCTGATCGAGAAGCGCAAGAAGAAGGTGCTCACGGTCTCCGCCGACGTGTACCGCCCCGCCGCGATCGACCAGCTCAAGCGCGTGACCGCGCAGGCCGGCGCCGAGTGGTTCGCGTCGACCGCCGACGACAAGCCGCTCGCGATCGCGCTGGCCGCGCTCGACTACGCGCGCAAGCACTACTTCGATGTGCTGCTCGTCGACACCGCCGGTCGCCTCGCGATCGACGAAGCGCTGATGCGCGAGATCACCGAACTGCACACCGCGCTCAAGCCTGTCGAGACGCTGTTCGTCGTCGACGCGATGCAGGGTCAGGATGCGGTCAACACCGCGAAGGCCTTCAAGGAGGCGCTGCCGCTCACCGGCATCGTGCTGACCAAGATGGACGGCGACTCGCGCGGCGGCGCGGCGCTGTCGGTGCGGCAGATCACCGGCGCGCCGATCAAGTTCGCCGGCGTCAGCGAAAAGATCGACGGCCTCGAGGTCTTCGACGCGCAACGCCACGCCGGCCGCGTGCTCGGGATGGGCGACATCGTCGGCCTGGTCGAAGAGGTGACCAAGGGCGTCGACATGGCGGCGGCGCAGAAGCTTGTCGACAAGGTCAAGTCGGGCGACGGCTTCGACCTGAACGACTTCCTGTCGCAGCTCTCGCAGATGAAGAACATGGGCGGCCTCGCCGGCCTGATGGACAAGCTGCCGTCGCAGATGACCGGCGGCAAGACCGCCGCCCCTGCCGACCTCGACCGCGCCGAGCGCGACATGCGCCGCATGGAAGGCATCATCTGCTCGATGACGCCGCTCGAGCGCCGCAAGCCCGACCTGCTGAAGGCGACCCGCAAGCGTCGCATCGCGATAGGCGCCGGCGTGCAGGTGCAGGACGTGAACCGCCTGCTCAATCAGTACGAGCAGATGCGCGACATGATGAAGAAGATGAAGGGCGGCGGCATGATGAAGATGATGAAACGCATGGGCGGCATGAAGGGCATGGGCGGCCCCGGCGGGATGCGCTGAAATGCGCCGCTTCTCGCATGGGCGGAGGATGACTTGGCGGCCGAGCCCCGCTGAGCTGCGCCTTGCGTTCGCAGTTGGGACTGACGGATGACCACATTACAGATTGCGTTGGGATTGCTGGCCGTGCTGCTGCTGACGGTCTGGTGGTGGCTGCGCCGCCGCGACACGCAGGAGTCGGTGCAGGCGAGCGCGCCGTCGGAGCGGATCGACACGATCACCGGCTGGCCTCCGCAGGCGACCCGGGTGCTCACCTCGCGCGAGCGCGTCGCCTTCGGCACGCTGGTACGGGCGCTGCCTGAATACATGGTGCTGGCGCAGGTGCCGATGTCGCGCTTCCTGAGCGTGCCCAAACGCAACTCGTATGCCGACTGGCTGCGCCGCGTCGGCTACCAGTGTGTCGACTTTGCGGTGTGCGACATGGCGGCCCAGGTCATCGCGGTCGTCGAGTTGCAGCCCGAGGGCGCGCAGAGCGACCGGGCGCGCAAGCGCATGACGCGCATGTCTCGGTCGCTGCAGGCGGCGAGCATCCCGTTGTTGATCTGGCGTGCGGACGCCTTGCCCTCCGTCGGCGCGGCGCGCGACGCGATCCTGCCGAAGCCGCCAGCGATCAGTTCGCCGTTCAGCACATCGATGGATGCGCCCGCAGCGGTCGCGACCCCGACAGCGATTGCAGCAGCGACCGCCCGCAATCCGTTCGATGACACGGGCCGCGATTCGACGCAGGACGAGATGATCGAGCTGCTCGAGCCGCCGCCCTCGACCTGGTTCGACGACCTCGACTCCGAGCCCGCGCCGCTGCGCAAGAACTAGCTGAGCAGCGCCTGCGCGAATTCGCGCGCGCTGAAGGTCTGCAGATCCTCGAGCTGCTCGCCGACCCCGATGAAGTAGACCGGCAGCGGCACCCCGCCGCCCGCCACGCGCTCGCGCGACCACAACGCCACGGCCGCGAGCACGCCGCCCTTGGCCGTGCCGTCGAGCTTGGTGATGATCAGGCCGGTGAGCTGCAGCGCAGCGTCGAAGACCTGCACCTGCGTCAGCGCGTTCTGACCGGTGTTGCCATCGACGACGAGCAGCACCTCGTGCGGCGCGCCCTCCTGCGCCTTGCCGATCACGCGGCGGATCTTCTTCAGCTCGTCCATCAGATGGACCTGTGTCGTCAGGCGCCCCGCCGTGTCGGCGATCACCACGTCGCAGCCGCGGGCCTTGCCGGCGACGACGGCATCGAAGGTCACGGCCGCCGGGTCGCCGCCCTCCTGGCCGACGATTTCGACGCGGTTGCGCCCGGCCCACACCGTGAGCTGCTCGCGCGCCGCGGCGCGGAAGGTGTCGGCCGCGGCCAGCAGCACCTTCTGGTTCGCTTCGGCCAGATGGCGCGTGAGCTTGCCGATGCTCGTCGTCTTGCCCGCTCCGTTCACGCCGACGACCATCATCACGGTCGGCATGTGCTGGCCCACGCGCAGCGGCTGCTCGAGCGGCGCGAGCAGGTCGGCGATCGCGTCGGCGAGCAGCTCCTTCACGGCCGCCGGGTCGGCGGCCTTGGCCTGCTTCACGCGGCGCTTCAAGTCGTCGAGCAGGAACGCCGTTGCCTTCACGCCGGCATCGGCCATCAGCAGCGCGGACTCGAGCTCTTCGTACAGTGCATCGTCGATCTGCGTGCCGGTGAACACCTGAGCGATGCTCGCGCCGGTCTTGCGCAGGCCACCGCGGAGCTTGTCCATCCAGCCGCGGCGCGGTTCGGCCTCGGGAGCGGCTTGCGCAAGCTCAGGCGCGGGCGCGGGCTCGGGCGCGACGGCCTCGGCGACCGGCGTCTTCTTCTTGAAAAAGCTGAACATGCGAGGCGGGTGCGGCCGTGGTTCGAGGGTGATGGCGTCGGCGCGCGACGCGCTGTCGGCCGGCCGACAAAGCCGAGCTATAATTTTAGGCTCAGGCGCTTTAGCTCAGTCGGTTAGAGCGATGGAATCATAATCCACAGGTCCGGGGTTCGAATCCCTGAAGCGCCACCA
>JBDTVC010000318.1:0-5342 GCA_040007475.1 Burkholderiales bacterium
ACCGCCACCGGCGTCGTTACCGGCAAGCCGCTGCACCTGGGCGGCTCGCTGGGCCGCGTCAAGGCGACCGGCCGCGGCGTCTTCGTGACCGGCCGCGAGGCTGCGCGGCGCCTGGGCCTGCCACTCGAAGGCGTGCGCATCGCGGTGCAGGGCATGGGCAACGTCGGGGGCTCGGCGGCCGAACTCTTTGTGCAGGCCGGCGCCAAGCTGGTCGCGGTGCAGGACCACACCGGCACGCTCGTGAACCCCAAGGGCTTCGACATCGCCGACACGATGGAGACGCTCAAGCGCGACGGCGGCATCGGCCATTACAAGGGCGCCGAGCGCATCGCCGACGAGGAGTTCTGGGATGTCGACTGCGACATCCTGATCCCCGCGGCGCTCGAATCACAGATCACGGCAGCGCGTGCGCAGCGCATCAAGGCCAAGCTCATTCTCGAAGGCGCGAACGGCCCGACGCTGCCCGATGCCGACGACGTGCTCAGCTCGCGCGGCGTGCTCGTCGTGCCCGACGTGATCTGCAACGCCGGTGGCGTGACGGTGAGCTATTTCGAGTGGGTGCAGGATTTCTCCAGCTTCTTCTGGAGCGAGGACGAGATCAACGTGCGCCTGGACAAGATCATGGTCGACGCGCTGAAGAAGATCTGGGACACGGCCGACCGCCACAAGATCAGCCTGCGCACTGCGACCTTTGCGGTCGCGTGCGAACGCATCCTCATCGCTCGCGAGGAGCGTGGCCTCTACCCGTGACGATCAGCGCAGGGCGTGGTCCACGACCACGCCCGCGAGCACGACGAACCCGATCCAGTGGTTCAACCGGAACGCGCGAAAGCAACCGTCGCGCGAGCGGTCGCGGATCAGCGTGAAGTGCCACGCCGCGATCGACGCGGCTGCGGCCAGCCCCGCGAAGTACGCCCAGCCGAAGCCGAGCTGTGCGCCGAGCACGCCCCAGATCGCGATGAAGGCCGCGTAGAAGAGCATCACGCCGGCCACGTCGAAGCGGCCGAGCGTGATCGCCGAGGTCTTGATGCCGATCTTCAGGTCGTCGTCGCGGTCCACCATCGCGTACTCGGTGTCGTAGGCGAGCACCCAGAACAGGTTGCCGATCAGCAACCACCACGCGAGCGCCGGCACCTCGCTGCGCACCGCCGCAAACGCCATCGGGATGCCGAAACTGAACGCCACGCCGAGCACCGCCTGCGGCATCGAGAAGAAGCGCTTCGTGAACGGGTAGGCGATCGTCACCGCGAGGGCGGCGACGCTCCACGCGATCGTGACCCCGTTCGTCGTCAACACCAGCGCAAACGCGAGCAGTGCGAGTACCGCGCCGAGCGCCAGCGCCTCGCGCACGCTGACCGCCCCACTCGTCACGGGCCGCTGCGCCGTGCGCTTCACGTGCTTGTCGAAGTCGCGGTCGGCGACGTCGTTGACCGCACATCCGGCGCTGCGCATCAGGAAGGTGCCGAGCACGAACACGGCGAGCACGTGCCAGCCTGGGAACCCGCGCGCCGCGATCCACAGCGCGGCCAGTGTCGGCCACAGCAGCAGGTACGTGCCGGCGGGCCGGTCCCAGCGGATCAGCGCGAGGTACAGGCGCAGGCGGGAGGCGGCAGCAGACGACATGCCCCGATTGTCGCGGCAGCGCTTGGCAGCGGCCGGGCACCGTGCCATGCTGCCAGCTCCGCATTGCAGGAGCCGCCGCCATGCGCACCTTCTCGCGACGCCATGCCCTCCACGCGCTCGGCGCGTCCGCTCTCGCGCCGTGGGCTCGCGACGCCTCGGCCGCGGCCATGCAATCGTGGCCGCTCGTCGCGCCGCAGCGCACCGGCATCCACGATGCGGCGCCGGCGCCCGACGGTGGCGTCTGGTTCACCGCGCAGCGCAGCGGCCACCTCGGCTGGTTCGACCCGGCGAGCGGCCGCACCGAATTGATCGCGCTCGGCGCAGCCTCGGCGCCGCACGGCGTGATCGCGGGTCCCGACAAGGCGGCGTGGATCACCGACGGCGGCCTCGGCGCGATCGTGCGCGTCGGCTGGCCGGATCGTGCGGTGCGCGCATTCCCGTTGCCGCAGGGCACGCCATACGCGAACCTGAACACCGCGACCTTCACGCCGGACGGCGAGCTGTGGTTCACCGGCCAGAGCGGCGTCATCGGCCACCTCGTGCCGCGCACCGGCGTCGTCACCATGCGCGACGCGCCACGCGGCCGTGGTCCGTACGGCATCTGCACGACACCCGGTGGCGACGTGTGGTGGTGCTCGCTCGCCGGGTCGTTCATCGCGCGCCTTGATCGCCGCAGCGGTGATTCCGTCGTGGTCGAGCCGCCGACGCCGCGTCAGGGCGCGCGCCGCATCTGGAGCGACAGCCACGGACGGCTTTGGGTCAGCGAATGGCTCAGCGGCAACCTGTCGATGCACGACCCGGCGAAGCAGACCTGGCGCAGCTGGCGCGCACCGGGCAATGAGCCGCGGCCTTACGCCGTGTATGTCGACGCGCGCGACCAGGTCTGGGTCAGTGACTTCGGTGCCAACGCGGTGTTCCGCTTCGACCCGGGCAGCGAGAAGTTCGAGCGCTTCGGCTTCCCGCGCGAGGCGGCGAGCGTGCGCCAGATCCTCGGGCGGCCCGGCGAGGTGTGGTTGCCCGAGAGCGGCACAGAGCACCTCTCGGTGATCAGGACCTGAGCTGCGGTCTTACTGCGCCCGCAAGGCCTTCAGCCGGTCGAGCTTGCCGGCGTAGAGGTCGTGATCCTTGCGCGTCGTGCTGACCTCCATCGCGCGGGTCAGGTGGATGGTCGCGCGGCCGGCGTCGTTGAGCTCCATGTAGGTCACCGCGAGCCAGTACTCGAATTCATGGTGGTACGGCGCCCGAGCGACCTCCTTAGCGAACAGCCGGCGTGCGGCCTCTGCGCGGCCCTCGCGCAGCGCGGCCATGCCTTCGTGGAAGTAGCTGAACGGCGGATGCGGGTCGAGGGCGGCGAGCCGCTGCGCGAGCGCATTCGCCTCGCCCATACGGCCGAGATCACGCAGCGCGAGGATGCGGTTGGACATCGCATACTTGTTGTCCGGCTCGCGGACCGCGACGCGCCGCAACGCGGCATCCGCCAGTTCCGCGTGGTGCTGCGTTCGGTAGACCACGGCGAGCGTGACGTACGCCCCGAGAAGCCCGGGATCGGCACGGATCGCCTCGCGGGCCAGCCAATATGCGTCATCGGGCTGGCCCTGCGTCAACGACTCGACGGCGCGATTGTTCAGGTACATCGCGACGACGGCCCGCTCCTCGACCTCGCGCGTGGCCAGCGCATTCGCATCGCGCGGCGGCAGGAAGTCGACGATCAGCGGCATCTGCAGGAACCTGACACCTATCAGCGGTACGTTGTCCTCGAGCACCAGGTTCACATGGCCGATGCCGATATAGAGATCGTCCGTGCGGTCCCAAGACTCTCCGCCCACGGCCACCTGGTAGCGCACCGTCAGCCCCATCTGTTTGGCGAGCGCAGCCGTCATCAATGTCAGGGCGAGACAATTGCCCGAGCGCGCGGTGAACGCTTGAGCCGCGGTGCGCGTGATGGCGGCGTCGTATTCGAGCCTGAGGTCGCCGTGGTACAGCGCGTCGATGAGTTGCCGGCGCCGATCGGTCTGGTTCGAGCGGCGCGAGATGTGGGTCTTCAGGTAGTCCCGCATCTCCGGGCTGACCGCGAGTGCCGAGTCGGGATCGATCGGCGCCGACGGGGGCTTGAACAGCTCGTCGCGGAACAGGTCGGCGGCGGGCGGCATCGCCGGCGTGCTCGCGCACGCGGCCAGAAGGATCGAGATCAACAGGGTGGCCAGGGATTTCATCGCGCCTCCTCGTGGCAGCACGGCCACGCCGGCGCAGCCGTCAGTCGCTCATCCTAGCCCTGAACGCGGCGCGCGGCGAGGGCTGGGCATGACTCGGTCGCAGGGCACGACCATGGCCGATCAACGACTTGACACGAGAGTGCCGCTTTTCGTCTCTTGGCAGGCGTCTCCGCCGATGCAATGATCAGCGTTTCAACGCATTGCAAATCACTGGAGACTTCTCGAATGGCAGTATGTCGATGGCGCGCGGCCTGGCCTGCGCTGATGCTCCTGGCCACGCCGTGGGCGAATGCACTGGTGTTCGCCGTGAACGAGGGCGTGACCTACCGGGTACCGATCGAGGAGGTGCGCGGCCGTTACACCGCGATCGCCGCCGACCTGTCGAAACTGCTCAAGCAACCGGTCAGCATCGAGCCGGTCGGCGACTACACGAGCCTGCGCAAGGGGCTCGCCGACAAGCGATTCGACCTCGCCCTCGTGCACCCGGCGCATGTCTCGATCGAGGCGATGAAGAACTCCGGCTACCGGCTGGTCGCGGTCACCAAGGGCTTCCAGAACTACCAGGCGCAGTTCCTAATCCGCAGCGATTCGACCCTGACCTCGCTGGCCGAGCTGAAGGGCGGCAGCCTCGGCGCACCGGACGAAGACTCGATCACCTCGGTGATGGTTCGCGCCGTGCTGCGCGACGCGGGGCTCGACACGAAACAGATCCGGATGACCTACACCCGGTACCAGGACGCGGTGCCGTTCTTCGTCGAGAACAAGCTCACCCAGGCCGGCGCCACCGCGGCAAACGCCATCATCAAGGCCTGGACGGCCAAGGGCGGCAAGGTGCTCGTGAAATCGCGCCCCGTGCCCATCAAGCACGTGATCGCCAGCCCGAACCTGTCGGCCGACGACGTCGGCAAGGTCCGCGAGTACCTGACCGCGCTCGGCGGTACCGACGAAGGCCGCAAGAAGCTGGAGCCGACACGCTACACCGGATTCGAGCCCTACGACCAGACCGAGATGCTCGCCATCGGTACGTGGCTGGGCCTCTGAGAGGCCGAGCCCCGTGCCACGGATCCGTGGCACGGTAGTTCGCCCGATAGCTCCCGCCATCTCCCGCCCCTATGCTGCCCGTCGGCGGTGCGGGCGGGGCCCACCCCACCCGCAACTGTCCAACGAACCCCCAGGAGAGCCCAGTGCGCCTTTCTTCCCAACTTCGAGCCACCTTGCGCGCCACGTGCGCTGCCACGCTGGCGAGCCTGCTGACGTTGCCCGCGATGGCCGCCTGGGAGCCGAGCAAGCCGATCGAGTTCGTCGTGCCCGCCGGCACCGGCGGCGGCGCGGACCAGATGGCCCGCTTCATCCAGGGCGTGGTGGCCAAGCACAAGCTGAGCACGCAGCCCATCATCGTCGTCAACAAGTCGGGCGGCGCCGGCGCCGAGGGCTTTCTCGACGTGAAGGGTGACAAGGGCAACCCGCACAAGATCGTCATCACGCTGTCGAACCTGTTCACCACGC
>JBDTVC010000319.1:0-5321 GCA_040007475.1 Burkholderiales bacterium
GGATCGGGCTCCAGTTCACCGAGGCCAGCATGTTCAGCCCGATGATCTCGATGCATATGAACATGCACAGCGCCGACGCGAGACCGAGCCAGCCGAGGTAGATCGGCCCGATCTGGGCATCGCCGATCTTGCCGAGCCAGTGCCAGTGTGACGGCGGGCCCTCGCGCTCCTTGTTGCCGTGCGCCAGCGGCACGCCGACATAGGCCGGCGCGTAGGCCTGGACGCGGGTGAAGATGTTCTGGTACTCAGCCATCAGGGTCTCCTTGGGCTGTGTTGTTGTTCGACGTTTTAGCTCAGCGCCAAATGGGGAGGTTCAGCCACCACGTCCACCACTCGGGCCAGCCGCGGGTCCAGAACGGGCCGCTGATGACGATGCACACGGCGCTCCAGAAGCCCGCCGACAGCGCCAGGAACAGGCCGAGGCGGTGGATGCCCAGCGTGCCGATCGAGTAGCCGATGGTGTCGCGGAAGAAGGTGTTCTCGTGCTCGGCCGTCTTCACCGTCTCGCCCTTCGCGGGGTTGGTCGCCGACAGGATCAGGCCGCCGTGCAGCGACAACGCGAACGCGGTCGCGAAGAAGAAGCTCACGCCCAGCATGTGCGCCGGGTTGTAGTGGAAGTGCAGGTACTGGTAGCCCGTGTTCGAGACCCAGTCGAGGTGGCTCA
This sequence comes from Burkholderiales bacterium, assembly GCA_040007475.1. Lineage (GTDB taxonomy): Bacteria > Pseudomonadota > Gammaproteobacteria > Burkholderiales > Burkholderiaceae_C > LMDS01. The sequence continues at coordinate 665 of JBDTVC010000319.1, forward strand.
TGATCCCGTACGGGAAGCCGTGGCCCCACGCGCCGAGCAGCACCGGGCGGATCACCGTCAGCGTCACATAGGCCAGGATCGCGACCGAGAACGCGAACGGCACGTGGTAGCCAATGCCGAGCTTTCGGCAGATCTCCACCTCGCGCAACGCCCATGACACGAAGGAGCCGATCGCGCAGATCGTGATCAGCTGCCACAACCCGCCTTCCATCAGCGGCGCCATGCCCAGGCCGTATTTCAGATCCGGTGGCGCGATCGAGATCTGCCACAGGTTCCAGGTGTGGCCCTGAGAGGCGCCCCACACGATCAGCAGCGTGCCGACGGTGGCGAAGAACAGCGTCGTCACGCCAAAGAAGCCGACGAAGAACGGGCCGACCCAGAAATCGAACAGGTCGCCGCCCATCAGCGTGCCGCCGCGGACACGGTATTTGCGCTCGAAACTCAGCATCGCCATGATGGCCCCCAGGATCGGGGCGCGGCCGTTGCCGGCACGCGCACCTTCAGACTCGTTGCGGCGGGCGGGGGCAGCGCGTCGGGCCGCGCCCTGCCCGCATTCAGCGGACTTGCCGAAGAACGCTTGCGCGCTACTTGGGCGCCGGTGCCGCAGCGGGTGCCGGCATCGGTGACATCTGACCGGCCACCGGCATCGCCTTGCGCGGGCCTTCGAGCCAGTTGAAGCGGTCGGTGCTGAGCAGGATGAAGTGAATCACCAGTGCCAGCACGAACAGGAACGTGAACAGTGCGATCAACGTCCTGCGCGGATCGAAAAGCATCCAGATACGCCACATGTTGTTTCCTCCTACGCGGTGAATGCGACGGTGATGGCCGCCATTGCGACATCCTTGGCGTCGTGCACGATCGCGGCATAGCCGCCCGAGCCCGGCAGCCACGGACGCCATTGCCATGCCAGGAAGTGCGCGACGACGGCGATCAACGTGAAGATGATGAAGCTCGTCATGAAGATCCCGTGAAACTCCTTCGCTTCCTGCTCCGTCAATCCGGACAGGGAGCCTTGCCTGCTGTCAGCCATGCTCTACTCCTTCTGGGCCTGATCGGCCCCTTGTGGCCTTGCGGCCAACACCGCGAAATTCCCCCGCGGCGGGGCTTGATGCAGCGGGCGCTGCGTCAATTCGATGAGGCTCGCGCGCTTCACGCGGGCTCTCCTTGTCTGAGGGCATCGCGCGCCGCGGCGACGCGGGTGGCGGTGACGCGCTCTTCACCCGCGCGCTTCGCGTCGCGCTCGGCGCGGTCGCGCAATCGCTTCGCGGCCGAGATCTGCACGAGCACCGGCTCGGTCTGGACGAACTCGCCGAGCAGCTGCTGGGCCTCGTTGTCCCAGGGCTTCGCGGGCTCGTCGCTTGGACGTGCCGGCGTCGGGTCGACCTTGTCCAGATCGGTGCCCAGCGGCAGGATGTGGAACAGCGCATCGAACAGCGCGTTGCAGAACTCCTGCACCAAGTAGGTCGCGCCGGCGTAGCCCATGAACGGCGTGCCGGTGTGGCGCCGGATGATCGGCAGCGGGAACGACGCGGGAATGAAGCCGGTCTTCATCATCCCGCCCCCGCCGGCTTCGGCGAGGTAGATGCGCTCGTTGTAGCTGCCGTACAGCACCAGCGGCGTCTTCTCTTTCACGAGGCGGCGCACCGCGTCGTTGTCGGTTTTCGCACCGGGCTGGCGCGCGATCGCGAACTGGCACGGCACGCCCAGCTCGTCTTCGAAGAAGTGCCGCAGGCCGCGGGTGTAGGTCTCGTTCGCGACGACGGCGAAGCTCGCGGTGCCGAAGAAGTCCTGCGTCACCGAGCGCCACAGGTCCCAGATCGGCTTGATCGTGCTGTGCTTCTCGCGCTCGATGAAGGGCTCGGGGTCCAGGCCCAGCAGTTCGCCGAGCGAACGCAGGAACTTCGTCGTGCTGTGCAGCCCGATCGGCGCCTGGAGGTAGGGCCGCTCGAGTGCCTCGCACAGCATGCGACCGAACTCGCGGTACATGCAGATGTTCACGTCGGCTTCGACGAGCCGCGACACGTCGGCCAGGTGGCTGCCGAGCGGGAACACCATGTTGATCTCGGCGCCGATCCCCTGCACGAGGCGGCGGATCTCGGCCAGGTCGCTCGGCGAATTGAACGTGCCGTAGCTCGGGCCGATGATGTTGACGCGCGGCTTCTCACCATCCTTGCGCACACGAACGGGAACCTTCTTCAACCCGTACTCCGACCACAGCCAGAACATCGCGCGGTTCGCGCACTGCCACTGATCCTCGTCGATCGTGCGCGGCAGGAAGCGCATCAGGTTCGTGCCCTCGGGCGTGACGCCGCCGCCGATCATCTCGGCGATCGAACCGGTGACGACGACGGACGGCAGGTCCGGGTCCAGTGCAGCGTGCGCGCGGCGCATCGAGCCTTCGGTGCCTTCGCGACCGAGCTGCTCTTCGGCGAGGCCGGTCACGACGATCGGCAACTCGTGCGGCGGCAGCGCATCGGTGTAGTGCAGCACCGAAGTCACCGGCAGGTTCTCGCAGCCGACCGGCCCGTCGATCACGACCTGCAGGCCCTTGATCGCGGTGAACACGTAGACGGCGCCCCAGTAGCCGCCGGCACGATCGTGGTCGAGGATCAGGGCCATCAGACCATTTCCTCCGCCTTGCGCTTCTTCGCGGCCTTGACGGCCAGTCGACGCTGCTCGGCCTTGAACTCGGGGCGGTCTTGCGGCACGGCCTGCCCGGCTTCCCACACGCCAGCCGCGTGCGCGCTGCCGGTGCCACCGAAGAATTCCTTCATCTGCTCGAAGCGCGCCCTGTTGCCGATCGCCGCATTGATCACGGTCGCAAGCGAGCCCGCGCCAGCCGGCCCCATCAGCGGCCGCGCCGAAATCAGGTTGGTGAAGTACAGCGCAGGCGTCGACAGCTCTTTCGCTGCCTGCACGACCGGCGTCGTGCCGATCGCGAGGTCGGGATGCCATTCGTGCATCGCCGCCAGATCGTTCTCGAGCGACGCGCGGAACTGCACGTGCACGCCCTTGGCTTCGAGCCACTGCCGGTCGGCCTCGTTCCATGCCGTGCGCGGGCACGCGGTGCCGACGTAGCGCAGGTCCGCGCCGCTCTCGACCAGCAGGCGACCGACCAGCAGCTCCGAGCCTTCATAGCCGCTCAATGTGATGCGGCCCTTGATCGGCATCTTCGCGAGCGCACCCTTGATCGCGGGCAGCACGCGGTTCTTCGCCGCGTCGATCTGCGCCTGCGGCACGTTCGTGGCCTGGCCGATCGCCTGCAGCCAGGCCTCGGTGCCATCGTGCCCGACCGGCGCGGAGCCGACCACAGTACGGCCCGCGGCCTTGAATTCGCGGATGCTCGCGGTGTAGAACGGGTGAATCGCCGCGACCGCCGCGCAGTCGAGCGCTGCATACAGCTCGCGCCACTCGCGCGTCGGCACCACCGGCCCGGCAGCCAGGCCCATCGGCTCCAGCATCATCCCGACGATCACCGGGTCGGCCGGGAACATCTCGCCGAGCAGCGTGATCGTCGGCTTGGCCGAGCGGCCGGTTCGGGGTGCCTGCACCGGACCGGCCTGCACCTCGGCGCGCGCGTACTTCAGCATCGCGCCGGCCAGCACGTCCTTCGCCTCGGCATGCGTCGGCACGCCGAAACCCGGCACGTCGATGCCGATGATGCGCACGCCGTTGATCTCCTTCGGCAGGATCTGCAGCGGCACACCGCTGGCCGTCGGCACGCACAGGTTGATGATGACGATCGCATCGAACTTTGCCGGGTCGGCCTGCTGGTGCACCGCCTCGCGGATGTCCTCGAACAGCTTGCCGGTGACCAGCGATTCGCTGTTGAACGGCACGTAGCCGACACTGCGCCGCGCGCCGTAGAAGTGCGAAGTGAAGGTCAGCCCGTAGACGCAGCAGGCCGAGCCCGACAGGATCGTCATCGTGCGGCGCATGCGCAGGCCGACGCGTAGCGAGCCGAATGCCGGGCACATGCTCTGCGGCTGGTCGTGGGGGCCGGCCTTGGGGTCCTTGGGGTAGTCCGTCGCGTACTGGTCGAGCACCGCCGACTTGCCGGCCGACTTGGCCGCGGCGAGCATCACCTCGCCGCCGGAATGACAGCCCATGCCATCGCCTTCGATGGCGGTGGTCACCTTCAGCGGGACGATGGGGATGGTCGTGGTGTGCACAGATCAGACCTCGTCGTAGACCACTTCGAGCGTCGCTTTGGTCGACTCGGTCTTGCCGCACATGTCGAACTGCGTCGCGGGTTCGAGCACGACATCGCGGCCCACCGAGGCGGCCGAGAAGAGACCGAGCAGCGCGTCCTGCGTCATCGGCTTCGGGCGCATCGGCGTCGAGGTGTCGACGTTCTCGGCGAGCTCGGCAAACATCGGCCCCCATGGCGAACCGGGTCGTCCGATGATTTCGTAGCTCGCGCTCTTGCGGCGGATGTCCTCGTTTGCCGGGATCGTCGAGAGCACCGGGATGCCGACCTGCGTGGCGAACGCCGCTGCCTCGCCCGTGCCGTCGTCGCGGTTGATCACCATGCCGGCCACGCCGACGTTGCCGCCGAGCTTGCGGAAGTACTCGACCGCGCTGCAGACGTTGTTCGCCACGTAGAGCGACTGCAGGTCGTTGCTCGCGACGACGATGACCTTCTGGCACATGTCGC
>JBDTVC010000320.1:0-5217 GCA_040007475.1 Burkholderiales bacterium
GCCGGCACCATCGTCTGGAACGGCCCGGTCGGCGTGTTCGAGTTCGATGCGTTCGCGAACGGCACCGAGACGATCGCCCGCGCGATCGCGGCGTCGAGCGCGTTCAGCATCGCCGGCGGTGGCGACACGCTCGCGGCGATCGCGAAGTACGGCATCGAGAAGAACGTGGGCTACATCTCGACCGGTGGCGGTGCGTTCCTCGAAGTGCTGGAAGGCAAGACCTTGCCCGCTTTCGAGATCCTGCAGAAGCGGGCGGCTGCATAACATTCATTCCCTGTAATCGCGCTGTAACGGGGTCGGCGCTCCGATAATCGCCGCCACAACGATGACAGGAGACAAGACATGCCCCGCGCCACCAAGATCGTCGCCACGCTCGGCCCGGCCTCCAGCTCGCCGGAGGTGCTGGACCGGATGATCCGCGCCGGCGTCGATGTCGTGCGCATGAACTTTTCGCACGGCAAGGCTCAGGACCACATCGACCGCGCGACGCTGGTGCGCGAGGTCGCGCGCCGCGCTGGCCGCGAGGTCGCGATCATGGCCGACCTGCAGGGCCCGAAGATCCGCGTCGGCAAGTTCGACGGCGACAAGACGCTGCTCACGCCGGGGCAGAAGTTCATCCTCGACGGCGCGACCAGCGAGCTGGGCACCAACGAGCGAGTGGGCCTGGACTACAAGGAGCTGCCTCGCGACGTGAAGAGCGGTGATGTGCTGCTGCTCAACGACGGGCTGCTCAAGCTCGTCGTCGATTCGGTGCGCGGTGACGAGGTGCACACGACCGTGGTCGTCGGCGGCGTGCTCTCGAACAACAAGGGCATCAACAAGGCCGGTGGCGGCCTGACCGCGCCGGCGCTGACCGCGAAGGACATGGAAGACATCAAGACGGCGATGAGCTTCCAGTGCGAGTACCTCGCGGTGAGCTTCCCGAAGACCGCGACCGACATGGAGATGGCGCGCCAGCTCGCCAACGTGGCCGGTGAACCATGGCGGCATCGCCCGCAACTGATCGCGAAGATCGAGCGCAGCGAGGCCATCCCTGCGCTGGAAGGCATCCTGAAGGCGTCGGACGGCATCATGGTCGCACGCGGCGACCTCGCGATCGAGGTCGGCAACGCCGCGGTGCCGGCCCTGCAGAAACGCATGATCAAGATGGCGCGCGAGATGGACCGCGTGGTGATCACGGCGACGCAGATGATGGAGTCGATGATCGTCAACCCGGTGCCCACGCGCGCCGAGGTCAGCGACGTCGCCAACGCGGTGCTCGACGGCACCGACGCGGTGATGCTCAGCGCCGAGACGGCCGCCGGCAACTACCCGGTCGAGACGATCGAGATGATGGCCAGCATCTGCGTCGAGGCCGAGGCGGCCGAAGAGATCGCGCTCGATGCGGGCTTCACGAACAAGAAGTTCGCGCGCATCGACCAGTCGATCGCGATGGGCGCGCTGTTCACCGCGTACCACCTCGGATGCAAGGCGATCCTGGCGCTGACCGAGTCGGGCTCGACCGCGCTGTGGATGAGCCGGCACCGCATCCACGTGCCGATCTACGGCCTGACCTCGCAGCTGACCAGCCAGCGCCGCATGACGCTGTACCGCAACGTCACGCCGCTGCTGATGCCCAACTTCGCCGACCGCGACGAGGCGCTCGCCAAGGCCGAGGCGCTGCTCGTCGAGAGCGGCGTGCTCAAGGTCGGCGACACCTACGCGATCACCTGCGGCGAGCCGATGGGTCACCCGGGCGGGACCAACATGCTGAAGGTCTGCCGCGTGGGCTGACGGTGGGCGGGCCGGGCTTCAGTCGATCTTCATCGCGATACCGGTGACGAACAGCGTGTCGCCCTTTTTCAGCCCCTCGCCGGGGATGCTGTTGTAGCGGTAGTTGAGACCCGCGGTGAGGCTGAGCCTCGAGTTCATCGCGACCGACAGGCTCGAGTCGAAGATGCCGCGGTAGCCCCCGCCGCTGCGAAGCGCCGGGTACAACGAGACCTTCTGGTGGAACGAGGTCGTCGGCGTCCATTTGTGCGTCGACTCCTCGGCGAGCAGCGCCTCGGCCCGCCCGTAGCTCGTGCGGACCTCGCCCGACACGTCGACTGGTTGGAGATAGCGGTCCTGCGTGTAGCCGATACCGGCCGAGAGGTCCCACGTCAGCGTCTCGCTCTTGATCACATGATGACCGCCGCCGCCGTACACCGACACGCGCGACGACACGTTGGCCGGCTTGTCGCGCAGCAGGTCGGTCTTGCCGAAGCCGAACCATCGCGGCGTGAGGTCGCGGTCGTACTGCGTGCCCAGGGCCACGCTCTCGGCCGTTGTCACGCCCTCCGTGCGCCCCCAGAGTGCGCGGCCCCCGAACTGCCATTTGCTGTCGGTGTCGGCGCGCACCCCGTCTCCGGTGATGTTGACGCTGGACGCGTCGGTGTTGCCGGAGGCATAGCTCGCCCCCGCTCCCAGCGCATAGCGGAACTGCCCATCGGGCTTGATGGTTGCCTGGGCCTGGGCGACGCTGAGCGCGGGTGCAGCCACGAATGCCGCGGCGGCGACAAGGCGTGAACGTGACATGTTCATGAAGGGAAGTGCTCCTGCAAGGCGATCGAAGCGGGCGAGCCTACGCAAGATCGGCGGGCCGGGCGCGGCCCGCGCATGCAACCTTGCGCCGCGCTGCGGATTGCGTTGCAGACGGTTGCGTTTCCGCCGGTGACAATGGGGCATGAACTGCGCCGCTAAAACCCTCACGATCGACGACATCCGGGCTGCCGCCGAGCGCTTGCGCGGCGAGATCATCGACACGCCGTGCATGCGCTCGCGCACGCTGTCGGCGCTGGCGGGCTGCGAGGTCTTCCTCAAGTTCGAGAACCTGCAGTTCACCGCATCGTTCAAGGAGCGCGGCGCGCTGAACAAGATGGCGCAGCTGAGCGAGACCGAGCGCGCCAGTGGCGTGCTCGCCGTGTCGGCCGGCAATCACGCGCAGGGCGTCGCGTACCACGCGCAGCGCATGGGCATCCCCGCAACGATAGTGATGCCGCGCTTTGCGCCGGCCGTGAAGGTCGAGCGCACGCGAGGCTTCGGTGCGAACGTCGTGCTCGAGGGCGACACTTTCGATGACGCGCGCGCGTATGGCCTGCAACTCGCCGCCGAACGCGGCCTCACGCTGGTTCACCCGTACGACGACCTCGCGGTCATCGCGGGGCAGGGCACGATCGGCCTGGAGATGCTGGCGCAGCAGCCGCAGATCGACACGCTGGTCGTCGCGATCGGCGGCGGCGGCCTGATCTCGGGGGTGGCGACCGCGGCGCAGTCGATCCGCCCCGGCATCGAGGTGATCGGCGTGCAGACCGAGCGCTTCCCGGCCGCGTGGAACGCCATGCACGGCCAGTCGCACGAGAGCGCGCAGGCGACGATCGCCGACGGCATCGCCGTCAAGACGCCGGGCGCTCTGACGCTGCCTTTGATCCGCGAACGCGTGGCCGACGTGCTGCTGGTCGGCGAGGACGACATCGAGCAGGCGATCCTGATGTTGCTCGAGATCGAGAAGACGGTGGTCGAAGGTGCCGGCGGCGTCGGCCTGGCGGCGTTGATGAAGCACAGTGCGCGCTTCAAGGGGCGCAAGGTCGGCCTGATCCTGTGCGGCGGCAACATCGAGCCGCTCGTGCTGGCCGAGATCATCGAACGCGGCATGGTCAAGAGCGGGCGCCTCGCGCGGCTGCGCCTGGATGTGCGTGACGTGCCAGGCGCTCTGGCCGATGTCGCCACGCTGCTGGGCAAGCTCGGCGCCAACATCGACGAGGTGCAGCACCAGCGGGCGTTCTCGTCGCTGTCGGTCGAGCGGGCGCAAATCGAGGTCGTGGTGCAGACGCGGGGCGTGGCCCACATCGAGACGATCCTCACTGCGATGCGCGCGCAGGGTTATCGCGCGGAACGGGTCGGTTGAGCGCGATCGCTAGAATCGGCGCGAGTTACAGCACGGTTTCACACATCATCTTCAGGGGACTCTCATGCCACTCGTTTCCATGCGTCAACTGCTCGACCATGCCGCCGAAAACGGCTATGGCATTCCGGCATTCAACGTCAACAACCTGGAGCAGGTGCAGGCCGTGATGACGGCGGCCGACGAGGTCGGCGCGCCGGTGATCCTGCAGGCCAGCGCCGGGGCGCGCAAGTACGCGGGCGAGCCTTTCATCAAGCACCTGATCCAGGCCGCGGTCGAGAGCTGGCCGCACATCCCGCTGGTGATGCACCAGGACCACGGCCAGAGCCCGGACGTGTGTCAGGGCGCGATCAACCTCGGCTTCAGCTCGGTGATGATGGACGGCTCGCTGCAGGCCGACGGCAAGACGATCGCGAGCTTCGACTACAACGTCGACGTGACGCGCAAGGTCGTCGACATGGCGCACAAGCTGGGCGTGACGGTCGAGGGCGAACTCGGCTGCCTGGGCTCGCTCGAGACGATGAAGGGCGACAAGGAAGACGGCCACGGCACCGAAGCCACGATGACCATGGACCAGCTGCTGACCGACCCGGAGGAGGCCGCGGAGTTCGTCAAGCGAACCCAGCTCGATGCGCTCGCGATCGCGATCGGCACCAGCCACGGCGCGTACAAGTTCACCCGCAAGCCCACCGGCGACATCCTGGCCATCGGCCGCATCAAGCAGATCCATCAGCGCATCCCGAACACGCACCTGGTGATGCACGGCTCGAGCAGCGTGCCGCAGGACCTGCTGGCCGTGATCCGCGAGTTCGGCGGCAACATGAAGGAGACCTACGGCGTGCCCGTCGAGGAGATTCAGGAAGCGATCAAGCACGGTGTGCGCAAGATCAACATCGACACCGACGTGCGTCTGGCGATGACGGCGGCGATCCGCAAGTACATGGCGCAGAACCCCGACAAGTTCGACCCGCGCGACTACCTGAAGCCCGCGCGCGAGGCGGCCAAGCAGATCTGCCGGCAGCGCTACATGGAGTTCGGTTGCGAGGGTCAGGCGCCGAAGATCAAGGCTCAGACGCTGGTGCAAGTCGCGCAGCGCTACACAACCGGCGAGCTGGCGCAGACCGTGGTCTGACGAGCCGCCGCAGCCACTTTCGAACCCGGCTCCGGCCGGGTTTCGTTTGGCGCAGTTCGCGTTGAGTAGTGACGGGCTCACGTGGTGAGCTACCGGCCATTCAGACTGGCTTCGTGGCCCGAGCGTTTCGGGCCGATGGAGCCTGTGATGCGAGCGCGCGAAC
>JBDTVC010000321.1:0-5213 GCA_040007475.1 Burkholderiales bacterium
GGGCAGATCACCGACGCGCTGTTCGAGGTCGGTGGGCAGTACCGGCGCAGCATGTAGCGTGAACATCCTGCTGATCCGCCACGGCGAGACCGAGCTCAACGCCGCCCGGGTCGTTCAACCGGCCGACACGCCTCTGAGCGCGCGCGGCCTGGCACAGGCCGACCAGTTGGCGCAGCGCCTGACGACGTTTGGCGTGCACGCGGTGCTCAGCAGCGACCTGCCACGCGCACGGCAGACCGCCGACGCGATCGTTCGCGCCACCGGCGCCTCGCTCGCGACGACCGCAGCGCTGCACGAGCGCAGCTTCGGTGCCTGGCGTGGCCTGCCCTACGAGCACTTGCCCACCGGTGCGCTGACGCTGCGTGACGCGCCACCCGACGGCGAATCGATGGCCGAGTTCGAGGCCCGCGTGGCCGGCGCCTTCGCCGACATCGTGCGGCGTGCGGCGGCGCTGCCCGGCTTGCTCGCGGTCGTGACGCACGGCCTGGTCATTCGCGCGATGCTGGCCACCCATGTGCAGTTGCCGGCGGGCGCGCAGGCGCCCCACCACCTGGGCAACACCTCGCTGAGCGTCTTCGACGCGAGGGCACCGCACGCTGCGTCGCTCGTCAACTGCACCGAGCATCTCGACGCCGCCGTGCGGGACGATCCACGCGCGCTGTCCGGCGGCTAGACCTTAGGTCAATTCCCAGCGGCCGCCGGCCTCGCGCGCCGTGCCGTCGTCGCGCAGCTTGTGCAGGTGCGCGGTGAGCGAGCGCATCGCCATCGCGAGCAGCTGCGGCTTCACGTCGTCGTACACGCGCGCCAGCAGCGCGTCGGCGTCTGCGGGCCCCAGCGCGCGCATCGCGGCGACGACCTTGGCCTCACGCCGCAGCCGATGCGCGACGATACCTGCCATCGCCTGCTGCGCCTTGGACATCAAGAAGCCGTGCCCCGGCGCGAGCCACTCCAACTCGCGCTCGCTCAGTTCGCGCAGCGATGCGATGTAGGCCGCCATGTCGCCATCCGGCGGGTTGATCACGACGGTGGATTGCTGCATCACGTGGTCGCCGGTGAACAGCAGCGCCTCTTCCTCGAGCAGGTAGCAGAGGTGGTTCGACGCGTGGCCGGGTGTGTGGATCGCATGCAGCGTCGACGGTTGCCCATCTGGCCCCGGCAGCTCGAAGCGCTCGCCGCCTTGCAGGTGCACGTCGGGCGCGAAGCTCGCGTCCTGCCATTGCGCATGGGCGGCGACACGGCCGTGCACGACCGCGCCGGTGCGCGCCTTCAGAGGCACGCAGGCCGGCGAGTGGTCCTTGTGCGTGTGGGTCGCGAAGACCCAGCGGATCGGGCCCGGCGCCGCCGCCAGGATCGCCTCGACATGCGCCTCGTCCGGTGGCCCCGGGTCGATCACCGCCCACTCGTTGGCCGCGCCCCCGCCGATCAGGTAGGTGTTGGTGCCCGGCCCGGTCATCATGCTGCCGTTGTTCGCGGTCACGCGGATCACGCGCGGCGACAGGCGCACCGGCACGCCGACCTGGATGTCGTAGCAGCTCAGGCCGTGGCCCGCCGGGTCGAGGCGCCCGATCTCGGCCCACGCGGGCTCGTCGGGCAGCACCGGCCGCATGCCCTGCTGGCCCGACGCCACGCGCGGCATGATCAACCCGATCTCGCGCGGCGTGCGCGCCCAGGCGAGCAGCGCGGCCACATGGGCGTATTGGGCAGCAAGCCGCAGCGTCGTCTGGGTCGGCGTCATCAGCTTGAGTTCGCCCGCACGCGCGAGCGCCTCGGCGGGCCGCAGCCAGAGCTGCTCGGTCATCTCGGTGCCGTCGAACGCGGCGGTCTGCGCGGCCGGCGCCTCGGCAATGAAGAAGCGCGTGTCGAAGCGCTTCGCGCGGCCCAGCGGCGTGACCCAGTGGCTGAGGTACACGAGCCGATCGAGCGCGAGCGTCAGGCCGAACTCGCGACACAGCTCAACCATCGTGCGCTCGCCACGGTGCAGCGGGCCGCGCCAGGCGTTCATCGCAGCGTGCGCGTCGTCGAGGCGCACGATGCCACCGCTCGCGTCGGTGGCAAACAGCAGGCCCGACTCCTCGAAGCATTCGCGCACGGCGGCAACGTAGTAGTCCAGCGCGCCGGCGGCCAGCCCGAGCGTGGCGTTCGCGCCAGCGGCGTCCAGGCCGGCGCAGCAATCGTGCGCCAGCGCATCACCTGCGTCGACGATGCCGCCCGGAAAGACCCAGGCACCGCTGCTGTGATCGCCCCGCTCGGCGCGGCGCGACAGCAGCACCTCGATGCCCTCGGGCGAATCGCGCACGACCACGAGCGTGGCCGAGCGGCGCGGCGGGCGCGCTTCGGGTGAAGGTGTGGGCGGAGAAACGGCGTCGGTGGCCTGCATGTCGATCCAGTCGGGGAATTCAGGCGTTCAGCCGGCGCAGCAGTGCCATCGCAGCGGCCGGCGCCTTCTCTTTCGCGCCGCTGATGAAGTAGATGAACACGTCGCGCGGCCCCCCAGCCGCGGGCGCCGGTTCGACGCGCGGCAGGCCGGCCGGCTCCGCGCCGTCGCGCCACGCTCGCGCACAGGCCGCGAGTTGATCGAAGGTCTGTGGCATGCAGCCGTCAGGCAGCGCGCCGTCGGTGCGCATCACGCGTGCATAGACGAAGTCGGCCGTCACGTCGGCGAACGCGGGGTAATCGTCGGACTCGGTGAACACCGTCGCCACCCCGTGGCGCCGCGCCAGCGCAAGGTATTCGGGGGTCTTGAAACTGTCGTGCCGCACATCCACCACGTGGCGCAGCGCGACGCCTTGCGCCTGGGCAGGCAGCAGCTTCAGGAAGGCCTCGAAGTCGACCGGGTCGAAGCGCTTGGTGGCCGCAAACTGCCACAGGACCGGGCCGAGCTTGTGCTCCAGTTCGGTGATGCCGCTGTTGACGAAACGCTCAACCGATTCGCCGGCTTCGGCCAGCACGCGCCGGTTCGTCGCGAAGCGCGAGGCCTTCAGCGAGAACATGAAGTCGTCGGGCGTCTCGTCGCGCCACTTCGCGAACGTGGCGGGCTTCTGCGAGCTGTAGTAGGTGCCGTTGATCTCGATCGCCGTGAGCTGGCGGCTCGCGTAGTGCAACTCACGGGCGTGCGAGAGCCCGGCCGGGTAGAAGTTGCTGCGCCACGGCTCGAAGGTCCAGCCGCCGACGCCGACACGAATCCTGTGGGTCATGAACGCGCTCCGTTGCGAGCCCTAGACTCTAGGCCATCACGGGAGACCTCGATGCCTTGGACGCTTCTCTTCTTCGCCGGCCTGTTCGAGGTCGGCTGGGCCATCGGCCTGAAGTACACCGAAGGCTTCACGAAGCCGGTGCCCAGCGCGCTGACCATCGGCGCGATGGTCGCCAGCGTCGTGCTGCTCGGGCTGGCGATGAAGCACCTGCCGGTCGGCACCGCGTACGCAGTCTGGACCGGCATCGGCAGCGTCGGCACGGTGATCCTCGGAATCGTGCTGCTCGGCGACTCGGCCGCGCCGCTGCGGCTGGCCTGCCTGGGCCTGATCGTGCTCGGCATCCTCGGGCTCAAGCTGACGGCTTGATGTCCAACACATCCTGCGCCGCCTGCTCGTAAGCCTTGGCGAGCCGCAGCAGCGCCGCCTCGCCCTGCGGCCGGCCGATCAGTTGCAGCCCCATCGGCAGGCCGCGGGCATCGAACCCCGCCGGCACGCTGATGCACGGCAGGCCGGCGAAGGTGGCGTAGATCACCACCTCCATCCAGCGGTGGTAGGTGTCCATCTCGCGCCCGGCGATGTGCGTGGGCCAGCGCAGCGCCGCGTCGAACGGCCAGACTTGCGCGACCGGCAGCGCGAGCGCGTCGAAGCGCTCGAACAGCGTGAGCAGGTGCTGGTGGAACACACTGCGCTGTGCGCTCGCGTGCAGCACCTGGGCACCGGTCAGGCCGGCGGCCTGATCGTGCTCCCACAGCGCCTCGGGCTTGATCAGCGCGCGGTTCGACGCTTTCCCCAGGAACGGCGCGATACGGCCGGCGACGAGCCATCGGCGCCACACGAGCCAGGCGTCCCACACGGCCTCGGGGGCCTGGCCGAGCGCCGTCGGCTCGATCGCACAGCCCAGACCTTGGAGACGATTCAGCGCCTGTTCGCAGACCTCGAGAATGCCGGGCTCCATCGGCAAGTAGCCGTTCAGATCGCCGAGCCAGCCGATGGCCGCGCGCGACCCCTCGACCTGGTCCAATCCATCGGCGAACGACGCGTGCTGCGCCAGTGAGAGCGGCAGGCGCGCATCCGGCCCGGCCTGCACATCGAGCAGGCGCGCCACGTCTTCGACCGTGCGGCCCATCGGCCCTTCGGTGCCAAGCTGGGTCACCCACACGTCGGCCACCGGCCACTGCGGCACGCGGCCCTGGCTCGGGCGCAGGCCGAACACGTTGTTCCAGCCGGCCGGGTTGCGCAGGCTGCCCATGAAGTCGCTGCCGTCGGCGACCGAGAGCATGCGCGTGGCCAGCGCGACCGCGGCACCGCCGCTGCTGCCGCCTGCGGACTTGCTCACGTCGAAGGCGTTGCGCGTGACGCCGAAGACCTCGTTGAACGTGTGCGAGCCCAGCCCGAACTCCGGCGTGTTGGTCTTGCCGATCACGATGCAGCCGGCCGCCTTCATGCGCTGCGCGAGCAAGCCGTCGTGCGCCGGGACGAAGTCGCGCAGCAGCGGCGAGCCCATCGTCGAACGCAGGCCGGCAGTCGGCGCGATGTCCTTGATCGCCTGCGGCAGGCCGTGCATCCAGCCACGACGCTCGCCACGGGCGAGTTCGGCATCGCACGCCTCGGCTTCGCGCAAAAGCACGTCGCCGTCGCGCAGGCTGACGATCGCGTTGTGCACCGGGTTGACCACCGCGATGCGCGCGAGCGTGGCCTGCATCAGCTCGCGGCACGAGACCTCGCGCGCGGCGATCGCGCGCGCCAGGGTGCTGGCGGAGAGGTCGGTGAGGTCCATCAGTCCGACGATCGGCGCCACACGGCGGCGAGCGCCCTGAGCTTCTGCCACGTCGACAGGCGGTCGTCGGACAGTGCATCCAGAAAGTCAGACAGCCCCTTGGACTTGGCCATCGTGTAGAAGGTCAGCACGGTCGTGAGCACGAACACGACCATGAAGATCCACAGCTTGCGCTCGATCGGCGCTTCGGCCTCGGCGAGCAGGTTCATGCCGAGGAAGCCGGTCGTCACAGTGCCGATCAG
>JBDTVC010000322.1:0-5160 GCA_040007475.1 Burkholderiales bacterium
CTCGCGCAGACGGTTGCATGCAAGGCGGTCATTCACGAACGTCAGCAACGGGCCGGCAGCCGCCATCCCCTCACAGCTCAACGCGGTGAGTTTCACGTCAGTGCGCCGGTGCCGCGGCGGGCGCTGCGGTCGCACGGACCTTCTTCACGTCGTCGGTCGAGATCCGGCCGCCCGGGTTGCCCCAGCTGTTGAGCACGTAGGTCAGGATGTTCGCGACCTCGTCGTCGTTGAGCTGGTTCATCGGCGGCATGACCGAGTCGTAGTCGCTGCCGTTGACCTTGAGCTTGCCGGTCAGGCCACGCAGCACGACGTCCATCGCGCGCTTCGGATCGGCGGCGAGGTAGTCCGACTTCGCCAGCGGCGGGAACACGTTCGGCAACCCAGCACCGTTGGCCTGGTGGCACACCGAGCACGTGCCCGCGAACAGCGCCTCACCGGCATGCACCTGGTCCTGCAGCGACAGCGTGCCGCTGGCCGACGAGGCCGTGGCCTTGGTCACTGCGTCCAGGTTCGCACCGGCGCGATCGCCGAGGTAGACGGAGTCAAGCTCCTTGCCGGAGTAGATCGTCTTGTCCTCGGGGCCGCTGATCTTCAGGATCGCCAGCGCGCCCTTGTTGAACGCGCGGAAGATCGAGTGGTCGACCATCACGTAGCTGCCCGGCACACGGGCCTTGAACTTCGCGATCGCCGCACCGCCAGCCGGGATCAGCGTCGTCTGCACATTGGTCTGCACGTTGGTGCCGCCCTCGAAGCGCACCTCGTCGAAGATCGCACCGATGACGTGGAAGCTCGACACCAGGTTCGGCCCACCATTGCCGACGAACAGGCGCACGCTCTCGCCGACGTTGGCCTTCAGGGCCTTGTCGCCGGTCAGCGAACCTTCGGCGCCGTTGAACAGCACGTAGGTGGGCTTCTCGTCGATCGCCTTCTCCATGTCGAAGGGCTGGTTGCCCTTCTCGCGGTACTTGCCGGTCGTGTAGAAGTCGCCCTGCATCACGTAGTACTCGCGGTCGACCTTCCGCAGCCCCTTGGGCGGCTCGACCAGGATCAGGCCGTACATGCCGTTGGCCACGTGCATGCCCACCGGCGCGGTCGCGCAGTGGTAGACGTAGATGCCTTCGTTGAGCGCCTTGAAGGTGAACTGCGATTCATGGCCCGGCGCCGTGAAGCTCGAGGCCGCGCCGCCGCCCGGCCCGGTCACGCCGTGCAGGTCGATGTTGTGCGGCATCTTGCTGCTCGGGTGGTTCTTCAGGTGGAACTCGACCGTGTCGCCCTGGCGCACACGAATGAAGCTGCCCGGCGTCGTGCCACCGAAGGTCCAGAAGGTGTAGTTCACGCCCTCGGAAATCTGCATCTCCTTCTCGACCACCTCGAGCTCGACGATGACCTTGGCCGGGTAGCTGCGGTTGGTCGGCGGCGGCACGTTGGGCGGGCTGGTCAGCACCGCGCGGATCGGTGCGCCGCGTGGCGGACCGAAGTCACCGGGGGCGAGGGCCTTGCCGGCTGGGGCCGCGAACAGCGACGACGACAGGCCGGCCGCCAGGCCGACCACGAGAGCGTGGCGACGCACACTGCGTGCGATGCGATGACGGTTCATGCGAACTCCCTGCGTTGATCTTGAAGGTTCATGGTGCATGCACCTTATCGTCGGCCGGCTCGCGAAACCTTGACGGAGCGCAAGCCGCGTTTACATTGACGCCGCGCAAGGCCGCCGGCATTGCTTGCTGCAAAGTGCTGCCCATGGATTTCGACCCGAGCCCGCAGGGCGCCGCGCTGGCCGAACGGCTGCAGCGCTTCATCGACGACCTGGTGCTGCCCTCGCTGGCCGAATGGCATCGCTACGCCGATGCCGGCGTCTACCCGCTCGACGTGATCGAGCCGCTGAAGGCGCAGGCCCGTGCCCTCGGGCTCTGGAACCTGTTCCTGCCCTCGCTGCGCGACGGCCAGCCCGGCACGCGCCTGTCCAATGTCGATTACGCGCCGCTGTGCGAGATCATGGGCCGCATACCGTGGGCCGCCGAGGTCTTCAACTGCAGCGCCCCCGACAGCGGCAACATCGAACTGCTGCAGCTGTTCGCCAGCGTGATGCAACGCGAGCGCTGGCTGAACCCATTGCTGGCCGGCGAGATCCGCTCGTGCTTCGCGATGAGCGAGCCCGACGTGGCGTCGTCCGACGCCACCAACATCGAGACCCGCATCGAGCGCGACGGCGACGACTACGTGATCAACGGCCGCAAGTGGTTCATCACCGGCGCGGCGCACCCGCTGTGCCGCGTGGTGCTGGTGATGGGCCGCAGCAGTACGGGCAGCGGGCCACACGCGCACCACTCGATCCTGATCGTGCCGATGGAGTCAGCGGGCCTGCACATCGAACGCAACATCCCGGTGATGGACCACCAGGCCATCGAAGGCCACTGCGAACTCGTGTTCCGCAACGTGCGCGTGCCGGCCGCGAACCGGCTCGGCGCCGAGGGCGAAGGCTTCGCGCTCGCGCAGGCGCGACTCGGCCCGGGCCGTGTGCACCACTGCATGCGCAGCATCGGCCAGTGCGAACTCGCGCTCGAGCTGATGTGCGAGCGCGCGCTCGAGCGCCGCACCTTCGGCGGTCGCGTGGCCGACTTCGCCAACGTGCAGGACTGGATCGCACTGTCGCGCGTCGAGATCGATCAGGCGCGGCTGCTGGTACTGCGCGCCGCGTGGCGCATGGACCGCCACGGCAACGCCGCGGCGCGCGTCGACGTGGCCGCCATCAAGCTCGTCGCCGCGCGGCTGCAGACGCAGGTGCTCGACCGCGCGATGCAGGTCTTCGGCGCGATGGGCCTCACGCCCGACACGCCGCTCGCACGCCTGTGGAGCTGGGGCCGCGCGATGCGGTTTCTCGACGGGCCCGACGAGGTGCACCTGAGGACCGTCGCACGCGCCGAGCTCTCGCGCGCGAAGGCGCACCGCGGCGCGAACGCCTCGCACCTACGGCGCTGGATGCCGACCGAGGGCGCGGCCTGAGCCGCGCCGCCGGCTCGCCTCACGCGGGTGCCGCGAGCCGCCGCGCCGCATCGGCCAGCGGCATGAGTTCCGCCTCCGTCAGGGTCTCGTGCGCGAGCAGCCGGCCGCGCCCTCGTCGAGCAGCGCGCGGCGTTCGGTGAGCACCGAGGTCGCGCGGGTGAAGGCCTCGTCGACAAGTGCGCGCACGGCCGCGTCGATGCGGCGCGCCGTGTCCTCGGACAGGCCTCGGTCCAGACCCATGCCGTCGGCGACTTCCAGAAAGCGCGGCTGCTGCCGCTCGTAGACGACCTGGCCGACCTCGGGCGACATGCCGTAGCGCGCGACCATGTCGTGCGCGATGTCGGTGGCCTTGACCAGATCGTCGGCCGCGCCGGTGGAGACCTCGCCGACGACGAGCGCCTCGGCGGCCCGGCCGCCGAGCAGCACGGCCAGCCGGTTGCGCAGTTCGTTGCGCGTGGCGAGGTAGTGGTCCTCGCTCGGCCGCTGCATCGTGTAGCCGAGCGCGCCGATGCCGCGCGGGATGATCGAGATCTTGTGCACCGGGTCCGTGCCCGGCAGCGTCATCGCCACGAGCGCGTGGCCCATCTCGTGCACGGCGACCGTGCGCCGCTCGGTCGCGCCGAGCACGCGCTGGTGGCGTTCCAGACCGGCGACGATGCGCTCGACCGCAGCCGTGAAGTCGACCATCGCCACCGCCTCGGCGCCACGCCGCGTCGCGAGCAGCGCCGCCTCGTTGACGAGGTTCGCGAGGTCGGCACCGGCGAAGCCGGGCGTGAGCGCGGCGACGGCGTCGGGATCGATGTCGGTGGCCAGCGTGACCTTCTTCAGGTGCACGCGCAGCACGTCGGCGCGGCCCTTGCGATCGGGGCGATCGACGAGCACCTGGCGATCGAAGCGGCCGGCGCGCAGCAGCGCGGGGTCGAGGATCTCGGGGCGGTTGGTCGCGGCGAGGATGACCACGCCGGAACTGGCGTCGAACCCGTCCATCTCGGCGAGCAGCTGGTTCAGCGTCTGCTCCTTCTCGTCGTGGCCGCCGGAGAGCGGGCCGATGCCGCGCGCACGGCCGAGCGCGTCGAGCTCGTCGATGAAGATGATGCATGGCGACGACGCACGCGCCTGCTCGAAGAGGTCGCGCACGCGCGCCGCACCGACGCCGACGAACATCTCGACGAACTCCGAGCCGGTGATGCTGAAGAACGGCACGCCGGCCTCGCCGGCCATCGCACGCGCCAGCAACGTCTTGCCGGTGCCGGGAGGGCCGACCAGCAGGATGCCCTTGGGCATGTGGGCGCCGAGCCGCCCGTAGGCCTTCGGGTTCTTCAGGAAGTCGACCGACTCGCGCAACTCGGCCTTGGCCTCGTCGACGCCGGCCACGTCGTCGAAGCTGACCTTCACGTCGGTTTCCGAATGCAGCTTGGCGCGGCTCTTGCCCACCGAGAGCAGCGCACCCAGGCCGCCGAGCCCCCCTGCGCGGCCATGCGCTTGGCCATGAAGGCCCACACACCGAGCAGGAGCAACGCCGGCACGACCCACGACAGCAGGTCGCGCAACAGTGTGTTCTCGACCACGCCCTCGAAGCGCACGTCGTAGGGCGCGAGGTCACGCGCGAGATCGGGGGCCACGCGCGTCGTGACGATGCGGGTGCGCCCGTCAGGGGTCGGCGTCTTGAGTTTGCCCTCGATGAACTGGCTGCCGATCGCGATCGACTCGAGCCGGCCGGCCTTCAGGTGGGTCAGGAACTCGCTGTACGGGATCGGCTGCACCTGCGTCGACGTGACCCACAGGTCGCGCATCCAGAACAGCGCCACCAGCGCGAGCATCACCATCCACAAGTTGCCGGGCCGCAGCGCGAACGGCGGCCCGGGCGGAGCCGGCGGCGCGCCGGTGGGCTTGTTCGTCGTCATGCGCGCATTCTGCGCGGCGGTGCGACGCGCCACCGCGCGATCGCGACGACGCACAGCAGTGCGCCTTGCGTTGGATCAACGCAGGCGATGGGCAGGCTCCTAGAGTGGGGACAACCCAGCCCCCCACATGCCTCCATGAAACCGATCACGAACCGAGGGACGGTCTGAAATGAAACTCGCTCGCCGCAAGTCCGCTGCCGGCCCGTTGCTGTCGTTCGTGTGTCGCTGCTCTTTCGCTGCTTCAGCGCGTCGC